>DAOTTJ010000368.1:0-2310 GCA_034437695.1 Ktedonobacteraceae bacterium
ACCGCGACCGTCACGCTCTATCTAAAGGCTCAGAGCTTTAAGCAGAATATTCAGTTAAATGCGACGGCCGGTTCAGCAGCGAGTGGGCCGGGCGACATCGTGGGACAGACGCTAGAGCAGTCCTTCGCGGTCAGCGGGTCAGCGGCGGCCAGTGGTATCGCGAGTGTAGGCAATTTGAGCGCCACAGGCCAGGTTTCGTTTGCCAATAGTGGAAGCGTGGCTCTGATCATTCCGAGTAATACACTTGTGCAGACGCATAGTGGCGTGCAGTTTCGGACTACGGCTGAAGCCTATCTGCCAGCAGGCGAGACATTGCCATTAACCGTCAATGCTGTACAAGAGGGTGTGATCGGCAACGTAGATGCCAACACAATCACCGACATTCCCCCGCCCAGCCTGCAGAGTATCGCGAGTAGGAATAACCCTATGACTGCCGCGGCCGTCGGTAGCATCTTGACGGCTACCAATCCCGCTGCTAGTACTGGTGGAGGCGCTACCAATCAGCCGGCGGTCACCACACAGGACCTTACGCAACTGAAAGTGGCCTTGCATAAGCAGCTACAAAAGGCTATTCAGAGCTGGTTAACCGCGCACACCGTCAGCAGTGACCAGCTTGGCAAACTTGTACCAGACGTGCTGGGGAGTAGTGTGCCTTTATCTCAGGAGCAACTGAGTGGAGCGCCGGGAGTAGGTCAGGCGGTTCCCAGTGGAAAGTTCTCCGGGAATATGAGCGTAGCGGTAAAAGTGTTGGTCGTCCACGCGGCGGCTATGCAGACTGCGGCGGCTGAGCTGCTGGACGTGGCGGCGCAGAAGCTCAGTCCGGCTGCTGTGCTGGCATCTAACTTGCCAGTGACGCTGACGGGGATTAAAAGCAAGCCGTCGAGCGATGGGAGTGCGCTAGCGATCAGTGCGAGCGCTACCGGAGAGACAGTCACGCAGCTTGATGCTCAGCAGATCAGCAGCAGTCTGACTACCAAGAGCATTGGTCAGGCTGAGAGCGACCTTGAAGCCGGGCCATTGGCTCGCGCTGGTCTTCAGAACGTCAAAATAGCCGTAGTCCCCTCATTCCTCTCATTCCTGCCCTTGAGGAGTGGTCAGATCAAAGTAATCATTCAGGCGGTCAGTTGAGTATCTCGTCGCTCGTGCGTACTTGAGAAAGTACTAGGGTCGCAACAAACGCGAGTTTGTTTCGTTAAAAGAGAAGAGCAGGATTAGAGACGGAGAAGTGACGCATGCCACGCCTGATGGCCCTGGACGTAGGTGAGGTCAGAATAGGGGTTGCGCTTAGCGATCCTAGTGGTTTTCTGGCTTCGCCTTATACAACTCTGCACGTCAACCGCGATGAGGCGTTGACCTGGGAAGCCATCCGCCAGTTGATCGAAGAGACCGCGGCCGAGGAGTTAGTCATAGGCTTACCTGTGAGCCTGGATGGAGAGATCCATATGCAGGGAGAGCGCATACTGGCCTTTACAGAACGTTTAAAGGGCCAGATTGCGATTCCCACGAGATTTTGGGACGAACGACTTTCGACTGTTGAGGCCGAGCGTTTGCTGGTTGAGAGAGGTGAGCGTCGTCAGGGTCAGAAAGGGAAGCAGGGTGGGTCGCAGGGGAAGCAGCGGCGAAAAAGGCGGGGGCAGCAGGAAATAGATGCACTGGCTGCGGCTGTGATTCTACAGGAGTACCTGGATAAGCATCCGGTCAAGAGAGAAGCGCAGGCGGATCAAATAGAGGATACACTATGAAGAACAGACGCGGACGCGGCGCGATGATCGCCGTAGTACTCATCGCATTTCTCGTTTTTGGGGGTATATGGAGTGCCTGGTCCGTGGTGACAGATATTTTCCTCCCGCCTGCCGCGAACGCAAGTAAGCAGGTTACGCTGGTGGTTTTGAATGGTGAGAGCACGCAACAGATTGCCGAAGACCTGGTTACTAAGGGATTAGTGCGCAACGCGCTGGCTTTTCGGCTCTGGGCCAGGCTCAAAGGACTCGATCAGCACCTGGAGGCTGGGGCCTATAATTTGACGCCTGGCATGACTATCGATCAGATTATTGGGAAGCTTCAACTAGCTCAGCCGGATGAGAAGCGCATCGCAGTTGTCGATGGCTTTCGTATAGAGCAGATCGCGGTCAGGATTAGCGCGGCCAACTTACAAAATTTTAACGCGCAAGATTTTCAGAAATACACCCACAACCCAAGTCAATTTCCAGATGCCGCGAAGTATCCCATTTTGAAGGGTGCACCCAACATGGATGGCTTGCTCTATCCAGATACCTACCTGGTGCCTGTAGACTATAACACAGTGCAGAT
>DAOTTJ010000369.1:0-8774 GCA_034437695.1 Ktedonobacteraceae bacterium
TGAGTTCGTGCGCGATGCCTGTAATATCATAGGTTTCACGTCCGCTCAGTTTGAGCGTCTCTTTGCTCTCACCAGGCTTGAATTGCAGCGGAAGAATGCCCATGCCCACCAGATTGCTGCGATGGATACGCTCAAAGCTCTCAGCGATGGCCACACGCACACCGAGCAACAGAGGTCCTTTGGCTGCCCAGTCGCGTGAACTGCCCGACCCGTACTCTTTGCCAGCGATCAGTAGCAGTGGCACGCCAGCCTGTTGATAGCGTTCGGCGGCCTCAAAGATGGTGGTCAACTCGCCGTCAGGCAGATAGGTGGTATAGTAGCCTTCTTTGTCTGCGGCCAGATGGTTGTGCAGGCGAATATTGCCAAAGGTGCCGCGCACCATGACTTCGTGGTTACCGCGCCGCGCCCCGTAGGTGTTGAAGTCGCGACGCTCGACGCCGCGCTCGACCAGATATTTACCGGCAGGACTCGACGGACTGAAGTTGCCTGCTGGCGAGATATGGTCGGTGGTAATCGAGTCGTCGAGCATGGCCAGCACGCGAGCGCCGTGAACGTCCTGGATGGGTGCAGGCTGCTGAGTCATATTTTGAAAGAACGGCGGCTCCTGAATGTAAGTCGAAGCGGGGTCCCAGGCAAAGAGCTGTCCTTCAGAGGTGGCAAGCACGCGCCAGCGCTCATCGCCCTCAAAGACAGAAGCGTAGTTGCGCTGAAAGATCTCAGGGGAGACGGCGCTGGCAACCACCTTTTGCACCTCAAGCTGCGTCGGCCAGACATCGCGTAAGTAGACTGGATCGCCATTGGGGTCCACGCCCAGCGGATCGTGGGTCAGGTCGATATCGACCGTACCAGCCAGCGCGTAGGCCACCACCAGGGGCGGCGAGGCCAGGAAGCTGGCCCGCACCTGCGGATGGATACGTCCCTCGAAATTGCGATTGCCACTCAGCACAGCCGCCACCACAAGATCGTTGTCCTGAACCGCCTGCGCAACCGGGTCGGCGAGCGGGCCGCTGTTGCCAATACATGTCGTGCAACCAAAGCCAACCAGGTGAAAATGCAAGGCCTCCAGATAGGGCAACAGATCGGCGTTATTCAGGTAGTCGACCACCGCCCGCGAACCGGGCGCGAGACTGGTCTTGACGATCGGCTTGACCGACAGTCCACGCTCAACTGCGTGTTTGGCCAGCAGACCAGCGGCGATCATCACTGTGGGGTTTGAGGTATTGGTACAGCTTGTAATCGCTGCGATAGCAACCGAGCCATCGCCGATCGGAACCTGGCTATCGCCCATCTGCACCAGCACATCTTTATGTTGCCCATTGGAGTGACCATTGCCCGGTGCACCCGCAGTGTCCGCGCTAAAATGGTCGGCATACGCGGCGCGAAAAGCGCGGCCCAGACTCGGCAGAGGGACGCGGTCCTGGGGACGTCGTGGACCCGCCAGGCTGGGTTCAATCGTGGCGAGATCGAGTTCGAGCAGATCGTCGAATTGCGGCGTCGGCTGGTCGTCGGTACGGAACAGACCCTGAGCACGGGTATAGGTCTCGACCAACTGCACCTGCTCCTCGGAACGACCAGTCATGCGCAGGTAACGCAGCGTCTCGCTGTCCACGGGAAAGAGTGTCGCAGTCGCGCCAAATTCGGGCGACATATTGGAGATCGTCGCGCGATCGGCCAGCGAAAGATAGCTCAATCCGGCTCCGGTAAACTCAACGAATTTGCCGACAACCCCGCGCTTGCGCAGGATTTGCGTTACCGTCAAAACCAGATCGGTCGCGGTCGCCCCCTCGGGCAGCGCACCGCTCAGATGCACACCGATAACCTCGGGGTTCAACAGGTAGAGCGGCTGGCCCAGCAAGACAGCCTCAGCCTCGATCCCGCCAACTCCCCAGCCAAGCACACCAAGTCCGTTGATCATCGTCGTGTGCGAATCCGTGCCAACGAGCGTATCGGGAAACGCCACTATCTCATCCTGCTCGCTCCTGGTCATCACCACAGGCGCGAGAAACTCCAGGTTGACCTGGTGAACAATGCCCGTGCCAGGCGGCACCACGCGAAAATTGCTGAACGCCTGCTGGCCCCAGCGCAACAGACCGTAACGCTCGCTGTTGCGCTCGTATTCGCGCTCAACGTTGCGCTCGAACGCCAGGCTCGAACCAAACTGATCGACCTGAACCGAATGGTCGATCACCAGATCGGCTGGCACAAGTGGATTAACCTTCTGGGGATCGCCCCCTGCCCGCTGCATCGCCGAACGCATCGCCGCCAGGTCAGCTATGGCTGGCACACCAGTAAAGTCTTGCAAGAGTACGCGCCCAGGCATAAAGGGATATTCGGTCTCGGACTGGCCCGCACCGCCCGGTCGCCAGTTTGCCAGAGCCAGCACATCTTCCTCGCTCACTAGTTCCCCCCCGGCATGGCGCAACGCGTTCTCCAGGAGGAGACGCACAGTAAAGGGCAAACGGTCGAGATTCTGCACTCCTCGCTCTTGCAGAGCATGCAATCGGTAATAGACAACATCGCCTGGAATACCTTCCAGGCTGGTTCGTGCATTGAACACATCATTATGAATAGACATACTCATCGTCCCCTGGCAAAATTTTGTGATACATAAAATGGCCTGCTTCAATTATAACATGCCGCAACGGAGGTCGGCTGCTAGAGATAGCACATGCGTAGCGCTAGAGAGCAGCCAGCCTCAATGAGCGAGAGAAAAGCCGTACGTTTTACTTGCTATTCGTGCAAAAAAGGATTTACGAGAGAGATAGGGCAAAAAAGCGAGCGGTAAGTATAAGCTGGAGGTTATGGGAGAGCAAATAAAAAAGAAAGACTCACGGTTCGCACCTCGTGCCTGAAGGCTCATCCCCACCTGAACGGTATGCCAGGTGCTGCCCGAGAGAACATCGCACGGAGAGACAAAGATGCTTCCCTCAAATAGAAGAGAAAACGACTATGCAGCCAATACATTCACCTTCCGTAGCCGGGTCCCGGTTCCCAACCACGAGTATACTGACCATCATTTTCTAAGGACACGCTTCAGACACAAGAGACAACCAGTGAATCCTGTTACCCTAACTATGCAATATCATTGAGCGAAACGCATCAGCAGAAATGCGCAAAGAGCGCGAGAATATTCTATTTTTCAGCGAGTGGGAGTGGTAAAGTAAGCACAATGTTACAGCCACAGTCGGGGAGCGAGCTAATTTTCAAAGTGGCGTCGATCAACAGAGCGCGTTCGCGCATACCGAGCAGACCCAGGCCGCTCGACGAATCCTGGTGTCCATCGGGCAGATCGTCGAGCGAAAAGCCCTGGCCATTGTCGCGCACCCGTAGACAGAGAGATGTGGGTAGATACTCTAACTCAACGTCGACACATGTGGCGTGCGCGTGTCGCCAGACATTGGAAAGCGCCTCCTGGGCGATGCGGAAGATTGCGATCTCAGCTTCGGGCAACAGCACATAGACGGTGCCGGTACAGACAAAGCTGGAAGTCACACCGCGACTACTGGAGCTATCGCAGAGCCACTCCAGAGCGGCACGTAGACCGAGGTCGTCAAGAATAGAGGGACGCAAATCGCGACATGCGCGGCGCACCCCGTCGAGCGTCCGAGCGGCCAGAGCTTGCAGATTGGCCAGCCACTCGCGGTCGCGGCGCGGTGGGTCGAGCTGTTCGATCGCGCGTTCCAGACCATCGAGACCGCGAGCCAGCGCGATCAAGGCCTGAGCCGTGTCGTCGTGTAACTCGCGGGCCAGCCGCCGCCGCTCCTCTTCCTGTACACGCGTCACCAGCGAGGCATAATCGCGCAGCTCACCCTGCCGACGGCGAGCGCTGCTCAGGTCCTTCAAGGTCTTCCGCAATTCGTCGGTACGCAGACTGAGACGCACACTGACGAGGGCAAGCGAGTAGATAGCCAGCAAAGGCACGAGGAAAAAGATCCAGGCCAGCTCGGCAACCACGTTGTCAAAGATATCCACCACCGGTAACAGCGGAGCGACACTCAGAACTAATAGCTGAAAAAACGGCAACGAGGAACGAAAGTACTCGCCCAGGGCTGCCCGCAGACTGATATGCTGCACACGCATGATCACCGGCAGAGCAACGATCATCAGAAAAACCATCATCACGCACGCAGCCAGGACCGTCCCGATCAGCTCCCACGACTCCAGATAACTGGTACCAGCGTGCGAGGTAGCGCGAAAGATCGCCGAGACACGCTGAAAGACCGTCGTCGAGAGCAGAACCAGCACACCAGTTGTAGCTATCCGGTACACCGACGCGGTCCAGGAAGCCAGACCACGCCACGAGGTGTATCCTTGCACAATCAACTGCGTCACTAGCGCGGTCAGCACTGCCGCAAATATTCCCAGTAGAACGCCAGCCGCGAGATAGATGGGAGCCGCGACATCGAAGAGTAAGAGCAAACGCCAGGTGATATTCCTTTGCGCCTCTTTGGCCGAGAGCGGGCCTATTTCGGCCTTCAAAATGCGCAACAGCAGGATCTGACCGAAGAGACCAACAATGAGACACAGCAGGATGATGCTATAGATAGCACGGCTACCATAGAAAATTGGCTGGGTGAGTTGGAGATGATAATTAGCGATCGACCAGATAAACAGGCCAAGCGTGAGTAAACTGGCCAAAGCAACCAGAAGATAGCGGAGGAGAGGATGCGCTTCGATCGGATCACTGGTCATCGTAGGTATCCTGGAGCGTAATCATCCCCTGCCGCAAAGCCAGGAGCACCGCCTCGGTCCGCGAACCGACGCGCATCTTCATAAAAACGTTGGCCAGGTGGCTATGCACAGTACGAATACTGAGGTTCATTCGGCGGGCAATCTCTTTATTGGGCAGCCCACGCGCAGCCAGGCGCAACACATCAAATTCGCGCTCGCTCAACATATCGGGAGGACGCTGCGAAGCAGCCGGACGAGCCGAGAGACGCCCCATCACTCTTTTACTCAAGGCGGGTTGCAGCACCGACTCACCGCGGGCAACGGCGCGAATTGCTTCAACCAGTTCGCGTCCATTCACGTTTTTCAACAAAAACCCGGCCGCACCCGCTTCGATCAAGGCCAGCAGATAAGGCTCGTCGTCGTACGCTGATAAAACAAGGATCGCCGTCCCACTACACTCAGCCTTGATCGCACGTGTGGCTTCAATCCCACCAATTCCGGGCATAGCGATATCCATAATCGCGATATCCGGTCTCAATCTTCGCGCAGCTTCAAGCGCCTCTTCTCCGCTCGACGCCTCGGCCACCACCTCCAGATCGCTCTCCGTCTCGATCAAACGGCGCGTACCCTCGCGCACAAGGGCATGGTCGTCGGCAAGCAGCACACGTATCACACTCGTACTCTCCTGGTCGCCGCTCTCGTTCTCCTGAGCAACCCCATTCAGGGCATCCTCTGTATCACCCGATTCTGAAAGACCTTTTCGCATGCTGTAGCCCCTTTCCAATCACTATTTGTTCAACTTCTCACACGCAACACGCTGGGCCTCCGCCTATAGTCACAAATAAGCCTACTTCACCCCTGGCAGACTGTCGCCAATTTACTATAGACGATCGGTATAGCTGCCACTACAGCATTTCTGCCGACATTATGCCACGCCTCTCCTCCTTGAAGCAAGCACGTGCAAAGGGACCACGCTTGCCCAAATAGGCAGAGTAGAGAGAAAGACCGCGAAAAACGCATCAGAAGATTGACAAGTTTGCTCATTTTTAGATAGAGTAGAGAGTACTGAAAGACCGAAATTTCTCTATCAATCAATGCATAATAATTAGCCGGAGAGAACTCTTATGGCATATTCTGAAGGGAAGCAAGCTCTATGGTGATGTGTCTGGATAAAGATGAGTGCTTGCACGAAAACCAACGAAATGAGCGCTTCTGCGCAAAATGCGGAATACCCACGGCAGGCGCATTGTTGCAGGGCCGCTATGAAATTGTCAATGTACGCGGCAAGGATCGTACAACGGTGACCTTTAACGCTATCGATCGGCGGATTGGCAAGAATGTAACAGTGCGCGTCCTGCGTCCACGTCTGGCAGGGCAAGAAGAGCGGGAAATTTTTTTGCAGGACGCCGAACTGGCTCTGGCGTTCTCCAGCACGGTACGCGAGCCAGGAAGTATTTGCGTCACCGATTTTGGCGAGGATGGCCCGGTCGCTTTTCTGGTGAAGACATTGATCGAGGAGCCGAGCGCGTTAGCGCCCGAGCCACCGCGTGCGACCGGCTATGTGAACGAGAACCCGCGTGCCGCAGGCAGAGCCGCCCCTGTCTCTGCGCCACAAACGCCAGTGATCCCCATTGCGCCGATGACACCCGTGGTGGCCACGCCACGCCCGTCGCCAGGTACGCCTTCTAAGTGGCTGGCCAGAGGCGACCATGCCTACGAACTGGGTCACTACGAAGACGCGCTCAGCGCATACGAAAAGGCCCTGGCGACCGAAGCAGTCTCAGCCGAGGCCTGGGGTGGCAAAGGGTCCGCTCTGCTCCTGCTGGGTCGTCTGGAGGAAGCGCTGCTGGCCTATAACCAGGCGCTCTCGCTGCGCCCCAATGATCCCGATCTCTGGAATTCACGCGCTACCGTTCTCCACGAACTCCAACGCTACGACGAAGAGATGTACTGTTATGACCAGGCACTCAAACTCGACCCTGGCTATGTCTTTGCCTGGACCGGACGCGGCATGACCCTGGTCGAAATGGGTCACCCCTACGAAGCTCTCCAGGCATTTGACAAGGCCCTGATGCTTGACGCGGAACAGATGATCGTCTGGCAGGCGATGGGCGATACGCTCTTTAGTTTGCAGCGCTACGATGAGGCGCTGATCGCGATTGAGCACGCTCTAGATATCGACCCCGATAACGCCGCGCTCTGGGATACGCAGGGCAATATTCTACGCCGCCAGAAAAAGCCCGAAGCCGCGCTGGAACTCCATCAACGCGCCACACTCTTGATGCCACACAGCGCGATGGCCTGGTTTGATAAAGCCAACGATCTACGCGACCTCAAACGCTACCCGGAAGCCCTGGCAGACTATGATCAGGCACTCAACCTTGACCCAACGCTAGCAGGGGCATGGTATAATCGAGGCAACGTACTGGCTGCCCTGCATATCAACGAAGATGCACTCGAATCTTATAATCAGGCGCTCCAATACGACGACGGCCTGATTTCTGCGTGGTATAACAAGGGGAGCCTGCTACACGAACTGGAACGCGACAAAGAAGCACTCTTTGCTTTTGACCGCGCTCTGGAACTTGACCCAACCTATATTGCGGCCTGGAATAATAAAGGCCTTTCTCTCTTCGCACTGGGACGCGTAGAAGAAGCGCTGGTCGCCTTCGACCAGGCTACAACTCACGCCCCCGACGAAGCCGACGCCTGGTATAACAAAGCTATCACGCTGGAAAAACTGGGCCGACAACAAGAAGCTGGGGCGTGCCAGGAATGGGCGCGTTCTCTAGAAGCGAACCAGGTTGCTCTCTAAGCACCTGCGGAGGAGGTGGCATGCGACGCTGCGCCGATCTGGCTGATTGTGGATTTGATAACCGGGACAACGACCAATTTTGCCGGAGTTGCGCTCTGCCACTCCTCGGCACCGCCCTCGCCGGGCGCTATGTGGTCGAAGCTCTGGTCAGCAAAGGGGGATACGCGGCGGTTTTTCGTGGGATAGATCAGCATTTATCACGCAGAATCGCTATTAAGGTGCTCCTGCCCAGCAAAACGACGGCAACAGAACAGGAGCATTTTTTGCGCGAAGCTCGCATTGCTGCGGTACTCGATCATCAGAATATTGCACCTATTCTGGACTACGGCAAAGATGGTCCAAGCGTTTTTCTGGTGATGCCCCTCTATACCGCCGGATCACTGCGCAATCGCCTGGCAACCGTCAACGGACCGCTCTCGCCCACCGAAACGGTGACTAATTTCCACCAACTGGCCGGGGCGCTTTTCTATGCCCATACCCGACCACGCCCGGTGATCCACCGCGATATCAAACCGGAAAATATTTTGATTCACCAGGAAGATCGTCGCCTGATTATCACCGACTTCGGCATCGCCCGCGCCCTCGAACCAGGCGCACGCATCGGCAAAACGGTCACTGTGCGCGGCACCGTCGGCTATATGGCCCCCGAACAGACCAGCGGAGTCGTCGATCCGCGCAGCGATCAGTTTGGCTGTAGCGTGGTGCTCTACGAGATGCTGACCGGCTACCACCCGTTCGATGCCGCAGGCGGACCCGTGCGCCCACCTTCTCTCTTTAACCGCGATCTACCCTCCGCGCTCGATCAGGTGGTGCTTCGCGGCCTGGCCAACCATCCCGAAGAACGCTTTACCAGTATGCAAGAGTTCGTCCAGGTCTTTGATCAGACAATACAGTCAGGCTCGGGTTCGGCTTTTCGCTCCGCACCAGCGTTCTCCCCCAGCGAGTCTCAACCGCCGCGCAGCAATTCACCCTATGTGCGCCATATCACCGGTCCCTCGCTCCCGCTGCAAGCTGCCAACGGCAATAATGGGGATTCGTCGGCTCACCCACGCACGATACGTTCGGCCAACAGCAGCAGTACCCGCGAGAGATGCCAGGAAGGCGACCAGTTCTTAAAACAACAGCAGTATTCGCAGGCGCTCCACGCCTACGAAGAGGCACTCAACCTGGACCCGCTGAACTTCCACGCCTGGAATGGCAAGGGGACCTCCCTTTACAATCAAGGCAACTATAAACGCGCCTACGATGCCTATCAACGCGCCACTGAGATCGACGCGGAAAATCCTGT
>DAOTTJ010000370.1:0-31466 GCA_034437695.1 Ktedonobacteraceae bacterium
AATGACAGCTATCGCTATGCCCTCAGCCCCGCCATTTTACGGACCTGAGTAGTTACTGCGAAAGAAATACCTGTCTTGTCTGTATCGACAGTTGTTGTTCTGGTCAGGAGAAGGAGAAATAGGCATTGAGGATACACAAAGTTTTGATGTGCCCCCCCACGTATTTCGACATTGAATACTCGATCAACCCGTATATGGACGTTGAGAATAAGGTTGATAAAAAGCGTGCACGCCAGCAGTGGGATTATGCCTACGAGGTTCTGAAGTCGTTGCAGGTAGAGATTGAGGTGATTGAGCCGCTGCCGGGATTGCCTGACATGACCTTCGCGGGCGATTGTGGCATGGTGTATGGGAACAGGTTTATTGCCAGCAATTTCCGGTATGTCGAGCGCATAGGAGAGGTCGCGCCATACGCGGACTGGCTGGCAAAGCATGGCTTTACAATTTACACGCTGCCCGAGGGGATCTTTTTTGAGGGTCTGGGCGACATCATCTACTTCGATAATGATATTCTCTTTGGCTTTGGTCCGCGTTCCTCGCCTGAAGCTATCGAGCATGTCAAACATATTCTGCCCGAGCTGAACATTATTGGTGAGCTGCACCTGCAGGATTTGAACTTTTATCACACGGCCCTGGCTATCTCGCTGATTGATAAAGACACCGTGCTCTACTACCCTGAAGCCTTTACTCTGGAGAGCCGCCAGTTTATCGAGCGGCGTTTTGAGCGAGCGGTCGCGGTCAGTGAGCGCGATGCCAAGGAGTATTTTGTCTGTAATAATATCCCGATCGAGCGCGACATCCTGGTTGACGATTGTACGGATGAGCTGCGGATGGCCCTGGAGAAGTGGGGATATCGGGCTGTGAAGTGCGATATGAGCGAATTTAAAAAGAGCGGGGGCAGCGTGCGCTGTCTGATTCTGAATCTCTAGCGAATGGTAGCTCTTGCGTACAACAGACAGTGACATACTAGCATGGAGTGAGTGAGGTATTGTCCATGAGCAGAGAGTACCCTGTTGTCTACGGCGATTTTTCTAGCCTGGTGGAGATTCTGCGCTGGCGAGCAGTGCATCAGTCCGACCAGGAGGCATGCACCTTTTTGCTCGATGGAGAGACAGAGGAGGTGTGTTTGACCTATCGTGAGTTAGATCAGTGGGCGCGTTCCATCGCAGCGTTGCTTCAGCAACAGCACATTCATGCCGGAGAGCGTGTGCTCCTGCTCTTTCCGCCGGGTCCTGCGTATATGGCGGCTTTTTGGGGGTGTCTGTATACTGGTGTTGTGGCGGTTCCGGCTTACCCTCCCCGGCAAAATCGACACCTGGCCCGCGTTGAAACAATCGTGGCAGACGCACAGGCCAGCATCGCTCTCACCAGTCCTCAGATTCTCTCGACGTTCACCCGACAATTTATGCAAAATCCATGCTTGAACAATGTGCGATGGGTAAGTATCGACCGGTTTGACGCGACAACAGTTCCCGACTGGCAGGCTGTTCTAGTGGATAGTGCAACCACGGCGTTAATCCAGTACACTTCAGGCTCGACAGGAACACCAAAGGGCGTGATGTTGACGCATGGCAATCTGCTGGCTAATTCCGCGTGTATTCTCCAGGCACTTGAGCCAGCCGCGACTAGTCGCGGTGTGAGCTGGCTACCTCCATTTCATGACCTGGGTTTGATCGGTGGTATTATCCAGCCGATCTACAGCGGGTTTCCCATCACGCTGTTGTCGCCAACCGCTTTTTTGCAGCGTCCACTGCGCTGGTTGCAGGCGATTGCGCAGTATCGAGGAACGTTTAGTGGTGGGCCAAATTTTGCCTATGATCTCTGTGTGCAGCGCTTTGATCTGGAGCAATGTGCCAATCTGGACCTTAGTAGCTGGGAGGTGGCTTTTAGCGGGGCTGAGCCGATTAACCCGGATACCTTGCAGCGTTTTGCCAGGACGTTTGAGCCGTTTGGGTTCAGGCGACAGGCGTTTGCGCTCTGTTATGGTCTGGCCGAGGCAACGCTGGTGGTGTCCTGCGTGAAGAAGGCCGAGCTACCAATGCTGAAGCGCTTCGATAGTGTGCAACTGGAGCGACATCAAGTTGTGGCCAGCCCGGCAGAGGATGAGAGTGGGCGTCTACTGGCCGGTTGTGGGCGAGCCTTTGCGGGTCAGGAGGTGCGGATTGTTGATCCGCAGACGCGCACGCTCGCCCGGCCAGGGACCGTTGGCGAGATCTGGATCAGTGGTCCGAGCATTGCCACAGGTTACTGGGCGCAGCCGGAGGAGACCGCAGTGACCTTCCGCGCCTGGATTGAAGAGACTGGCGAAGGTCCTTTTCTACGCACCGGAGACCTGGGTTTTCTGTTCGCGGATGAACTCTTTATCACTGGCCGTCTCAAGGATGTGATCATTATTCGGGGGCGCAATCATTATCCTCAGGATATCGAAGCCACTGTCCAGCGCAGCCATCCAATGCTACGTCCAGGCAGTGGAGCGGCCTTTGCGGTCGAGATTAATGGGGAGGAGCAGCTTGTCGTGGCCCAGGAAGTCGAACGTCAGCACCGGGCAGCGGATGTGCATACCGTGGCGACCGCGATTCGCCAGGCCGTAGCCGAGCAACACCACTTGCAGGTTTTCGCCGTGGTGTTACTCAAAGTTGGAGGCGTCCCTAAGACATCCAGCGGCAAGGTGCAACGCCAGGCCTGTCGGGTTGCCTTTCTGGCGGGCCAGCTTGAGGTGCTAGAGAGCAGCCAGCTTGAACCTTTCTCGCGTGACCAGGAGGTGCAACCAGTCATCGCGTGTGTAACGCGTGAGACGCTCAACGCTTTGCCAGACGATGAGGCTCGTCAGCTACTTACTATGTATCTGCGCGGCAAATTGGGCGAGATCCTGCGCAACGGCCTGACCCGGCAGATCGATGCTGAACTGCCCTTGAGCGCGGCTGGACTCGATTCGCTGGCGGCAATTCACCTGCAATATACGTTGGAAGAGACGCTAGCAGTCAGGCTCCCAATGGTTGATCTGTTTCAGATGAGCATTGACGAACTGGTTTCGTATCTCCAGGCTGGCCTCTCTGGAGCGGCGTACGAACGGGCTGGTGGGACGATTGCTCCGCTACAGGACAGAACGCAAGCTCCACTCTCACATGGGCAACAGGCGCTCTGGTTTTTGCACCAGCTTGCACCAGAGAGCAGTGCTTATAATCTCGCACGCGCCATTCGTCTCTCCTTTGAACTGGACGCGTCCGCCTTGGAGCGAGCTTTTCAAACGCTGGTTGAACGTCATGCCGTTCTGCGTACTACCTTTGTGGTCGTTGATGGTCAGCCTGTCCAGCGGATTGATCCCGCTGACCGCGTGTCCTTCTCGCTCACAGACGTGGCCGACATGGACAAAGAGGACCTACAAGCGCGTCTGGTCCACGTTGCCAACCAACCGTTCGACCTGGAGGGTGGTCCACTGCTGAAGGTCTATCTGTATCGGCAGTCACCACGCGAGCATGTGTTACTCGTGGTTGTGCATCACAGCATCGCCGATTTCTGGTCGCTGGCGCTGCTGGCTCATGAACTGAGTGTGCTCTATAGCGGAACCTCGTGGGAAGCTCTGCCGCCCCTACCACTGGCGTATACCGACTATGTGCGCTGGCAGAGAGAACTGCTGGCGGGTCCGCGAGGTGAGCAATTATGGACCTACTGGCGCACACAGCTTGGTGGCGAACTCCCGGTGCTCGATTTGCCGACCGATCGGCCACGTCCGGCAGTGCAGACCTATCGTGGTGCTGCCGAGTATCGGAAGTTAGGGCGCACATTGACCGGGCAGATCAAGCACCTGAGTTCTACCAGTCAATGCACACTTTTTATCACCTTGCTGGCCGCGTTTCAGGTTTTGCTCTACCGCTATACGGGCCAGACCGATATTCTGGTTGGCTCCCCGACTGCTGGACGGAGCCAGGCTGCGCTGGCCGGAATCGTAGGCTACTTTGTCAATCCACTTGTGCTGCGGACCAGGTTTGCGCGGTCGAAGACCTTCGTGGCCCTGCTTCAGCAGGTGCGCCAGACGGTTCTGGAAGCCTTTGAGCACCAGGATTACCCGTTTGCTCTGCTTGCCGAGCGCCTGCAACAGGTGCGCGATCCGGGCCGCACCCCGCTTTTCCAGGTGATGTTTGCTTTCCAGCAAGCGCCGCTGATTCAGGGCTATGACCTGACTGGCTTTGCTCTCGATGAGGCGCAAGCTCGCCTGACGCTGGGAACATTGCCGCTGGAATCCGTGGCCCTACCTCAGCAGACTGCTCAGTTTGATCTGACGCTGGCTGTGGTAGAGATGGATGGGGAGTTGCACACGGTTCTGCAATACAATACGGATCTCTTCGAGGCCGCGACCATCCAGCGTATGTTGGAACACTTCCAGGTTTTGCTGGATGGGATCGTGGCCAGTCCTGAGACACCTGTGGAGCTTTTGCCAGTTTTAACGCCTGCTGAACGGCAGCGCCTGCTTGACCTGTGTTCAGCCGCCGCTGGCGAGGTCGAGCCACAGTGTATACATACGGCGTTTGAAGCGATGGTACAACAGACTCCTGACGCGATTGCCCTGGTTTTCCAGGATGAGCAGATCAGCTACCGGGAACTGAATCGACGTGCCGACCGCCTGGCGGCCTGGCTCTGTACACTGGGAGTCGGGCCTGATGTCGCGGTAGGGATCTGTATCAGTCGTTCGCCCGCACTGCTTATCGCTATGCTGGCCATTCTGAAAAGCGGTGGCGCTTATCTGCCGCTGGATGGCACCTATCCAGCAGAGCGCCTCTCCTTTATGATCCAGGATGCCCGGCTCACCATTGTCATTACTGAACGGGAACTGGCCGCTGGACTTCCGCTGGAGGGGGTGCGCAGCGTCTATCTGGATGAGATCAATCTGTCCGAGGATGCTGAACTGCCAGTCTGTGTACCGTCCTCTACGCCCGCCAATCTGGCATATATTATCTATACCTCAGGCTCCACGGGGAAGCCCAAGGGCGTGATGGTGCAGCATAACAGCGTAAGCAACTTTCTGGCTGGCATGGATCGCTGTATCGGGCTTGAGCGAGCGGGTAGCGATGTTTTGCTGGCAGTGACCAGCGTTTCGTTTGATATCTCCGCCCTTGAGCTATGGTGGACGTTGACGCGTGGGATGCGCGTGGTGTTGCTCGCGGAGCAGGTGGCCGGTTTGCCTGTGGCCACGCGTGCCGGGAGTGCTGGAGCAGCCAGAACTATAGATTTTAGTCTCTTTTACTTTGCCAGCGATACGGAGAAGCAGGAGCAGGAGAAGTATCGGTTGCTGATCGAAGGGGCGAAGTTTGCTGATCGCCATGCTTTCAGCGCGGTCTGGACGCCCGAACGGCACTTCCACGCTTTTGGGGGCCTCTATCCTAACCCATCAGTGACCAGTGCCGCCCTGGCGATGGTGACCGAGCGTATTCAACTGCGTGCTGGAAGCGTGGTGCTACCGCTCCATAACCCGCTGCGCATTGTTGAAGAGTGGTCGGTGGTTGATAATCTCTCGCGTGGACGAGTAGGCATCGCGTTTGCCTCTGGCTGGCAGGCCAATGATTTTGTCTTTTACCCCGAGAACTATGCATCGCGTAAAGCGATACTGTTTGCTGGCATAGAGACAGTGCAGAAGTTATGGCGCGGTGAGTCTATCACAGTCCAGGGAGGCGCAGGCAACCAGGTGACAGTGAGCACCCTGCCACGTCCATTGCAGGCAGAACTGCCGGTCTGGATTACTGCTGCGGGCAACCCCGACACCTTTATCAGCGCGGGCCGAATGGGAGCGCGGGTCCTGACACACCTGCTGGGGCAAACGCTCGAAGAGGTTGCCGAGAAGATTCGCCTCTACCGCCAGGCTCTGCAAGAGTCTGGGCATCGCCCTGAAGATGGTCACGTCACGCTGATGCTGCATACCTTCCTGGGAGAGGATAAAGAGGTTGTGCGAGCCAGGGTACGCGAGCCTTTTATGAACTACCTGCGCACCTCAGTCGACCTGATTGCCAACCTGATCAAGAGTCTCGCCTTGCCTTTAGACCTGAAAACGATGAGCGAGCAGGATCTGCACGATCTACTGGCCTTTGCTTTCGAGCGCTATTTTGAGACCAGCGCCTTATTCGGCACACTGGACATGGGACGGGAGATGATCCATCGCCTCAAAGCCATCGACGTGGATGAAGTTGCCTGCCTGATCGACTTTGGAGTGGCTGAAGATGAGGTGCTGGCGAGCCTCTCGCTGCTCAATGAGTTGAAAGAGATCAGTAATGTACCCGAGACCACCGCAAGGTATACACTGGCCGATCTGGTTCTGCGCGAGCGTCCCACGTTGCTCCAGTGTACGCCATCCTTGATGCGTTTGTATACCATGCAGGCAGAGACGCTGGAGTCGCTGACCTCGTTGCGTGCGCTGCTGCTCGGAGGCGAGGCCTTGCCAGCGGCGCTGGCTGCTGAGGTCAGGCGAGCGCTGCCTGGCAGGCTGATCAATATGTATGGTCCGACGGAGACCACGGTCTGGTCGGCAGCTTACGACGTTGCTGATGCCGGCGAGACAGTGCCGATCGGCTTTCCCATCCTCAATACTCGGCTGTATATTCTGGATCGCTACCTGCAACTTCTGCCTGCTGGGGTGCCTGGCGAGATCTATATCGCTGGCGCTGGCCTGGCGCGAGGCTACTTTGAGCGTCCGGGTGTGACCGCCGAGCGTTTTGTCCCTGATCCACTGAGCACACAGCCAGGAGCTAGGATGTATCGCACGGGAGATCTGGCCAGGGCCTGGCCGGACGGGACCATCGAGTATCTGGGGCGCAGCGATTACCAGGTGAAGATTCGTGGCCACCGTATCGAACTGGAAGAGATTGAGGCAGTGCTGAATCAGCATCCGCAGGTGCGCGAGGCGGTGGCACTGGTGCAAGGGGAGACGCTTGAGGACCGGCGGCTGGTGGCCTGTTTTGTACCCGCGGCTCCCCCATCGCCCGAGCACGACCCGGCTGGACTGAGCGTGGAACTCAAGGAACTGCTGAAAGCGCGGCTGCCGGATTACATGGTTCCCGCGCACATGATCCCACTTGACGCCCTACCGCTCACGCTCAACGGCAAAATCGATCGCAATGCCCTGCGTACAGTGCGAACGCTGCGTCTCGATCCCGCGCTCCCACGCGTCGAACCTGCGAATCAGATCGAACGCACGCTGGCTGAACTCTGGAGGCAGGTGCTCCAGGTTGAGTATGTTGGAGTGCATGATAACTTTTTTGACCTGGGTGGGCATTCATTGTTGGTAGTACAGGTGCATAGTCAGCTCAAGCAGATCTCTGGCCAGGACATCCCGCTGGTCAGGCTACTGGAGTATCCGACGATCAGTTCCCTGGCCCGCTATCTCGGCCAGAATCAGCGTGAGCAGCCGGCTTTCCAGGCCAGCCATGAGCGTGCCAGAAAGCAGATGGAAGGCTTCAAACGCCAGCGCCAGCGTGCGCAGAGAGGAGTGACCTTCAATGACTGACGAGGATCTAGTAGAGGTATCAAGCGAAGAGGAAAACTTCGATATTGCGATTATCGGGATGGTGGGTCGCTTTCCTGGCGCGGAGAATATCGAGGTGTTCTGGCAGAATCTGGCGCGAGGCGTGGAGAGCATCGCCTCGTTCTCCGACGATGAGTTGCGTGCGCTGGGCGTCAGTGATGAGGTGCTCCGTGCTCCCGATTTTGTCAAAGCCGGGGCTATCCTCAAAAACGTGGATCTGTTCGATGCAGGCTTTTTCAACCTGAACCCCCGCGAGGCTGCGATGATGGACCCGCAGCACCGGATCTTTCTGGAGTCTGCCGTCGAGGCACTGGAAGCGGCTGGCTACGACCCTGAACGGTACCAGGGCCTGATTGGCGTCTATGCGGGAACCAGCCTGAGCACCTATCTCCTATTTAACCTGCTGGCCAACCCGGCCCTGGTTGGTGAACGGGATAGTTTCCAGGCCATGATCGGGAACGACAAAGATTTTCTCTGCACGCGCGTCTCGTATCACCTGGATTTAAAGGGGCCGGGCATCGATGTACAGACGGGCTGCTCGACCTCCCTGGTCGCGGTACACCTGGCCTGTCAGGCGCTTTTAAGCTATCAATGTGATATGGCACTGGCCGGGGGCATCTCGGTCAGTGTGCCACAGAAAACGGGATACTACTACCAGGAAGGCGGGATTGCCTCGCCCGATGGGCATTGCCGGGTCTTTGATGCCGAGGCCACGGGTACGATTTTTGGCAGTGGCGTAGGCATTGTCGTTCTCAAGCGTCTAGGGGATGCGCTGGCCGACCGAGATACCATTCACGCGGTGATCAAAGGCTCGGCGGTAAATAATGATGGAGCATCCAAGCTGGGCTATACAGCACCAGGGAGCAAGGGACAGGCCGAGGTTATCGTCAGAGCACAGGCGATGGCCGGGGTGGCGATTGAGCACATCGGGTATATCGAGGCCCACGGGACAGGCACAGCGCTGGGCGATCCGATCGAGGTCGCGGCGCTGACCAGGGCGTTTCGGACAGCGACTACGGCTACGCAGTTCTGCGCTCTTGGTTCAGTCAAGGCCAACATCGGACATCTGGATGCCGCTGCTGGGGTTGCTGGTTTAATCAAGAGTGTGCTGGCACTCAAGCATCGGCAGATTCCACCCAGCCTCAACTTTGTGCAGCCCAACCCGAACATCGATTTTTCCACTAGTCCGTTTTACGTAAATACGGCGCTCACCCCCTGGCCTGCCAGTGTGGGTTCCCGCTATGCTGGCGTCAGTTCCTTCGGTATCGGCGGAACCAATGCCCACCTGATTCTCGGCGAAGCCCCCGAGCCGCGTGCGTCTCCTTCGCCTCGTACCTGGCAACTGCTGGTGCTCTCGGCCAGAACCAGCACGGCGCTCCAACTGGCGCAGACCCGGCTGGCTGCGTATTTGCTGCAGCATCCCACGAGTAACCTCGGTGACGTGGCCTATACGCTCCAGGTCGGACGCCGGACGCTTGAACATCGCTGTGCGCTGGTCGGCGCTCACCTCGCTGACGTGGTGGCACAACTGCAACAGGCTGATCGCCTCCTGACCTCCTTCGAGGATAGTACCAGCCGCCCAGTGGTCTTTCTGTTCCCCGGTGGTGGTACGCAGTATATTAATATGGGCCTGGAACTCTACCAGGAGGAGCCAGTTTTCCGCGAACAGGTGGATCTCTGCGCTCGCCTGCTAAAACGCCATCTGGGTTTTGATGTGCGTACCTTTCTTTATCCGCGCCAGGATGCGTCTGTTCCCTCTACGCCACAGCTTACCCGTACATCGCTCGTTCTGCCAGCACTCTTTACCGTCGAGTACGCGCTGGCCCAGGTCTGGATGCAGCGCGGTGTGCATCCCCAGGCTATGTTGGGCCATAGCCTGGGCGAATATGTCGCAGCCTGCCTGGCAGGCGTGTTCTCGCTGGATGACGCCCTGGCGCTGGTTAGCCTGCGCGGACGCCTGCTTGAGCGCCTGCCTGCGGGATCAATGCTCAGTGTGGCGCTGACCGAAGAGGAGGTCAGGCCGTACTTGCAGGGAGCGCTCTCCCTGGCGGCGATTAATGGTCCGACGCAGTGCGTGGTGGCCGGTCCCGACGCTGAGATTGAGGCCCTGATGGAGGTCTTTGCCCGGCGAGAAGTTGAGTTTCGTCGTATCTATATTGATGTCGCAGCCCACTCGCAGATGGTCACACCCGTGCTGGCCGAGTTTGGTGAGTTTGTTGCACGCTTGCAGCTTCATCTCCCAACCATTCCCTATATCTCGGGCGTAACCGGCGACTGGGCGACCGAGGAGGTGACCGATCCACGCTACTGGGTGCGCCACCTGCGGCAGACGGTGCGCTTTGCTGATGGTCTGCGGGTGCTTTTGCAGGACGAGACTTCGGTCCTGCTGGAGGTTGGTCCTGGCCAGACGTTGAGCACGCTGGCCAGGTTGCAGGCTGGCGTAAAGCGAGCGCGTACGATTCTGACCTCGATCCGCCATCCGCATGAACAGCAGTCCGACCTGGCATTTTTCCTGACCACGCTGGGCAAGCTCTGGCTGGCCGGCGTGCCAATTGCCTGGGAGGCAACCGAGGGCGATGAGGAACGGCGACGACGTGTGCCGCTGCCGACCTATCCGTTTGAGCGCAGTCGCTACTGGATTGAGCCTGGCACGCGCCAGGATGCCGCACAGAGTCAGCGCGGGGCAGGGAAAATCGCCGATGTCACCCGCTGGCTCTATCTGCCCTCGTGGAAGCGTACCCTCTCGCCCGCACATGCTCTCTCCACTTCTGGCGCGGAGGACGTGGCTCCCGCCGGGACATGGCTGATCTTTGCCGATGCCTGGAGCGGACTCGGGGATGGTGCTCTGCTTGAACACATGGTGCGCCCTGGACGCCGCCTGGTGGTGGTTCGGCCTGGCTCGTCCTTTGCTCGCCTGACCCCGGACCGCTATACGCTCAATCCGTGCGCCCGCGAGGAGTATGCTCGTTTGCTCGCGGATATCGTTTGCTCCGGGCAACCACTGCTCGGGATTGTCCATCTCTGGAGTCTGACCGAACACGCCACCACGCCCGATCCGGGACTGTTTCAGACTCTCCAGGAAAACGGCTATTACAGCCTGCTCTGGCTGATGCAGGCCCTCGCTCAAAGCGGTCAGGACCTGGCGCTACAGCTTGAGATCATCTCCAATTATCTCTACGATCTCAGCGGCTCCGAGGTTTTTATGCCCGAAAAAGCTCTGCTGACCGCGATTGGCCAGGTGATCCCTCAGGAGTTTCCTGGCGTGCGCTGTCGCTGTATTGATGTGGCACTCACTACTCCCGGCATGACTCTCCTGGCCAGGCAACTGGCCGCCGAGATTGAAAGTTCACCGACGGATGCCGTGATAGCTTATCGCGGCAGGCAGCGTCTGGTGCAGGATTTTCTCGCGCTCGACCTGGAGCGCGCGAGGAAGTCAGCGCTCAGAGAACGCGGCGTCTATCTGCTCATCGGTGGTCTGGGCAACATCGGACTGCTCCTCGCGGAGCACCTGGCCGTGACTAGGCACGCCCGGCTGGTTCTGACCGGGCGCTCTGCCCTGCCCGCCAGGGAGCATCAGGAAACTTGGCTGATCACACACCCGGAGGACGATCCCATAAGCCAGCGCATTCAACAGGTGCAGCGCCTGGAGGCGCTCGGGGCAGAGGTGCTCACGCTCCATCTCGATCTCACCAGCGCAAACGACCTCCACGCAACTATCGCACAAACGCAGCAGCGCTTTGGCGTGCTAAACGGCGTGATCCACCTGGCTGGTCAGACCGGCGAGAAGGCCTTGCAGTTCATGACCGACGTGGAGCAAGCCTTCAGCGAGCAGCAGTTTGCCGCGAAGGTCTATGGTCTCTACACGCTCGCCACGGCGGTTCAGGACCTTGATCTGGATTTCTGTTTGCTGTTCTCGTCAAATGCATCTATCCTGGGCGGTCTGGGGTCGCTGACCTACACGGCTGCCAGCCTGTTTATGGATGCGTTCGCGGCTATCTGCAACCGGAAAGGCCGCACACACTGGATCAGTGTGAACTGGGACGGCTGGCTGCGCCGTGCCGCGACGCAGTTGCAGGCGGGCTATCGTACCAGCCTGGACCAGTTCGCCATGCTACCCGAGGAGAGCGTTAGCGCCTTTGAGGCCGTCCTGTCGGTTCCTGAGGCCAGCCAGGTGGTCGTTTCAACCGGCGATCTCCAGGCCCGCCTGAACGTCTGGATCAGACACGCATCTGGACCGGACGCGCTGACAACAGGCACTCAGACCTTCATTCCACATGCTCGACCCGAGATGGCCACGACCTATGCTCCCCCGACAAGTGAACTGGAGCAGATGGTCGCTACAGCCTGGCAGGAGTTACTGGGCATCGAGCAGATAGGGATTTATGACAATTTCTTTGAACTGGGCGGCAATTCGTTGATCGGCCTGAAAATTATCTCCCGGCTCAAGCAGGAACTCCAGCGCGAGATCCCGGCGGTCACGCTATTTGAAGGCCCGACTATCAATACCTTCGCGCAGATCCTTGACCAGGGACGACCGGCAGCTTCGTATGAAAAGAGCCGGAACCGCGGAGCCAAACGCCGAGAACGCCTGCTCAAAAAGCAGGAAGGCGGTGAATGATGCTGCCTTGTTCGCTCCGCCAGACTGGATGTTATCCAGCCGGATGAGCGAAAGCGCTCCAGCGCCCCACTTGCTGAGGTGAGCAACCTATCGTTGCCTCATCCACACGACGAGTGCGCTTCGTCGCTGAGCTTCACCGCGAGCCAGCGGCGTTCCCGGCTGTTTACAAATGGTACGCTGACGGCCTGTCAACGCGGTGCGAACATGCATGGGGTATTCTGTCTATGACCATCGGAGCTCTCTCGGCAGATATCCTGCCTTCTATCGCGGCTGGCAGGTATTTCGTCAAATAGGCGTATGTATTGGACGTGGTTTTCAGGGAAGACTTCTTTCCTGAGAGAAAGGGATAGAGATGAGGCGCAACACTCGACCAAGCCTCTGGCGGTCCAGCGATTTCCTTAAACTCTGGGCAGGCCAGACGGTTTCATTGATCGGTTCGCAGGTTACTCTGCTGGCGTTGCCGCTGGCGGCGGTGCTGACGTTACACGCGACATCTCTACAGATGGGCATTTTGCGTGCCGCTTCGTCTATTCCCGTTTTGCTGATCGGCCTGGCCGTCGGTGTCTGGGTGGATCGCTGGCGCAAACGGCCACTGTTGATTATGGCTGACTTTGGCCGGGCTGTATTGCTGGGCAGTATCCCCGTGGCCGCTCTGCTGCATGTATTGCGCATTGAGTACCTCTACGTGGTGGCCTTTATGACAGGTATTCTGACGATTTTCTTTGACGTGGCGCATACCTCTTTTCTTCCGCGCCTGGTGGCATCGGATCAGTTGATCGAGGGGAATAGTAAATTGGAGATCAGCCGTTCGGGCGCGTTAATTGTGGGACCTGGCCTGGCTGGCCTGTTGGTCCAACTAGTGACCGCGCCGCTGGCCATTATTGTTGATGCGCTCTCGTTTGTCGGCTCGGCGCTGTTTCTTATGCGTATCCGCACCTTTGAGCCAGTACCCGAGGCAGCGGCGAAGAAGGTCCATATTCTGACAGATATTCGGGAGGGACTGCGCTTTGTGCAGCGCAACAAGATACTCACCGCGCTGGCTCTCTCCCTGGCAGTCTACAACTTTTTCTCCAGCATGATTAATACTATCTACGTGCTCTATATAATCAATTTGTTAAACCTTCCTCCTGGCTTGCTTGGACTAGTCTATGCCATCGGGTGTATCGGTTTTCCGTTGGGGGCCATTCTGGCCCAGCCAGTCTCCCGACGGTTTGGCATTGGCCCGACGATTGTCTGGGCCGCTTGTATCAGCGATGCCGCGTTTCTGCTTATTCCGCTAGCCAGTAAACCGCTGTTCCTGGCTATCCCCTTGCTCGTGGTCGCGCAATTTATTGCGACCAGCACCGGACCGATTACGGCGATCAACCAGGTGAGTTTGCGCCAGGCGATCACGCCTGAACACCTGCAAGGGCGTGTGAACGGGACCATGCGCTTTCTCTCACTGTGCGCTGTCCCGCTGGGTGCGTTGCTGGCCGGGGCGGCGGGTGAATTTATCAGCCTACGGCGGACGTTGCTGATTGGGGCACTGGGGATACAACTGGGTTTTGTCATCTTGCTGCTTTCGTCGTTGCGCCGAGTACGCGTTCAGCCAGAGTTGCAGCCAGTAGCTGGCTAGTCCGATGATTGATCGCCCGGTTTCGCCGGAGCGTGAGCCGAGCGGATAGCT
Source organism: Ktedonobacteraceae bacterium (assembly GCA_034437695.1). GTDB lineage: Bacteria > Chloroflexota > Ktedonobacteria > Ktedonobacterales > Ktedonobacteraceae > Paraktedonobacter. The sequence continues at coordinate 13,795 of DAOTTJ010000370.1, forward strand.
GATTGGTCGGCCCGATCTCTGATCAAGGAAAACCATCAAGAGGTGTCTATTGGAAGAGTATACGAAACGACTCTCTGCACTTTCTCCTGAGCAACGAGAACTTTTTGAGCTACGTCGCAAAAAGCAGATGCAGAAACATCTGAAACCACGCATCCATCCTGTCAGCAGAGAACAGCGTCAATTCCCCTTATCATTTTCTCAACAGCGCCTGTGGTTTCTCGACCAGTTGGAAGCGAGTAGTCCGGCTTACAATGAGCCGGTCGCCCTGCATCTGCGTGGACCACTGCACAGGCAGGCTCTGCACCAGAGTCTCAATGAGATCGTCAGTCGCCATGAGATTTTTCGTACAACTTTCCAGGCGATCGATGGACTCCCGGTCCAGGTGGTGACGCCCGCTCTTCATCTCCCTCTGCCGTTGATCGATCTGCGAGAAATGGCTGAACGCGAGCGATGGCATGAAGCGCAGCGTCTGATCTTGCAGGAGGCTCAGCAGCTTTTTGAACTTGCTCAGAGGCCAGCGATCCGTGCTACGCTTCTCTGCCTGGCCGACGACGAACACGTTCTTCTGCTCACCACGCATCATATCGCCTCTGATGGCTGGTCCAAAGGGATCTTTATGCGCGAATTGACTGCGCTCTACGCGGCCTTTGCGACCGCACAACCTTCGCCTCTGGCCGCCCTACCAGTGCAGTACGTTGACTACGCGGTCTGGCAGCGCGAGTGGTTACAGGGTGCGGTGCTTGAAGCTTCTCTGGCCTACTGGAAACAACAACTGGCCGGGATGCCACCCGTCCTTGAACTGCCCACCGATCACCCGCGCCCACCGATGCAGAGCTTTCACGGGGCTGTCTATACGTTTGTGCTGCCCAGAACCTTGATCGAGGCGCTCAATGCTTTTGGCCAGCGCGAAGATGCCACGCTTTTTATGGTTCTGCTGGCCGCTTTTCAAACCCTGCTCTTTCGCTATAGCGGGCAGGAGGATGTGGTGGTCGCCTCGCCCGTGGCCAATCGCACACGGACCGAGACCGAGGAGCTGATTGGTCTTTTCGCCAATATGCTGATTCTGCGTACCGACCTGGCAGGTAATCCCTCCTTCAAAGAACTGGTCAGGCGCGTGCGCACAGTCACGCTCGGAGCTTTCGAGTACCAGGATGTTCCCTTTGATCGGCTGATTACCGAATTGCAGTACAGCCGCGATACAAGCTATAACCCGCTCTTTCAGATCCTGTTTCAGTTGCAGAATATCCCGCTGCCCGAGCCAGAACTGGTCGGTCTTACCTTGCGCTCGCTCGTTATCGATAATCACACGGCCAAATTCGACCTGTCAATCATGCTGGAGGAGACCAGGCAGGGACTGGTCGGGACTATAGAGTACAATGCTGATCTGTTTGAGGCCAGGACAATCTACCGTATGTGTGGCCATTATCAACGGCTACTGGAGGAGGCGGTAGCGCGGCCTGAGTGCTCCATCACGGATTTCTCGCTGCTGACGTTTGTCGAGCAGAGGCAGATTCTCAATGAGTGGAACGCCACTTCGACGGATTACCCGGAGGATCTCTGCCTGCATCACCTGTTTACCAGACAGGTGATGCAGCATCCCGAGGCTGCTGCTGTGATCTATCGCGATGAACAGGTTTCGTACCGTGAGCTGAATGTGCGGGCAAATAAGCTGGCTCATCATTTACAGGCGTGGGGTGTTGGACCCGGCGTGTGTGTCGGTCTGTGCGCTGTGCGCTCGTTCGATCTGGTGGTCGGGCTGCTGGGGATTGTCAAAGCTGGTGGGGCCTATCTCCCGCTGGACCCGACCTATCCTGCAAGTCGCCTGGCTTTGATGCTGGAGGACGCGCAGGTTCCCGTGCTGCTGACACAGCAGGGCTTGCTGGCACATCTCCCCCAGAGCGCGGCTTGCCTCTTTTGCCTGGATGTCGACTGGCCGTCGCTGGCTGAACAGCCAGAGAGTGATCCTGAGAGCCAGGTTACGCCAGAGCACTTGGTCTACTTGATCTATACCTCCGGCTCGACAGGTCGCCCCAAAGGTGTGTTGTTAAATCATCGTGGACGCGTCAACAACTTTACCGATTTCAATCGGCGCTTCGCGGTGGGTGTGCAGGATCGCGTCCTGGCGATCTCTTCGCCGAGTTTTGATATGTGCGCCTATGATACCTTCGGCATCCTCGCCAGCGGCGGGACGATTGTGCTGCCCGAGGCTGCTCTTGAACGCGATCCTGCTCACTGGGCAGCGCTGATGATGCGCCATCAGGTGACGATCTGGCATTCTGTGCCTGCCCTCCTGGAACTGCTCTATGAGTATATGAACGGCCAGCAGGGCGTCTCGCTCGACGCGCTGCGCCTGGTACTGCTCGGCGGTGACTGGATTCCCGTGACTCTGCCAGAGCGCATGCGCATGCTGGTCCCTGAGCTTGAAGTGATTAGCCTGGGTGGCGCGACCGAGGCTTCGATGGACTCGACTATCTACGCTGTTGAGACTATTGATCCCGCCTGGCGCAGTATTCCCTACGGGCGACCAATGGCCAATCAGACCTGTTATGTGCTCGATGCCCATCAGCAGCCGGTGCCTGTAGGTGTGCCAGGCGAGCTGCACCTTGGCGGTGTGGGCCTGGCCTGGGGGTATCTCCATTGTCCAGATCTAACCGCGCAGAAGTTTGTCCCGCACCCTTTCAGCGAGCGACCCGGAGATCGACTCTACAGAACTGGCGACCTCGCACGCTATCAGCAAGATGGTTCGCTGGAGCTACTTGGCCGCGTGGATTTCCAGGTCAAGCTTCACGGCCTGCGGATTGAAACGGGCGAGATCGAAGTCGCGCTCAAACAACTCTCTGCGGTTCAGGAGGCGATGGTGCTGGCCAGAACGGACGCGGCAGGTCACAAACGTCTGGTCGCGTATGTTGTACCCGCCGCTGGTTACCAGGTGGACGAACATGACCTCAAACGCGATCTGCACCAGACGCTCCCCGCGTATATGGTCCCGACGCTCTTTGTCCCTTTGACGGCTTTTCCTCTGACTCCTAACGGAAAGGTCGATCGGCGTAATCTGCCCGCCCCAGATCTCGAAATACGGGAACAGACCGCGTATGTCGCGCCACGTACTCATGTCGAACGCATCCTGGCACAGATCTGGGAGCAGACGCTGGGTGTCGAGCATGTGGGTATTCACGATAGCTTTTTTGCCCAGGGCGGCGATTCTATTCTCTGCATCCAGGTCATGGCCAGGGCTGGTCAGCATGGGTTGCATTTTACGCCCAAACAGCTCTTCCAATATCAGACTATCGCGGAATTGAGCCACGCGGTTGATGTGGCTGAGTGCGTACAGGCCGAGCAGGACCTGGTAACCGGCCAGGTACCGCTGACTCCCCGCCAGCACTGGCTCTTCACGGATACGTCGCCAGCTTTCCCCGTGGAGACGCGGGCCTGGCTGGTCGAGTTGCCTCAGCAAGCCGATAGATCTGCTCTGACTCGCGCTTTGTACGATGTCCTGCTTCACCACGATGTCCTGCGCACGCGTTTTGTCCGCAAGGCGTCAACGTGGCAACAATGCCAGGATGGACTTGAGGGACTGGAGCCACTGACCGTGGTCGATCTCTCGTCGTACCCGGCAGAACTCAGAGACGATGCGCTGGCCCGGAGCGTGCGTGAGGTCCGTGCCGTCATGTACCAGGCGTCGGGCCAGCTTGCCCGCTTTGTGTACTTCCATTATGGCACGGGCCAGTCAGATCGTCTGCTGTTGCTTGTGCATTTACTGCTTGTGGATGAGATCTCGTGGCACATCCTGCTGCGGGATATCCAGCAAGTCTATCGGCAACTCGTCCAGGGTGAACCAGCCCGCCTGGCCGCGAAGACGATCTCGCTGAAGCACTGGTCTATCCAGGCCGGACGTTCTGCTCAGCGCGAGCAACTACGCAAAGCAGGTGCTGTCTGGCTGACTGAACACCGGCAGCCCGTCTCATCACTGCCTGTAGATTATCCCTCGGGACGCAATCTCCAGGCTACGACTCGCACCTTGACAGTCTCGATCGATGCCGAAACGAGCCTGGAACTGCTGCAAAAAGTACCCGAGGTGTATCGCATCCAGGTCAGGGATGTGCTGGTAACGGCCTGCTATCTGACCTTTGCCCGCTGGACAGGTCTGCCATCGCTCTATCTCGGCCTGGAGATTGCGGGCAGGCAGGAGTTGACTCAGGGCCTGGATGTGACGCGCACGCTCGGACCGTTTGCCACGTGGTGTCCGCTCTGGTTGACTGGTGAACAGTGGGAGGCCGCGACAGAGCACGACCGGGCATTGAAATGCGTGAAGGAGCAGCTTCATGCTCTGCCTGCGGGAGGTGCTGGCTACGGACTGCTGCGCTATCTGAGTCCTGAGAGTGAGGTGGGGGTGCAGATGAGTCAGTTGCCCGTGCCGGAACTGGCCTTTGCCTATCACGAATCTGTGGCGGCAGAGCCAGGCGATCTCACACTGTTCGGGAATGTGACAGAACTGGAGGACGTGGATGAACTGGAGAGCGCCACGCGCGAGGTGCATCCACGCCGGTTCCTGATCGAGGTCCATGTGAAAAACTTTGCTGGTCAGTTCCACGTTGTCTGGCGCTACAGCGCGGCTATGCATCAACAGGCCACTATTGCAAGACTGGCCGGAGAATATGGAACGATCCTGCGCCGTCTGGTTGCCCATTGCCTGGCCCACAAAGCCGGGGGATATACTCCGGCGGATTTCCGGGCAGCCCGTCTCAACCAGGCGCAACTTGACCGCTTTATGGCCCGGCTGGCTAGCCAGGAAGGGAAATAGCTGCGATGACGCTGGATAATCTGGATGATATCTATGAACTCTCGCCATTGCAACAGGGCCTGCTCTTTCATAGTCTGTATGAGCCTGAACAGGGCGTCTTTATTGTGCAGGTCAGCGGTACTCTGCACGGTCAGCTCAATCTACCAGCGTTCAGGCAGGCCTGGCAGCATGTGATAGATCAGTACCCGATCTTGCGCACCTCTTTTCACCAGCAGGAGTTAGAGTCTCCTCTACAGGTGGTTTATAAGCAGGCTTCTCTGCCTCTGGTTCAGAAGGACTGGCGCGGGCAGCCCACTGATGTGCAGCAGGCTGCGTTGGAGCGCTATGCCAGGGAGGATTTGCAGCAGCGTTTTGAACTGACCTCGGCTCCGTTGATGCGCTTGTCTCTGCTGCAACTCGCCGACACGACCTGTCGCTTGATCTGGACCTTTCATCACCTGATCCTGGATGGCTGGTCGATCTCGCTGGTACTGAAAGAGGTGTTCGCCGCCTACGAGGCCGCCTGTCGCTCTCAGGTATGGGTGAGTAAGCCGGTGCGACCCTATCGCGACTATATTCTCTGGATACAGGAGCAGGATGTCGCGCAGTCTCAGGCTTACTGGCAGCAGGTATTACATGACTTTCCCACACCTACGGAGATCGGCAGAGAGAAGCCACGCACCGCGCCGTCTGGCAAGAGGGATGTGCGCATCCAGAAAATGCGCCTGGCACGCGAGACCACGACTGCTTTGCAAGAGTGGTTGCGCATCCGTCAGGTGACTATGAACACGTTCATCCAGGGTGTCTGGGCGCTCGTGCTTGCCCGCTACAGCAACGAGCGCGATGTGGTTTTCGGTGTTACTTCTTCTGGGCGCGAGGGAGGACTGGCTGGCATTGAGCACATGATCGGCCTGTTCATCAATACGTTACCGCTGCGTGTCCGGGTTGAACCAGATCTGCCTCTGTTGCCCTGGCTGAAGGCCTTGCAAACTCAACAGGCGGAGCAGCGTCAGTATGAATATAGCTCGCTGGTCCAGGTGCAGAATTGGAGCGAGCTGGCCGGTGAACGTGCGCTTTTTGACAGCATTTTCGTCTTTGAAAACTATCCCACCGATGCCTCGTTGCGCGAGCTGTCTGGCACGTTGCGGATTAGTGAAGTCGAGTATATGAGCAGAACTTCGTATCCGCTGACCGTCGTGGTGGTGCCGGGTTCGCAGTTCCAGCTTCAGATTGACTATGATACCGCGTCCTTTCAGGACGGGACGATTGCACGGATACTGGAGCATGTACACATGCTTGTAGAGCATATCCTGGCGTACCCTGAGGAGCTGCGTCTGCGCGATCTCCCGGCTTTGCCCGCTGCGCAGTTGCAGCGGGTGCTAACGGAGTGGAATACCCCATTAGACGCCAGTGAACCACGCCCGGTATGCTGCGTTCATGAACTGTTTGAACGTCAGGCCAGCGCGTCACCTGATGCCGTAGCGCTCACCTTTACCGGGCAGTCTCTGACCTACGCGCAACTGAATCAGCGTGCCAATCAGCTTGCTTGCTCGCTGCGCCGCCAGGGCGTGACAGCCGAAGCGTTTGTTGGTCTGTATGTGGATCGCTCGCCTGACCTCGTGGTGGGTATACTGGGCATTTTAAAAGCTGGCGGTGTCTATGTGCCACTCGACCCGGCGTACCCGGCAGAGCGGCTGCGTTTTATGATCGAGGATGCCGGACTGTGCCTGTTGCTGACCGTGGAGGCTCTGCTGCCTTCGGTGCCTGTGCCTGGTTTGCCGACGCTGTGCCTGGACCGCGACCGGGCGCAGATCGATGCTGAGGATGGAGCGAATCTGCCAACGCTGACCACCGCGAGTCACCTGGCGTATGTGATTTATACCTCTGGCTCGACCGGTCAGCCTAAGGGCGTGCTGGTGCCGCACGAGGGTATAGTCAATCTCGTGGCCGCTACGATTGAGGCATTTCCTATAGACATGCATGATCATGTCTTGCAGTATGCTTCGTCGAGTTTTGACGCTTCGGTATGGCAGGTCTTGATGGCGTTGCTGGCCGGGGCCACTCTCTACATCCTGGATCAACGGGCGCTGGCGTCGATGGAGGCGCTGGCGCACTTTATCAATGAACATGCGATTACCGTTACCGACACACCATCGGTGCTGCTCGATGTGCTCCCGGTTGAGGCAGTGCGAACATTGCGCGTACTCAGTACCGGGGGCGATCGTTGTCTGCCCGAGCGTGCGCGAGTCTGGTCGACGGGGCGACGTTTTTTCAATGTCTATGGCCCAACAGAAACGACTGTCGTAGCTGCATGGTATCTGGTTGAGCAGGTAGCCGAGGACGCGACCAGCATTCCGATTGGCTTTCCGCTGCCAGGGACACAGATCTATCTGCTTGATGCCTTGCTCCAACCAGTGCCAGAGGGTGTACCGGGTGAGATCTATATTGGTGGGAGCGGTGTGGCCAGAGGATATTTGCACCGACCAGATCTCACAGCAGAGCGATTTATTCCTCACCCTTTCAGCGAGCGGCCCGGTGCGCGTCTCTATCGTACTGGCGACCTGGCTCGCTACTTGGAGCATGGATGCGTCGAATTTCTCGGGCGTGTCGACAACCAGGTGAAGATTCGCGGGTTCCGCGTTGAGGTCGGTGAGATCGAGGCTATCCTGGCCGGGCATCCTGCCGTGCGTGAGTGTGTCGTGCTGGTCCGCGAGCAGGCTCCGGCGGGGAAGTACCTGGTTGCCTGTGTGGTCCTGCACACGGACCTCGGGGATCAGCCGGGAGAGTGCTTACGTGCGTATCTCCAGGAGAAACTTCCCGAGTATATGCTTCCCGCCGCTTTTCTGATCTTGGATGCCTTGCCGCTGAATCCGGCTGGCAAGCTTGATCGCAACGCTATGCAGGCTCTGGCCTGGGATCACACGAGCAGCGAGACTGCTTTCGTAGCTCCGCGTACAGCGGTTGAGGAATTGCTGGCCGCGCTCTGGCAGGATGTGCTCCAGGTCGAGCGGATTGGCGTCCATGACAACTTTTTCTCGCTGGGCGGCCATTCACTGCTGGCTTTCCAGGTCATCTCGCGTGTACGTGAGACGTTGCATGTGGAGGTTCCTTTCCGCACGCTCTTTGAGTCGCCGACCGTGGGTGAGCTGGCCGCGCACGTGGAGCAGGAGATGCGCGGCTCTTCGGGCAGCAGAACCGTGCCTGTCCCGGTGCCAGTCTCGCGAGCGCTTCCGCTCCCGCTCTCCTTTGCTCAGCAGCGACTCTGGTTTCTGGATCAACTGGGCCTTGGCCGGGAAGCGTACAATATTCCGGTCGCGGTGCGGTTGGATGGATGCCTGGATCTGGCGATGCTGGAACAGAGTTTGAGTGCAGTGGTGATACGCCACGAGATTCTGCGTACCTCGTTCGCCATTCAGGCAGACCAGGTAGTTCAGGTGATCCATCCGAGCGAGGGGCGAGTCCTAATGTACGTCGATCTACGTGCGTCTGAGCCAGAGCAATGTGAGAGCGCCCTGCGACACCTGATGCGTGAGGAAGGTCAGCGTCCCTTCGATCTCTCCGCCTGCCCTCTGCTGCGTGCGACCCTGGTCCAGCTTGCTGATGAGGCGCATGTGTTACTGCTGGTTATGCACCATAGCATCGCTGATGCCTGGTCGATCGGGGTATTGATCCACGAACTGACTACGCTCTACGCGGATTTTTCTGCTGGCCTGCCTCCTTCGCTTGCGCCTTTGCCAGTGCAGTATGCCGACTACGCGGTCTGGCAGAGGCAATGGTTGCAGGGTGACGTAGAGCGGGCGCAACTGGACTATTGGAGGCAACGCCTGCAAAATGTCCCTCCAACTCTACAGTTGCCCACCAACCGATTGCGTCCGCCCATCCCTGCTTTTCGCGGGGCACATTGTTACGCGACCTTCCCGCTGGGGCTGAGTCAGGATCTTAGAGATCTCTGTCGTCGCACAGGGGTGACGCTGTTTATGCTCTTGCTGGCGGGTTTTCAGGCACTGCTCTTTCGCTATACCGGCCAGGATGATCTGCTGGTTGGCTCACCAATCGCCAACCGTACCATGACCGAATTTGCCGGGCTGATCGGCTTTTTTGTCAATACAGTCGTGCTCCGTACCAGCCTGGCGGGCGATCCCACCGTTCGTGAGTTGTTGCAACGCGTGCGTGAGGTGGCTCTGGGGGCCTATGCTCACCAGGATCTGCCTTTTGAACGCGTTGTCGAGGCACTCCACCCCGCACGCGATCTGAGTCGCAATCCTCTGTTCCAGGTAATGTTTGTCCTGCAGAATGATGATCTCGCGCCGGGCCATGCTGGCGATCTGACCATTAGTCCTCTCACTATCGACAATGGCACAACAAAGTTTGATCTGACGCTCTTCCTGACCGAGACTACCGGGGGATTGCAGGTGCTTGCCGAGTTCAACCTGGATCTATTTGAGCAGTCGACGATCGCTCGTCTGCTGGATCATTTGCAGGTCTTACTGGGCGGGATGGTTGCGTCTCCCGATCAGCGTCTCTCGGCGTTGCCGCTGCTGACGCAGGCCGAACGGTACCAGTTGCTCGATCTGTGGAACGAGACGAAGAGTGCGTATCTCCCGGATCGCTGCGTTCATCAGCTTTTTGAGGCTCAGGTCCAGCGTACACCAGGAGCACTGGCGGTAATTGCTGGCGAGTACTCGCTGACCTACGATGAACTGAACTGTCGAGCGAATCAACTGGCCGCGTATCTGCAGAAACGTGGGGTAGGACCGGAGGTGCTGGTCGGACTGTACCTGGAGCGCTTGCTGGAGATGGTGGTCGGTATTCTGGCCATCCTCAAGGCCGGTGGGGCCTATGTGGCGCTCGATCCAGCCTATCCGCGTGAGCGCCTGGACTTTTTGCTCGCTGATGCCCGGCTCTCTCTTCTGCTGACGCGGCAATCACCAGGCGCAGAACTCGCGGCGTCCGGGGCAACGCTTGTCTATCTTGATACCGATGCGGCGCAGATTGCCGGAGAGAGTGTGGCCAATCTGCCGTGCCGGGTTGATCCTGCGAACGCTTGCTATATGATCTATACCTCTGGCTCGACTGGCCGCCCGAAAGGCACGCTCAATACGCACCTCGGGACGGTCAACCGCATGCTCTGGAGCTATTTCCGTTATCCACTGACCTCGGTGGACTGTCTTCTGCTTGAGGCTTCTTTCCAGTTCGATGCCTCGGTCTGGGAGCTTTTCTGGCCGTTGATCTCCGGGGCGCGGATCGCACTTGTGCCTCCGGGCGACGAAAAGGATAGCACGGCCCTGGTTGCGCAGATAGTCGCGCAGCAGGTAACGATCGCGCATTTTGTACCCTCGGTTCTGCGTCTCTTGCTGGATGACCCCGCTGTCCAGGCGTGTACGACTTTACGACATATTTTCTGCGGAGGCGAGGTACTGTCCGTGGAACTTCAAATGCGCTGCTTTGCCTCGCTCCCTGCTGTTGATTTACATAATCAGTATGGCCCGACTGAGGCGGCGATGAATACTACCTATTGGGACTGTCTGAGAGAGGGTGAGCAGCAGGCCGTTCCGATCGGGCGACCGCTTGCCAATGTCCATCTATATCTGCTGGACGCGGCACTCAATCCTGTACCACAAGGGATTCCAGGCGAGCTGTATATTGGCGGTCTGGGCCTTGCTCGGGGCTATTTCAATCGACCAGAGTTAACTGCCGAACGGTTTATTCCTCACCCCTTCAGCAAACAAGGAGGCGAGCGGCTCTATCGCACTGGCGACAGGGTGCGTTACGGGGCCGGCGGCGTGGTCGAGTTTCTCGGGCGCGTCGATCACCAGGTAAAGATTCGGGGGATTCGCGTTGAACCCGGTGAGATCGAGACGGCGCTGCGCACATCCGCGCTCGTGCAGGAGGCTGCCGTGGTGGCTCGCGAGGATATTCCTGGTACGTTGCGGCTAGTGGCCTATGTCGTGCCAGGGCAGGGACAGTTGGTGACTGCTGACGCACTGCGTGCGTTTCTTCAGACCTGTCTGCCCGAATATATGCTTCCCGAGGTTTTTCTGCTGCTTGACACTCTGCCTCTCTCTCCGAACGGCAAACTGGATCGCCTGGCTCTGCCCGCGCCCGATGGCTCACGTCCCGCGTTGCGGGCAACCTATGTGGCACCCCGCGATGTGCTGGAACTTCAGCTTGTCCAGATATGGGAAGAACTGCTCCAGGTCCACCCCGTGGGCGTGACCGATGATTTCTTTGACCTGGGAGGGCATTCGCTGCTGGCTGTGCGGCAGAAACTCCGGGTTCAGCAGCAGCTTGGACGAGAACTGCCGCTGGCTGCGCTGTTCCAGGGACCTTCGGCAACTGTCGAGCATCTGGCTGGTCTGCTCCGCCGTCAGGGCCGCATCAGTTCTTCTCTGGTGGCGGTGCAACAGACTGGCACCAGACGACCGCTCTTCTTTATCCATCCCGGCGGCGGAACGGTCTTCTGTTACCTTGAACTGGCCCGGTCGCTCGGGGAGGATCAGCCCTTCTATGCCTTCCAGGCGCGGGGCATCGATGGCGAGGACGAGCCTTGTACGCGGATTGAAGAGATGGCCGCCGCGTATCTGCAACAACTTCACACGTGCCAGCCTGCTGGACCGTACATGCTTGGCGGCTGGTCGATGGGCGGGGTGGTGGCCTTTGAAATGGCTCGCCAGTTACGGATACAGGGCCACGAGGTCGCCCTTCTGGCTTTGCTCGATAGCTATGCACCATCTGCGGCCAGCGCGTCTGTGGCGGAAGGTGAAGACGATGAGGCTGTGCTTTGGGCGCGGTTTATAATGGACTTAGGAGGACTTGCGGGAAAGGATTTTCCGTCTGTCTCAACTATCCTCTCACAAAACCAGGCAGGTGAGCATGTATCAACCCTGCTGGCTGAGGCTAAATCTGTCAGCGTTCTCCCTCCTGATATGGAAGCTCTTCAGCTATACCGCATGTTTCAGGTCTTCAAAGCTAATAGCCGGGCTGTCCGCTCTTATACGCCGTCGCCAGATGCACAGCGCATCCTACTTCTGCACGCTCAGGAACAGCCAGATCTCACCTATCAAGATCCAGTGCAGAACTGGCGTCGGTTGACTGCCGGTGAAGTGGAGGTTCAGAGTATTCCAGGCAACCACTATACCATAGTCAAACAACCGCATGTCTCCGTTTTAGCTTATCACCTCAAAGCGTCTATCGATGCCGCCGGTCGGTCAGTTGAAGTACAGGCATCGCGAGCGAGTACTTCGAATAATTGATGATTTCGAATAATTGATGATAAGGAGGATGTTTATCATGCAGTCAGTCTCCAGACATAGGCAACAGGATCAAATAGATAAACTCAAGTCTATATCACCTGAACTCTATGCCACGCTGGATTTTGCCAGGATTGCCGCACGCGACGACCGGGAAGCCGAGATACTGCTCGATCAGGCGGACGATTTCGCTGCCTCAGCGGCTGGCGGCAGAGGCGAACTGTATCGCGATGCACAGAAGAACTCGCTGGTGCGGGCAATGGGCATTCAAACGCTTTGTTCACTGGTCAGTCCTGGCCAGCAACTCAACAATCTTTCGCCCGCTTACAAAATCCTGGATGTGCTGGGTGGGGATGGTCTGCTGACGCGAGCGCTCCAGCGTCTCTTGCCTCCCAACCTGATGCCCTCTATTCTGACGAGCGATCTTTCCGAGGGCATGATCGACGCGGCTCAGACCTATGGCCTGGCTGCCTTCCAGCAACCCGCACAGCATCTGCTTATGCATGCGAACTCCTTCGATGCGGTTATTCTCGCGTATGGTACGCATCATATCCCGTTGCATCAGCGCTTACAGGCCTGCCGCGAGGCCTGGCGTGTGATCAAGCCGAACGGACGCATCCTGCTGCACGATTTCGCCAGCGACTCTCCGGTGGCAACCTGGTTTCACACAGTAGTCGACCGTTATGCACGGACAGGCCATCACTGGCCTCATTTTTCATCGCAGGAAATGCATCACTATCTGCTTGAGGCCGGGTTTGAGAATATTAGCATTCAACAGGTCTACGATCCATTTATTCTGTTCGCGGCTGCTCCTGGTGGACTAGAGCAGGAGTTGGGGGCGCATTTGCTGAATATGTATGGTCTTGTTGGTCTGCTCGATGAGCCAGCGCACCAGCCCGCGTGGCGCATAGCCTGCGAGCTAGCACGCGAGATCTTCCGCTATAACTACCAGGAGATGGGGTTACCATCTTCGTTCGGGGCGGCACAGATCCAGTGTACGCGCAACGGTGAACAGTGGTCGATCGAAATGCCACGCGTTGCTCTGGTCGGAACAGCCAGCAAAAAAGCTTGAGGTGAAACAAGATGCAGGCTAAACGGTGCGACTCTCTGGAGCACTGACTGCCAGGCAGGTAAGCTGCTCAACCTGTCGTTGCGTCAGGTGGTTATGCAGATAGAAAGATATCCTTTGTAAGGAGAGAGATGAACGAGATGTTACATGCCCTCTGGGAGACAGGCACGACTTTGCTCCATGAGGAAGATCCCGCGTTGTATGCGTTGCTGGAGGCCGAGTATCAGCGCCAGATGAGTACCCTGGTGCTGGTCGCTTCCTGTAGTGTGATCCATCCTTCGGTGCTAGTCTGTGAAGGCACGGTGACTGTTAATGTGACTGCCGAGGGGTATCCGGGCAGACGTTACCATGCTGGCTGCGAGGTCATTGATGGCATTGAGCAGATGGCGATCGATCGCGCCTGCCAGGCGTTCAAGGCTCAATACGCCAATGTCCAACCTCACTCGGCTACGACTGCCAATTATATTGTGATGGCCAGTCTGTTGCGGCCTGGCGATACGATTCTCGGCATGGAGTTGCAGTATGGTGGTCATCTGACGCATGGCGCGAAGGTTTCGTTCTCCGGGCAGTATTTCCAGGCCGTTGGCTATGGATTGACCGAGGATGAGCAGATTGATTATGCTCAGGTCAGACGCCTGGCTCACGAGATCAAGCCCCGGTTGATTATCTGCGGGGCAACCGCCTATCCGCGCACAATCGATTTTCAACGCTTTCGAGAGATCGCGGATGAGGTTGGTGCGTATGTACTGGCGGATATCTCTCATACCGCCGGACTGGTGGTCACTGGCCGACATCCCAGCCCTATCGATCACGCACATTTTACTACGACCTGCACGCACAAGCAGCTCTATGGCCCGCGCGGTGGCCTGATTCTGATGGGTAAGGATTATGCTGCTCTTGCCCCTGATGGTCGGCAAACGCTGGCTGAGATGATGCAACGCGCGGTCTTCCCTTTTATGCAGGGCGCTCCCATTCTGAACGCCATAACTGCTAAAGCACGTGCGCTCTCTATGGCGCAAACCCCTCAGTTCGCCGAGGTGACCGGTCGTGTTGTGCACAATGCCCGCGCTATGGCGGCTCACTTTATGGATCTGGGCTATCACGTTGTCTCCGGGGGTTCGGATAACCATATTGTGCTGCTTGATCTCGGGTCACGCGCTATGAGCGGGCTGGTCGCTGAGCTTGCCCTGGAGGAGTGCGGCATTATTGTCAACAAAAATCGCGTTCCCGGCGATCGCCGTTCGGCTCTGCTGACCAGCGGTATCCGCCTGGGTACCAATACGGTTGCGTTACGGGCTATGGGCCAGGAGGAAATGATCGACTGTGCCGATCTCGTTCATCATGTGCTCTGTTCGATAGAGGTGGTGAATGAGCGCGAGTATCGTCTACCCGCGGCCGTCAGGCAAACTGTGCGTGCCAGGGTGCGTCAACTCTGCCTGAAGTTTCCTATCCCGACTTACCCAACTACATATTAGGGGAGGATGCTTTCTCTGCCGCCTCTTACTGTTCAGAGCAGCCTGGAAGCAAGGACTTTTATAGCGCACCAGGCGTACCAGGTTGCTCAGCCAAGATACAACCAGGGCCGTTTCAGGAGGAACAAGACGCTTATGTATATTCTGGGAATAAACTCTGCATATCACGAATCTTCTGCTTGTCTGTTGCACGATGGTCGGTTGATTGCAGCGGTTGAGGAAGAACGTTTTACACGCCGTAAACATGCTAAAAGTGCTGAAATAGATAATCCTGATAAGTTACCGCTGCACGCTCTACGTTATTGTCTGGAAACTGCGGGGATTGAGATGTCAGATGTTGCCTATATTGGTTTTTCACTGAACCCGCAGAAGCGGCTGGCCAACCTGCGTTTTGAGGATTGCGTCGAGGAGGGAAGTTGGGGTAGCCAGAGCGGTGAGTTGCTTTTTTATAATGCGCTGTGTTCGATTCCCGATCGTCTGCACACTATGGGTTTTACCGGGAAATTTCTCTGGCTGGATCATCATATCTGCCACGCGGCCTCGGCGTTTTATCCCTCGCCCTTTCACGAGGCCGCGATTCTCTCGATCGATGGCATCGGCGAGGTGACATCGACCGCGTTTGCCTATGGGCAGGGACCTCTGATGACTGTGCGGCAGGAGATGATCTATCCCCACTCTCCTGGCTTTTTATGGGAGAAACTCTCGCAATTCCTCGGCTTCACAGCTTACGATGCTACTAAGGTGATGGGTCTGGCTGCCTATGGCAATCCCAAGCGTTTTCGCTCACAGTTTCAGCAGCTTGTCCAGTTAACCGATGATGGCATGTGTAGGATGGATGGTTCTCTGCTGCGCTTTCGCGTCGAGGATTTCTCCGCGCTCGAAGAGTTGTTTAGCGTCCAGCGGCGTCCAGCAGCGGAGGAGCTACAGGCGGTCCACCAGGATATCGCGGCGGCGCTGCAGGAGGTGACTGATACGCTTGTCCTGCATATGGCCGACCATCTGTACGAGCTGACAGGCTCAAGCAATCTCTGCCTGGCTGGTGGGGTGGCTTTGAACTGTGTAACCAATCGCTTTGTCTATGAGCGGGGCAAGTTTACCGCGTGTTACATTCAGCCCGCTGCTCATGATGCTGGAACCGCGTGGGGGGCCGCCTGCTCGATCTGGCATGCCCACCTGGGACACGAGGAGCGCCAGAGCATGACTCACGCGTACCTCGGCCCGGCGTTTTCTTCGTCCGAGATTGCTCAGGTTCTGGCTGCGAGTGGAACTCCCTATACCTATGTCGAGCAGATTGAGTTGAAGGTGGCTGATTTGCTAAGTCGAGGTAATATTGTTGGCTGGTTTCAGGATCGGATGGAGTTTGGCCCGCGTGCGCTTGGTAATCGCAGCCTGCTGGCTGATCCGCGCGATGGCAATATGCGCGAGGTGCTGAATCGTAAGGTCAAGCATCGTGAGGTTTTTCGCCCCCTGGCTCCCAGCGTGCTGGCTGAAGAAGCTCACAGGTGGTTTGTGATCGAGAAGCCCACTTCCGCGTCGGATTTTATGCTGGTGGCCTATCCTGCCCGCGAGGAGAAAAAAGCCGCTATTCCCGCTGTCATCCATGTTGATCATACGAGCCGTATCCAGACAGTAAGCAAAGAGACGAATAGCCGTTATCACGCGCTGATCAGCGAGTTTTTTCGTCTGACCGGCGTGCCAATGGTTCTAAATACTTCTTTTAACGAGAGCGAGCCAATTGTCTGTACACCACAAAATGCCCTGGATACGTTTTTGCGCAGCGGGATCGATTACCTAACCATCGGGAATTTCCTGGTGAGCCGTCCCACCACGCGCGAGTGATCCCGCTGCGAACTGGTTGCTAACGTGCTGCTGCCCGCATGTGAACAGTTCGGGGGTATGCTGCCGGATAACGGTTCAGTTTTCTGGCTTACCAAACTATAGATAGCATAGACAGGGTGCTCAGAAAGAGTTTTGTCAGGATGAATAACAGCGAACGTAATGAGTCGAATGGTGCCGAGATCGCCATTATCGGTATGGCCGGCCGCTTTCCCGGTGCCAGGAATCTGGATGAATACTGGCAGAACCTGTGTAATGGAGTTGAGTCCATTGCTCTGTTCTCAGATGAGGAATTGCTTGCTGCCGGCGTTGATCCTGCACTGCTGCAAGATTCCGCCTATGTCAGGGCAGGCGCACCTCTGGATGATATCGAGCTGTTTGATGCTGCTTTCTTTGGTTATACACCCAGGGAAGCGGAGATTACTGATCCTCAACATCGCATTTTTCTGGAGTGCGCGGCCCAGGCGCTTGAGCACGCGGGATATAATCCTGATGCCTATGATGGGGCTATCGGGGTGATTGCAGGCGCTACGATTAACACCTATCTGCTCTATAATCTTGCTGCGCACCCCGAGATTATCAACTCTGTCGATCAACTACAGTTAAACATTGGCAACAGTGGAGATTTTCTGACTACTAAGGTTTCTTACAAGCTCAACCTGAAAGGGATCAGCCATGTTGTCCAGTGTGCCTGCTCAACCTCGCTGGTGGCTGTCCACCTGGCCTGCCAGAGTCTGCTGAACGAGGAGTGTGATATTGTCCTGGCCGGGGGAGTCTCGATCAATGTTCGGCAGAGGGTGGGCTATCTCTACCAGGAGGGTGGAATACTCTCCCCGGATGGGCATTGTCGCAGCTTTGATGTTCGGGGCCAGGGTACGATTTTCGGCAGCGGAGCCGGTGTGGTGGTCTTAAAGCGCCTGGCCGAAGCGCTGGCCGATGGCGATACCATCCACGCGGTCATTAAAGGCTCGGCGGTGAATAATGATGGATCGCTAAAGGTTGGCTATACTGCCCCGGCTGTCGATGGCCAGACGCGTGTCATTGCCGAGGCACTGGGCAATGCCGATGTTGAGCCGGAGAGCATCGAGTATGTCGAGGCGCATGGGACCGCGACGGCGCTGGGCGATCCTATCGAGGTGCTGGCCCTGACGCAGGCGTTTGAGGCGAGCGGGAAGAGGGAGCCATTCTGTGCGCTGGGATCGGTGAAGACGAATATTGGCCACCTGGACGCGGCAGCGGGTATCGCGGGACTGCTCAAGACGGTC
>DAOTTJ010000371.1:0-13200 GCA_034437695.1 Ktedonobacteraceae bacterium
TCTATGAATATACTATTTTGCTATACAAACGATGTCACGAGATTATTTATTGGATTTACCTCTGATAGATAGCCAGAATAGTTTTTCTGGTACCAACATCTCATCTAATGATGTGCTTAAACTCCAACTATTGATCAGCCAACTATAAGTTAGTGGTCGATAAACGATAGACGTTAGTTGCTTAGAGCAAGCATTGCCAGAGGTTGAACGACGTGACTGGCTATTCCCAACAAAGGCAGAACAGCATAAAGCATTGCAGGCCCGTTGGCGAGACCTCTGGTACGCGCTTGTAGCAGAAGGGTTTCGAAGGTCACGCTCTGGTCGGTGGTTAGAGTAATAGTAGGAATGACCAGCGTCAGAAAGATTGCCGAGGCGGTGTCTCGTGCTGTAAGCATTACTATGATGAGCTGGCCCTTAGGGATGCTTTGCAGGGTAATTTCCTTGTCTATAAAGGTTTGCGTGCCTGCGGGACCCTGGTATTCCAACGAAGCTCTATTCAGGTCCGGGTTGCCGAATGGTGGTCCGTTCCTGTCGGATTGATAGACAACCATTGTTCTTTCGCCAGTAAACACAAAATGATTCGCGCTTAACCGAGATTGAATCATTAGAGTATACTCCTTCTACTTTCATTGTTTCAGAAGACATTTGCAGATACAAGTGGTATCTTTATGTATAGAGTAACCGGGGTCGTACCTGTTTTCTAAGATCGTCAGGGGTCGACTAAGGGATCATTTCGCCCGAGAATCGGATCTTTCTGCTGCTATAGACGTTGGTACATATTTTGCGCGTTAATCACCAATAAATAGAAACGGTGTTGTGGAATTTTTCTGGCGAAGCGTTTTCTGCACTGTTGGCAGCATTAAGCCTTTTTGAAATAAAAAGCATAGAGCAAGGCTGTCGCAAAGTCGGGAATAAAAACTGCAATGCGTGGACTTAAGCGGGAGTGCTGACGGGGTTTGGGGTGTCCCCAAGAACCTTTTTCTTTTGTTTTGCATGTTTTGCCGGAGGCAAAACATGCAAAACAGGAGTGTAGGGAGATGCTTCTCTGCTAACTTCATGTCTAGGGGGTTGCAAGCTTCTGGTTTGCGGAGAATGCAGCCTCCCTGGAGCACAGAGGAAGCGAGATTGACAATAGTCTAAAGTTGATTCTATACTAAATTGCAAAGAAGAGGGACCTGCCTGGCGTTGTAGTTATTCCCAAAACAACTATTGTCTGTAATGTATGCCTATCGATCCTAACGGAGGCATCTTGATGGAACAGTCTCCCACCTTTCGTCCCAATCGTCTATTGCGTGAGCAGCGGCTTGAGCAGCATTGGAGCCAGCGTGAACTGGCAGATAAACTGGGGACAACAGAGGTTACTGTCAAACGTTGGGAGCGTGGAAGCCAGCAGCCGAGCGCTTATTATCGCCTTCACCTCTGCCGCGTGTTTGGGAAAAGCGCAGCAGAACTGGGTTTACTCACTGAAGAGCCAGCACCTCCTGTAGCTGAGCCAGCGAGCATAGTGGATACACCTGCGTTGAATAGCGTCCCTTTCCAGATAGCTTCTGCCACATTGCCGGCGGCTTCTACTCTGACGAAGGAGCAGCAAAATCGTCTGCTTCTGCTCCACCGACTTCATCGGGCGTACCGTGATCTGTTTGAACATTCTCTGCATGGTGCGAACTGGATAGAGTTACATTTAACTGATCTTCCTGACGCCGTACAAAATGTCACACAGCGGTTGCGGCCGCGTATGAAGCATGTTGGACGCTCCTGGCCGGTGGGAACCACGCTCCTGGAGGTCTATAAAGCGCTAAACGGTGAGCTGCTCATTCTAGGGGATGCGGGTTGCGGCAAGTCGACGCTGTTGCTGGATCTTGCCCTGCAACTCGTTGAGAGTGCTGAACAGACCGAGGCTATGCCATTTCCGGTTATCTTTCCCCTCTCTTCATGGGCGCAAAATCGTCTCCCTTTGCATCTCTGGTTGACAGCTCAACTGAGCCAGATCTATGATCTACCGATTGCGCTGGCCGAGTACTGGGTGGAGATGCACGAGATTTTGCCGTTGCTTGATGGGCTGGATGAGATGGAAGCCAGCGCTCGTCCCGCCTGTATTGCAGCCATCAATATCTATCACCACCAGCATATGATGCCGCTGGTCGTCTGCTCACGAAAGAGTGAATATGAAGAGGCGACTCAGCAGCAGCAACTGCGCTTGCAGGGGGCTTTGTTGGTGCAGCCGCTTGTGGGCGAGCAGGTAGAAGCATATTTATCTCAGCAAGGAGAGCGCGTCGCGGTATTACGAGATGCGCTCAAGCGGTATACCGAACTTCAGACCGTCGTGACTACTCCGCTTATACTCAGCATTTTAGCCCTGACCTACCAGGGCGATCCCACGCAGGATCTGCCATATGATGGCTCGCCTGATGTGCAGCGAGAGATTCTTGCCCACTATATTGCATCGATGCTCGCACAGAATCGTGCTGGCACATCTCATTCGCTTACCTATCTCAGTCAATGGTTGCGCTCTCTGGCGCAGTACATGCGTCAGCAGAACCAGACTATCTTCTATCTGGAGCGCCTTCAGTCGGACTGGCTCTCGTCTCGCCAACGCCGGGTCTATCTCTGGGGAGGCGTGCGCTTTCCTGCTATGTTGATGGGGGTGCTTGCGCTGCTTCTCATCCAGGGATTTTTGCTTGTGTTGAGTCCGCCGCTTCGCCATGTTCTGAGTGAAGAATTGCTTATCAACGTGCTGCTCGGAATTTTTTTAGGTTGGTTGTGGTCGGAGTCTGCTGTTGCGAGGATCTTGTCAACAGTGGGTCCGCCGCGAGGCTATCGGCTCTGGATCAAACGCATTGCCATCAGTCTGCTTCTGGGAGGGTTAGTTGGAGTTGTTTTTACGAGAGTTGCGCCCATTCAGCGCATGGATGTCGGCTTGCTGATTGGAAGCATTATCGGTCTGGGTAGTCTCTTCCTGCAAGTGCGTTTTGCGCGTAATCCGGTGCGCGAGAGAATATATACGCCCTCTTCGTCGGTTCGCTTGAGGTGGTCCTGGCGGAAAGGAAGCTGGGAGCGAGCGGTTCTGGTTGCCTTGCTCTTCGGGTCAGTCTTTGGACTCCTCTACGGATTTGGGAGTCAATGGGATTATTGGTGGAGCTATGGACTCAGCTATGCGCTGATTGTTAGTGTAAGCTATGGACTCAGCAGCAAGCTGGTGGGATTGACTATCGGTCTGTTTGCCGGGGATATTCGTTTGACTGAGCAGGTCAGGTGGAGTCGGGGGAGTATGCTCAGGAGCCTGTGTACAGTAGCTCATCTGAGTAGGACGCTGGCGTTGATAGTAGGTCTGACATTGATCATTGGTGTGAGTTATACCATCAGCATTGGGACAAGATCCGGTGTGAGTTATGGCTTGGGGATTGGTGTAAGCTATGGGCTTAGCTACTGGTGCTTATTTGGGCTTTTTCAGGGAATAGTACCCGAGCAGATGGACGACGAATATCGCCTGGTGCCGAATGAGGGTATACGGCGGTCGTGGCGCAACAGTCTGATTCTTGGTTTTGTCGGTGGAAGTATGATCGGCACTATCGCCTTGCTGGCATTTCTACTGAGTACGTGGCCTGGCCAGGCATCGGTTGGAATCGAGTCTTACGTTCTGGCGTACAAATTGAGCATTGTTTTTATTATGGCCTTGAGTGCTGGGGGATTTGTGTGGTTGCTGACTGGTGGGGTCGCGGTGCTGCGTCACGTACTCATACGGCGTCTGCTCTGGTATGCCCGCGTCTTGCCCTGGCAGGCTATTTCTTTCCTGGAGGATGCAACTGATCGCATGCTATTGAAGCGTGTGGGAGGTGGGTATAGCTTTGTCCATCGCCTTATTCTAGACTACTTCGCTGATGAAGAGGTCAAGTAAGCAGTGTGCTTCTCAAGCTTTCCTGGAGAGCTTTGACTCATGTGTGCGAGTGAGGTTTTTAGTGAGGATCGGTCCCAGATATGCCTGTCTGGTCAGATTTAAAACTCCTGACGGTTGTGCTGGTCTAGATTTTGGCATATACTACTTTTGTTAAAACGTACAAGAAACGATGTGCCGTGCTGATAAAGAGCATGAGCTGTGTTGAGTTCTCGATTATGGGCGAGAATACTGGAAAGGCAGCGTGCATGTAATGGCTTCTGCGATGATAAACTGTCCCAATTGTGGCGTGCAAAATCCGGCGGGCGATAGTGTTTGTTTCTTTTGTAGACATGCCCTTTCAGGTTTAAGTACCGCGCCGACCGTACACGTCGCTCCTACTAACAACCAGTCGCCGCTGCTCCCACGACCGACGCTCCCACCGCCGCCGCTCCCACGACCGCCAGTTCAGTCTGCCGTGTCGCAAAAATCTGCTCAGGGTCTGCTCAATGGACGCTATCACCTGATGCAAGCGTTGGGACAAGGAGGCATGGGGGCCGTTTTTCTGGCCCAAGATACGCAGCTTGGCAACCGCCTGGTAGCTGTGAAAGAGATGAGCCAGAACAACCTGTCGACTCAGGATCTCCAGCTTGCGATCGAGACGTTTCAACACGAGGCATACCTGCTGGCCGGGCTACAGCACCCCAACTTGCCGAGCATCTATGATTACTTTGAGCAGGTAGGCCACTGGTATCTGGTTATGAGCTTTATTCAGGGCGAATCGTTGGAGAAGTACCTGGAACGTGTTCCTGGGGGACGTTTGCCGCTGGCTGAAGTGATGTCAATCGCGTGGCAACTGTGCGATGTGCTGAATTATCTACACAGCCAGCGACCCCCGATCATTTTTCGCGATCTGAAGCCGAGCAATATCATGCGTAATCCAGACGGGCGTATCTATCTGATAGACTTCGGCATCGCCCGGCTCTTCAAGCCGGGTCAGGCCAAAGATACAACCTCCTATGGCTCGATGGGTTATTCGCCGCCCGAGCAATATGGTCGAGCGCAAACGACTGAGCGCTCGGACATCTATAGCCTGGGTGCTACCCTCTATGAACTGCTCTCTGGTTATGATCCTTCGTCGTCGCCGTTTCGTTTGCCGCCACTGCAATCGCTGATGCCAACCCTGCCGCCGCGACTGGTTGGACTGATTACGCAGATGTTGGAGATGGACGAAAGCAGGCGACCAGCCAGCATTAGAGCAGTGCAGCAGGCGTTGCACCAACTCTAGTGTTGCAACTCTAGCTGATAATAAAGAGTGATTGCTATAACTTCTACAAAATCTGTTCATCGTGGTCAGTTTGCTAGAAGAAAATGAGAACTGTTTCTGAGAAAAAAAGGAAAAAATATGGCCAATTCTAATCAATTTGCCCAGACTGAACAAGAGAAAGAGCCAATGCTGCTCCTCGATACGACCGGTTCTATGAACTATAGCGCGGCGGCGAACGATCCAACGCCGCGCAAAGACGTTATTCGCGAGGCGATCAGTCTGATCGTCGAGCGGCTTGGAGCTGTCGATAGCCAGGCCCAGCACGAGCAAGAGGGTGGCGGCCTGCGTACCATTACCTTTGCAGACGGGCAGGCCCACGATATCGGTGATTTAAACCCTGGTAATCTGCGCGAGAAGTGGAGCACCATTCACTGGCGTGGTGGTACACGTATCATGCCGGGCTTTAATATGTTGCTCAAGGCCTACACCGATGAGTTTGGCCAGGAGCCTCTGGACGAGCGTCCGTTGCTGCTCGCGCTGGTGATTACTGATGGCGAAGCCGACGATACCATCGCTTTCAGGGATACAGTCAACCGAGCGGCTGGCAGCATGTATGTGGTACTGGCGATTATCGGTCACGGAGCCGAGCACGATATGGCCTTGCAGGCCTATCAGCAGGTCGAGGCGCAAAATGGACACGTCAAGGTGCTGCCTTTTGCCGGTGAGACCGACCCTGAGGTTATCGCCAACGCGCTGTTCCGCATGATTGCCTAGCTTGTTTGCGCACATGGGGAGAAGTCGGGTCCGCGTCAACACGAACCCGACTTTTGCTTGCAAGGATTGTCAGCTACTTTGTGCTTTTTGTACGTGCGTTGTAGTAGTGGACCGCCTGGGGATCGTCGGATGAGATACGGCCGGCCCTGATCCATTTCTGACGGAGCATCAGACCTCCGATCAGGACCGCTAGTGCTGTCCCACGTGTCAGGTTGCGCGACATCGGCTTACCGGTTAGCTTCCAGAACAGGTGGAGAAGCAAGGGCAGAATAAGTCCACCCCCGACAGTTACTGCGGTGACCAGTGACTCCTGGCGATCTTTGATAAAGGGTTTGCCCAGGGGTCCCAGCGTGGGAACCAGGGCTGCTATCAAGGCGACCTCGGTGGTCATCGTTACTACCTCAGCGCTTTCCAGGGAAGCAGACGTTGCGTGTTCGTGCTGTCCAAAGGAGAGCAGCAGGGAAAGGCTCGCCAGTGCTGTCGAAAGCCCAGATGTCAGGAAGAGGGGTCCGAGCAGATACCTGGCCCGTGCCCAGACCGGTACAGCCGTCGATGAGAGCAGAACGCCGGTATATGAAGCAACAAAGAGGCCTAACAGACCGCCGATTACCTCTATCGTCCTGATTGGTAGTGCCTTTGCCAGGCGCATCAGGGGCGAGAACCAGTCGAACAGACCGTCAAGGGCCAGTTGATGCGTCACGCTCAGGCCATTGAAGAGACCAAAGGCGGTGAGGCCCCATGTTCCCAGTGACATCACTGAACGAAACTTGAGCACGCGCAGCATATGGTGAAAGCGCCACGGCTGGCCCAGGTCCCAGATTAAGAGGATGGGACTGACGAGCAGACACCCAAAAGAGAGATAGCGCCCGGCGCGAATCAACGCTGCTTTGTTCGCGCGGTCGAGCAGATCCGCCAGCGTTGCCACCAGATACGAACCGCCAGCGATGCCTCCTAAAAAGAAATAGAGCACAATCTGCCATTTCCAGGGAGCCTGTTTGAGCAGCGGCAGACCGTAGTAGGTCGTCGCTGGTCCCTGCCACCTTTTCCTTTGTGCAGAAGTCTCGGACGTAAGCATGATACACTCACCTTCTAAACGTATGAGCTAGTTGCCACCCGGCTAGTGTCGGCGGCCTCGCCAGAGTGAGAACGCCGTAGCCAGGGTCAGGAAAGAGGCAGTCAGAAGACTGGCCACAAAGCCGGGTAGAATATTCTCCTGTGGCAGGTGTGGCTGCTCCGGCAAATTGTAGACCGAAGGCCGATCTGTTAGGAGGAAAAACGCGTTGAGGTCGCCCACCGAGGTCTTCTCATCCACGCCATAGAGATAGGCCCCCGGCTCTCCGCGCTGATGCAAGGTCTCTACGCGTTGCTTTGCACGCGAGCGCAGTTCGTCGACATCGCCAAAGCGGATCGAATCGGTTGGACACGCCTTGGCGCAGGCAGGCTCGATACCGTCTTTCTGGCGATCGTAGCACAGCGTACATTTAGCGGCGGTCCCCGTCTCCTCGTTGCGTGCGACGACCCCGAAGGGGCAGGAAGGGATACAATACCCGCAGCCGTTGCAGATATCTGGTTGCACAAAAACGTCGCCGAACTCGTTGCGTATGATCGCCCCAGTTGGGCAGGCCTGCATACAGCCAGCATTCGTACAGTGTTTACAGACATCGCTCATCATCAGCCAGTCGATGCTCTTGCCAGTATCCGTAGCCGGGCGTTTCTTTTCGACAAAAGTGACGTGCCGCCAGGTTGTCGCGGAGAGCGCCGTCGTATTATCGTAGCTATGGCCGCTCCAGTTATAGCCATCGGCGGGTAACTGGTTCCATTGCTTACACGCGACCTCGCAGGCTTTGCAGCCGATGCAGAGCGTCGTATCTGTAAAAAAGCCGTGACTCATGGTTCCTCCTCAAGCTTGCCACGGGCAACAATGCTTCCGTCTTCTCCCTGGTGTGAGCGGCGGCCAGGGCGCATATTGCAGGTAAAGGCCTTCGCATCGTGCATACTTACGTTGCGGTCCGCGACCAGGAGCAGCAGATCGTTGACGACATCGCCTTTCACTACGCCCTGATAGCCCCAATGGAAGGGCAGACCGATCTGGTGAACCGTGCGACCCCTGATGGTAAGCGGCTGCATCCGTGAGGTTACCAGCGCGTGGGCCTCGATCTCGCCGCGTTTCGTCCAGATGGTAATCCAGTCCCCCTGCTTGATGCCCTTCTCCTGTGCCAGCTCTATGCTAATCTCGGCGAAGAGAGCTGGCTGAAGCTCTGAGAGCCAGGGCAACCAGCGCGACATCGCCCCACCTACATGGTGCTCGGTGAGCCGATAGGTCGTAATAGCATAGGGGAATCTGGGATTTGCCAGCCCATTTTCGGGATTGTCGGGTCGTTTCCAGCGTTTCAAAACCGGATTGATCGGCG
Source organism: Ktedonobacteraceae bacterium (assembly GCA_034437695.1). Classification (GTDB taxonomy): domain Bacteria; phylum Chloroflexota; class Ktedonobacteria; order Ktedonobacterales; family Ktedonobacteraceae; genus Paraktedonobacter. Next base: position 8,324 of record DAOTTJ010000371.1, read on the forward strand.
TTTGCGGGTAGAGCGCGTTGCTTACAGGCGACTCCACCGGCTCGTAGTGCGTCGGTAGTGGTCCATCGGTCAGACCACTGGGAGCGAAGAGTCGCGCGACCCCTTCGACCATCATAATGAAGGGTGAGGCACCTGAATGCGCGTCTAGACCCCGTCCATCGGGTTGCGCCTCGGCGGTTGGTGACTTGGTCAAAGGAAAATCAGGGATATCATATCCCGTCCAGTGGCCGTGTGTCCCGTCGCCATTGTCGTGTTCGGCGTCCCACCAGAGATACTTCTTGCGTTCGGACCACGGTCTCCCCTCGGGGTCAGCCGAGGCCCGATTGTAGAGAATATGGCGGTTCGCAGGCCAGGTAAAGCCCCAATCCAGACTGACGTAGTCGTCGGTCTTACGGTTGCGTGACAGGTTTTTGCCTTCCTCAGGCATAATGCCGCTAAAGATCCAGGCTCCACAGGCTGTACTACCGTCGGCCTTCAACTCGGTGAAGCTCTTGACCAGCTTCCCGTCGGCAACGGTAAAACCATTGATCTCCTTGACAATATCTTCGACTACCGGTTCCTGTAAGGGACCCTCACGCCGATAGTTCCAGGTGAGATCCAGCAGGGGCCGGTCGCGCTCTTTCTCGCTCGTTTGATAGAGATCGCGCAGACGCGTATATAGCTCGGCCATAAACCAGTTTTCAGAACGGGCATCGTCGGGCGGCTCAATCGCCTTCTCGCGATACTGTATCAGGCGCTGAGTGTTGGTGAAACTTCCTTCCTTTTCAACGTGTGAAGCGGGCGGGAGGAAAAAGACCTCAGTTGGAATTTTCGTCGGATCAACGCCTGGGCGTTTCCAGTAGGCAGCCGTCTCAATCTCGTAGAGATCGCGCACGACCATCCAGTCCAGCTTTTCCAGCGCCGCGCGGTGAAATCCCGCGTTTACGCCGCCGCCTGCGGGGTTCTGGCCCATCGAGAAATAGCCCTTGATCTTGCCGTCCTTCATATCGACAAACATATCGAGATCCGAGTGGCTCCCGACAATTTTCGGCAGATAGTCGTAGGCAAAATCGTTCTCGCGGGTCGCTGCTTCTCCATACCAGGCCTTGAGCAGACTGATAAAGTAGTTGGGATAATGCACCCACCAGCCCGCATCCTGGCTATTGCCGTCCAGGTAAGTCTGAAGGTCATACTCTCCGCGCAAGGCGCTGGGCGTCAGCAGATAGCCTGGAAAAAGATTGTAGAGCGTGGCAATATCGGTTGAACCCTGGATATTTGCATGTCCGCGCAGTGCCAGAATGCCGCCTCCGGGCCTACCGATATTGCCCAGCAGAAGTTGCAGAATGGTCGAAGTGCGGATCATCTGGACGCCCGTTGTGTGCTGCGTCCAGCCGACAGCATATGAGATATTTGTCGTACGCTCGCGTCCAGAATTTTTAGTCAGCGCCTGAGCGATTTTCAGGAAAAGCTCCTGAGGGATGCCACAGATCTGCTCGACCATCTCCGGCGTATAGCGCTCGTAATGGCGTTTAAGCACCTGGAGCACGCAGTGCGGATCTTGCATGGTCTCATCTTTGGCGACGTGACTGGGATGCAGGTGCGGCAGCGACCCCTGGCCCTCCTGACCCTCGGGAGCGACCTGTTGCTCATCGTGCTGACTCGTCGTCGCTGATTTCCCTGAAGCGGGCAACTGGTCCGACGAGGACGAGGATGTCTCGCGCTGTTTATATTGCCAGCTTGTGGTATCGTAGGCGCTGCCATCCTCTTTCAGACCTGAGAAGACGCCTTCCAGGTCTTCTGTATCTTGAAATGCATCGCCGATCAGGTATGTGGCGTTTGTATAGGCCCGAACGTACTCTTCAAAGTAGAGGTTATTTTGTAGGACATAGTTGATCAGTCCTCCCAGAAAAGCTATATCGGTGCCGGCCCGAATGGGGGCGTGGATATCGGCCATCTGTGAGGTACGCGAGAAGCGTGGATCGACGTGAATAATCGTGGCCCCACGTTCTTTTGCGGCCATGACCCAGCGAAAGCCCACGGGGTGACATTCGGCAAAATTGCTGCCCTCGATCAAGATGCAGTCGCTATTTTGCAGATCCTGGAGAAAGGTATTCGCGGCTCCGCGACCAAAGCTAGTGCCGAGACCCGGCACCGAAGCGCTGTGTCATATACGGGCCTGGTTCTCAATGAAGACCATGCCAAGCGCGTGAAAAAGCTTGGTAATCAGGTAGTTCTCTTCGTTGTCGAGCGTTGCGCCGCCAAGTGAGCCAATCGCGAGCGTATGATTGAGAGGCTTCCCCTGCTCGTTCTTCTCACGGAAGGTGGCTTCGCGAGTCTCGTAGACGCGCTGTGCAATACGGTCCATCGCCCAATCCAGTGGTTTGTCTTCCCAATCGGTCGCGTAGGGAGCGCGGTATTTGACCTTTGTCCAGCGTCTTTCGTTGAAGTCGAGTTGATAGATGGCGCTGCCTTTGGGGCAAAGACAGCCGCGACTGACCGGGCTGTCATAGTCACCCTCGATATCCACAACCTTTCCATCTTTGACATAAACATTCTGGCCGCAACCAACCGCGCAGTAGGGACAGACGCTTTTCACTATTTTCGCGTCGTGAATACGCGGACGCAGCGTTTTGCTACGCTCGCTGAGCGGATTAGGCAGACTGCCAACGTGTGTTTTCACTGTCTCGCCGAGAGCGTTGGGGTCGAGATGCTGCGCAAGTTTGCCAAAGAGATGCGCGAAGACTGACATAGCAGCAATTCCTCCAAATCACTAAAAAATAACCGAGACGGATCATTATTAACACGTCTCCTGGGATCAATGAGTAACTCGTGAATAGACGTTTTGTCGCCGCTCTCTTATTGCCCTGCCTGAGGCTGATTTTCGTTTCCGCGCACCAGCGAGGTCAGAATACCGATGGCAGCAAAGGCAGCACAGGCAAGAAACGCGGCATGAAAGCCAGCGATGAACGTATGTTGCAATATGTCGATTTTAGCGGGTGAAAGATGCTGGTTTGGCGTCGAAAGGACGATGCCTGCGGCGGCGGCTCCAAAGGCGGCGAAGAGGGAGCCAGCCAGCGCGACGCTGATGGCCTGACCGATGACCCGACCCGTCGCGAGTACGCCCGAAGCGATGCCCTGTTCGTTCTGTGGTGCCGCGCTCATCAGTGCGCGGGTATTGGGAGCCTGGAAAAGTCCCTGGCCTATGCCAGTGACAACTAGACGCCAGATAATATCCCAGGAAGAATTCTGTATAGTGAGCTGGCTCAGTAAGAACAGTCCCAGACAGGCAATCGCCAGCCCAAGCGGCGAGAGCAGCCGAGAGCCGATGCGATCCGCCAGCGATCCGCTCAGGGGAGCCATAATCGCCAGAACCAGTGGGAGCGGCGTGAGAAACAGGCCAGCCTGTATGACAGAGAAACCGCGCAACTCCTCAAAGTAGAATGGAAGGAGAAAGCCAGGGGCGAAGAGTGCCAGCATGCAGAGGATAAAACTGATATTTGCTGAGGCAAAGACGCGATTCCTGAGTAGAGATAAACGCAAGATCGGATCGGATACGCGCCGCTCGACAAGGATGGCCGCGACCAGGGCCACGACACCCACAAGCAGCGCAGTCACGAGGCCCGGCGAGGTCCAGCCCCACTCCTGCCCAAACGACAGGCCGAGCGTCAACGATGCGAGGCCAACGGCGAAAAGTACGGCCCCACCTGGATCGAAGCGTCCCTTGTTTCTGTGCAAACCTTCGGTGAGGATGCGCATGCTGGCGATAAAAACGATGATACCGATAGGTACATTGATATAGAAGATCCAGCGCCAGGTAAGGTACTGCGTGATCAGACCGCCAAAGGTTGGCCCAGCACTGACACCAAGCGCGACGACTATCGCGTTTAATCCGAGCGCCTGCCCGCGCTGGCTGGCTGGAAAGACGCTGGTAATCATCGCGATATTCACCGAGAAGATCAACGCACCTCCCAGACCCTGGAAAAGCCGGGCCAGGATCAGAATCGTGAGCGAGGGAGCAGCGCCGCTGAAGATCGAACCAAGCACAAAGATGACCAGTCCCATTTCGTAGATAGCTTTACGCCCGACCATATCGGCCAGGCGTCCGAGCGAGAGCAAAACCGCCGCGATCACCACGAGGTACCCGATGATTACCCATTCAATCGCTCCACTCACGCCGATGCCGAAGGTGTGAGCGATAGCTGGCAGACCAATATTGACAATCGACGAATCGAGTGTGGTCATAAAACCACCCGCAGCAGCTAGCGCCAGCACCGCCCATTTGTTTGCGTGCTCCTGTGTCTCAGCGGTTGCTGGCGAAAGGTGCAACATATTTGGCAGATGTAAAAAAGCAAGATGCTCATGCGAGCTGGTCTTTGTCGTTATAGCTGCGCTTCCGCCATTTACCTCGCTGGCAGGCGCAGGAATATCTTGATAATCGGACTGTTTCATGTTGTACTCCTGAGAAAAGAGAGTGCCTACCCCCATTGTAACATGTCACGCTGAGTACTTCTGTATAGTATATTGTGTAGTATATAGAGTAGAGAATGGATGTAGAGGGTTGGGATCTCTGTATATACAGCCGTGACCCTCCTAGCAGCGATGTGTCTGAATTTCAAGTCCCAGTTTTCCTGAAGAGCCTTTTTATATCACTTTGGGAAGATCGCCATTTGCCCCCTCCTTCTGATGGCTATGGGCGGTATGGTCTTCTAGCTTTGCAAGAATATCAGCAACAACGTTATGGTGTTCCGCTCAACTTTCTTGATGACTGGCAGAATCAAATCGACCATTTGCTTGCCCAGGAAGAAGCATACCAGCATCAACTCCCAGAAGACCTGAGGAATGTGCTTTTACAAAAGAGCGCTTGAGAAGGAAATAATCGATGCGTATGTAACAACGTG
>DAOTTJ010000372.1:0-6552 GCA_034437695.1 Ktedonobacteraceae bacterium
GACCCTGCAAAGGCTGCTTAGTTTTATAAGCCTGGAGGTTTTCTTGAGCACGTTGAGCCAGCATCTCCATCCCTTGCCTGGGATCTGGCAAAATATCTTGAATATTTTGCCAAGTATCAAGTGTTGAGCGCTGCGTAGGAGAGTGTTGTTCACCGCTATCTTGCCAGATATTCTGGATATTTTGCCAGATACCGCCCACGCCCACAGATTGGCGGGCCTGGACAGTCTGCTGTAAAAAGAGATTGAGCGCAAAAAGCTCGTCGGCGGTGAGCAGTCCCAGGTGTTCGGCCCACAGACGCAGGCGCAAGCTACGGGCCAGTTCGGAGTCCAGAGCTGCCACATTTATCTCAGTATCATCGCGTAAGCCACGGTTATTCAGATTAGCAGAGCCGGCAGTGCTCCAGAGATCGTCGATAACGGCTACTTTGGCATGGACATAGATAGGTCGATAATGTTCGCCGTCTGTCTTATGCATCGAAGTACCCAGACAAAAGGCGTGGAAACGTCCTGCGGCCACAGCCTCGGGAGCTTCGCGCCGTATAGACGCGATACTGGCATCCGAGAAAGCCCTACCTGGCGCGGGATGATCGGGTAGCACAAGAGCCACATGTACCCCTCGATGAAGAGCCGCCACAAGCTCTTGCAGAATCAGCTTCATCTCGGGATTATCTCTTCCCAGAAAGGAGATATCCACACCGGTATATGCACGAACCCAGAGATATTGATTTTCGAGATAGATAAAGCGTTGCGCATTGCGTATGGCCTGTGTATAGAGTTGTGCAATCCCTTGCACTACTTTTGGCTGGAAATGATAGGTATACCTGGGGATAGTTCTGGCAATTTGCACGACTTCCGTATTTTTTTCGGCCAAAGGCTGCGCACTGCCAGGCTCAATGTGTGCCTGCTTGTAGTAGCGTCGGAGCCTGGGAAGAATTTGCCAGTGCCCGTAACGTTTGACAACTGCATTCCAGCGTTGACGAAAATTATATGCAACATCAGCCGTTGCTGATCCCTCGATCAGCGCATGTACGTCGTGCCAGGGATGAGGCGTCGCGCCCTTAGCATTCTGACGTAAGTTAGTAGAGAACGGATGCTCTGAGGTATCCCAGCGATCAAACTCGTTTTTCTTCTCGACCATAGGGTCGATACCCCCAACAAAGGCCCAGCGGTAATCGATAACAGCGAGTTTCTGATGCAACGACTCAGCTGGATGGTGCAAGATACCTCTGGCGCTATTATCAAGCAAACACTGAACACCAACCTTATTCAAGGCGTCGCACGTAAAGCGTGGATAATAGTGGGAATAGGCAGGGAGCGGTAAACTATTCCAGAGCAAGACTCTGACATCTACCCCCCGGCCAACCGCATAGCCCAGAACCTCTACCAGTGAAAGCTGATGTGTAGACCAGAATACGATGGCTTCTTCCTCAAGTCCTTCGGCGCGGAGCAACGCTACAAGCTCGTCTTGCTCACTGCTGCCATCCGGGCCAGCGCGGTGGTCTTTTCCTCTTACCAATTCTAACTCGGCGGTCATGCCCCAATATGCCATATAAATAGAGGAACGCGCTTTCAAGAGAGCACAACATAGGGCAAAGAGAGCAGAACGACCATCGACCAGATAGCTCACTCGCGAATCTCCCTTATGTACAGGAGTATCATTCACTGCCCACGTGAATACGTCCTCAGGCTCACTCGTTAACATCGTTGAACCTCCTTAGCTCCCGGCGCAAATGAAACGGCCCATTCTCGTCTGATGGAGAGCTGCTAGCCGCATCATACCCCTGCGCCTACATACGTTTTTCTTCTTTTTTGAGGCAATATCTCTACTTCTATTACGTCGAGAGCTAGAAAAAGAGACAATGCTGCGATCGAAGTACACACGTTGGCAAGCTCTGTAGCGTTCTCTCTCTTTACAGAAAGCTGGTCTAGCTCGGAGTTTTAGACGGGCAACTGCCCATAGATCACAAGACTATCTTTTGTGCCAACAAATACCTCTCCGTTCGCAACAGTAGGGGTCGAAAATTTTATATAGGAAGGAAGGGCATCGCGGCTAGCATCTTCCTGAGAATTGTAAAGCTCATTCTGAAGATTACTTGCATCGTATGCATGCAAAATCGCTTCTGGATCAAGCACCCAGAGAATACCTGTGCCAGCGAGAGTGCCATTACAAGAAATTGTGCTTCCACCACCAGGGAAGAGAAAGGTAGCGGTAGTCTGAGAGGTCAATGAAAGTCTCTGGTTCGCGAAAGAGAAGGCTTTCATATGATCATCTGCCCCACTCATATAGATGTAGTCGCCATGCTGACTCTTCCAGTACGTCGCGACGCTATACATTCCCCCAGAAAGCGTGTTTGGGGGAAATTCCTGGACAATCTTATCGACCGTGGTCTGATTCTGGTTGTCACATGGATCAGGCAAGGTGGTGAATTTGCCCATCCGATCGCGATTAACAAGATAGATGCGACCCTCTTTGCTCGAAGTGACAAGGTCGTCTGCATCAGGAAGGAGTAAGACCCCGGTTGAACCCAGATCAGCATTCACAGGAGAGAGGCAAATCTGGTTAAAAGGCGTAAAATAATCACTCACCTGAAAGCCGTTGCGAGGTGTAAGTTTGAGAATACTTCCACCGGCATCCTGTCCTCCTGTATTCAGGTTGTACGTCCCATTACCCAGCGAGGCGTAGATGTTGTGATCGCTATCAGCGGCCAATCCACCGCCACTCTGCCAGATCCCACCCTGATAACCAGCCGGTGTATCATTATATACCCCTACCTGCTGAAGCGTGGTGGCATTGTATCCCATAATCCACCCATGATAATAGCCCTTGTCACAAAATGAACCCCAGGCAATAGAGACGATACCAGCATCGAGCAAGAGAGCTGCCCGCTGATTTTCTGTTTGAGGGTTAAAGCTAATTTTGCCATCTATGCTCCCGTCTCCACTCCCAACCACACTCGCCTGAAGCTGTCGCGGACTAGCAACTCTTTCCTGGCCAGTGAGTATATTCAACGCATGAAGTCTCTGAACAAACTGACCATGCTCCTTGGTATCTGCAACCACATAGAGCGTCTGCGTTGCGCGATCGATAACAGGCGTTCCTGTAATACCAATCTCATTTCCTATATCGGTGCAGCCGAACACATCATGCGAGGAAAGCGAAGTAATCCCAACGGCAGGATCAATAAAAGAAGTTTGCCAGAGTGGCAGAGAATTCTGTGTAGACGTGGCAGCAAAAGCATAGACGCTATCGTGCTCGGTCGCAATAAAAACTACATTCTGTAGCGTGTGGTCAATCAAAAGATTGGGAACGAAAAGAGGTTGGCTATAGATACGTCCGTCTACTGCATAGCGAGTGAGTAGACCAAAGTGAGCTAGATTCACATTTTGAGGGGTAAGGGAGGTTTCATAGGGCTGGAAACCGGTTCGCATAGCATCGTCTTTCGCGGTCAAAACGGCCGTGTCGTCGGATACTGGCGAGGAAGTGGGTGAAGGAACCGCAAGCGTACGGCTTGGTAGAACGGTTGGTGATGCTTTTCCCTTTTGTGCAGATGCCCCACATGCACAAAGACAGCCCTGGCACAGAACTAGCAACAAACAAATACTCAAGGTACGCCGCTGGAAACTGCCAGAGAGTTGTTGTGAGATAGGACGAAGCGCGAGTGGTACGGGCGCGTGGGCGTAGTGTCGCATAAAAAGGTATTGCTCCTTAGAAAAATATATTGAATTACCCTTCTATATACGCCGCAAAAAGATTAAACGTTTCCCTACGAGTCTGGTCTATATATCTTTCTCTATTGTTGAGAAACCAAAAAAGAAATCATGCTCGCGCATCTTTTTTGGGCTAGACCACCATAAGCGAGGGTGCAAGGAGCGCAGCGTCCCATTGGCCATCCCCAGCCAACATACAACATATATATGCTCGCTTCCTTCTGCTTGCGTAAAAGCCAGAAAGCGATCTTGCCAGGGAAAGAAAAAATCGACTATACTCAGGCCCATACCAGCGCCCTCGTAGGCAAAGCCTCTCAAGTCTCTATCTATCTGCTCCAACTGATCTACCAGTTCGACATTTGAACTACTGCTAAGTGCCATATGATATCCGCGAACAAAGGTAGAAGCGCTACGTTCCAACTTTTCGCGAGTCGAGGGATCACCGAGATGGAAGCCACGCACAACAAAATGGGTCGCGTCGGGCGGAATCTCGAGCAATGCTCGAAGAAACCTTTGCACTACGAAGGGCATGGTCTCACTCCTTGCATTCTGATTGAGAGCGCGTCCTGTGAGAACAATCTGCACCTGAAGTAGAAATGCAACATCTACATACAAACACCACTTCATTAGTGTGAAATTTCAGTACTGCCAACAGATAACAGTACCTTTCAATTCAAATCACAATCTTCTTCTCTAGTCTTTGAGAAGTATACCCCTTTGTCAGCAATAATGCTTCTTTTATTTTGCTCCATTTTGCATTTTTCAAAAGAATGTATACCGTTTCCTCGCAGTCGAACATGTTACACAGATGGTCGAGAACCGGAAGTCGCTACACAACGTGACAGATGACTTGAGGTATCATATCAAGGGAAGAAGTAGAGTAAGAGCAGAGCAAGAAGGGAAGAGACTTTCTTTGAAGGAAGTAGGGAACAATATGGCAACTTCACTCCTATACTCTATCCATACTATTGCTGAAGTTACTGCGCAGATTGAGCAGGGCGAAGATCCCTGCTTTGCCCTTGGCTGCTTTCTTCATGACTGGTGGTACTATGCTATAGATCAACGTCAGGAGCTTGTTTGTGAGCCATTCCCCGGCAACGAAAGCAGAGGGAGCCTATTGGACTGCCTTTTGTGCAGCTACGGTTGAAGAACTTTGCCTGCGAACGGCTTTTCCTGCTCCTGATTGGCTTTCTCAGAATACCTATGCTCTCGAAACTCCCTGGTTCCTTTCTTCGCCAGCCTCACAGCAAGAGATACTGCTTTCCACAACGCCCGAAGCATTTCGCAGCAGGAATGTCTTTGTCAGTGGAAATGCCCTCGATAATAAATATGAGTTGCACTATACTTTTGGCTCGAAACCCAGATGGTCAATCTGGTCAGACCAGGAACTTCAGAAGTTCTCCTAAGGATCTGAGGCGTGCGAATACATCGTTGTCCATTCACACACCCTGGTTTCTTCATTGCTAGCGCAATTTAGAATGCATTCCATAAAGACTGATTCGTCACTTCATGGTGATAAACAATCTCGGATGTCTTAACCTGTGTTCCTAAATTTTTGGGGCTGCGATCCGCTGCCGCCTGTTTAAAGAAAAGATATTTCTCTATGTTCGTCTCGCCCAGGATCTTCTTCATTGTCTCGCTTGACTCGAAAAAGCTAATCGCTTCCTGAATGCTCCCTGGCAGAAGTTGCACTTCCTCACCCTCTGCCCGTTCAGCAGACAAGGGTTCTCCATCCAAACCAATCTTGATCAGGGTATAGACAAGCAGATAAGGATTCGCATCGGCTCCAACAGAACGCACTTCGATACGTGCCGTCTTTTCGTTGCCCACTGGAATACGTACCATCGATCCTCGGTCAATCGACGAGACTTGAATCTGGTTAGGAGCCTCAAAGTGCGGATCGAGTCGGCGATAGGAATTGACGCTTGCATTCAAGACTAAACACATCTCCTGAGCGTGATTGAGAATGCGAGCAATGAAATCATGCGCTATCGACGACAGACCTTGTTTCCCATCTTTCTCGTAAAAGATATTTTTGCCATTTTTAGACAGAGAAAGATTGGCATGCATGCCAGTTCCGTTGATACCCATACAGGGTTTCGGCAGGAATGTAGCAGTCAATCCCATGTTGCTTGCAACCTGGCGGCAAACCAGTTTGTACAGTTGAATAAGATCCGCTGTGCGCAAAGCGTTGGCGTACGAAAAGTTTATTTCAAACTGCGATGGAGCCACTTCAGGATGTGCCTTTTCGTTTTTGAAGCCCAGGGCGCGATGGACAGTAGCAGAAGCATCAACAAATCGCCGCAATGGATCAAGTGGTAGCGCATGGAAATAGCCACCAGTCGAAATAAGACGGAAGCCTTTTTTCTCATCGAAATGTTGTTCAGCATGCACGCCTTCCACAACGAAGCCCTCAATTTCCGCTGAGAAATTCGCGGTCAAACCTTCCGTGCTTTTCAACTCACGCAAATATTTTTGCAACACCCCTCGAAAATCAGATGAAAATGGCTCTCCCTCCCGGTCGAGCACATTCGCAAACACAAGCACCTTTCCTGCCCCGAAAAGATCGGCGGGTAGCCATAAGAAACTCGTCCAGTCGACTTGTAAACGCAGATCTGATTCGTGCTGCAAAGTAAATCCATGAATGGAAGATCCATCAAAGGTCAGATTATCCGCTGAAGCCAGGAGATAATCCTTATCAAAATCTAAGGTATGGAACCGACCTTCCAGATCGGAGAAACACAGAGTCACCGATTTAACACGTTTCTCACCTTCCAGATACGTTCGATATTCTTGCTCTTGCTCTTCAGGTGGAGTCGTATCGCGTTTGTCACGCGCCATAAT
>DAOTTJ010000373.1:0-9757 GCA_034437695.1 Ktedonobacteraceae bacterium
GAACGCCACGGCGTCACCGCCTACCAGAAAGAGCAGGCCTTTGCCTCGCTCCTCAAGCTCCTGGACGGTTTTCCCCTGGCCCTGGAGATCGTCCTGGCCAACCTCGCTCATCAGACGCCCGCCCAGGTGCTCGCCGCCCTCCAGGCAGGCGAGACCACCCTTCAGGTCGGCACCAGCGAGAAGCGCACTGAAAACATCCTGCGCTGCGTCGACTATTCCTACCGCAACCTCTCGCCCGCGGCCCAGCAACTGCTCCTCTGCCTGGCTCCCTTCACCTCGGTCATCTGGCGCGATATGCTCGATAGCTATGCAGAACAGCTCAAAAAGCAACCTGCACTGGCTGACCTTCCCTTTGAGCAGTGGCAACAGGTGGTCGAGGAATCCGAAAAATGGGGACTGCTGACTCCCGATGCCGATCTGCCTTTCTTTCTCCATATCCAGCCCATTCTCCCCTACTTTCTGCGCCAGCGACTTGCAACCCAGGAGGAGGCGCAGCGGCTCGCGCTTGAGACAGCGTTTTATGCGCACTATGAAGCTCTGAGTGGCAGTCTTTCCTCATGGTTCAACTCAAAAGAGGCCCAGGAGCGGCAGGTTGGCTTATTGATCGTGCGCTATGAATACGAGAACGTACTGCATGCGCTGCGTTTTGCCGTGAACGCCGATCTTTCCTTTCTCTCGCTCTATGATCTACTTGATGATTACTTGAACAGCCAGCAAGCGTATCAACGTGGCCAGGAATTAGATACATGGCTGCTTGGCAAGTTGGAGAAGGCCGAGCAGAGTGCTTTGACCGATACACAGCAGCAAACATGGGCGCGTGTGCTTGTGAACGTTGGTAATCGTTTTCTCCGTCTGAAGCAGTATAAAGAGGCCGTAGAGTGCTATGAAAAGATCTTGTCCCTCCTTGACAGGGCTACATTAGTAGAGGAACGCCAGCGCCATCTCTGGCAGGCTAGCACATATCACCAGTTGGGGAGAGTGGCGCAGGAGCAGCGGGAATGGGAGGAGGCGAAGCGGTATTATGAGGAGGCGTTGCAGATCAAGATAGAGTGCAACGGGCGGTACGAACAGGGGAGCACATATCACCAGTTGGGGAGAGTGGCGCAGGAGCAGGGAGAGTGGGAGCAGGCGGAAGAGTGCTTGCTTGAGGCATTGCAGATTTTCATTGAGTACAGCGACACAAGAAGTGGTGGGATCGCCATGCGCAGTCTGGCTCGTCTCTGGCAGACGACAAAAAGTGAGAGTCTCATCGAGAAGCTAGCTGCCTTGCTACAAATCCCGTTGCAAGAGACCGAGCAATTGCTGCTCCCGCCAGATTCTTCACCTGAACAATCAGGCGAGGCAGACTCGTAATGACTGTTTTCTAGCCTGCCAGCAACTGGTTCGATGATGCTTCCTGAGAGACAAGTCCTGCGTCATCCAGTGCCAGGGGCAGGAGCTGTTTCGCACCCAGCGTTTGCGCCCAAAATGTGAGTTGTGCCTTTCCTTCCTTTTTTTCTTTGAGAGTGTACGCTGTACTGGCCAATGTGTCAATGACGCCGCCGCCTGAGTCAGAACCCGCAAGCATTCAACCCTCTTCTCTGGCCGGTGCAGCACTCCTCCACTATATATTCCACTCACCCCGGCGTCTCTCGACATCGGGGCGACAGCATCTAGCTTATCTACGTCTCTGGTCACTCATCACCGGTCTAGAGGAAGGTATATGGTCCGGGCGGCGGTTCAAGTAGCAGGACCGATGGCACTCTGGTTGGTTCGGCCAGGCGCAGCAGTTCGTAGCCGATGCCGGCCAGACCTGTCATCAGGCCTGGCGTCTCGATGCCGAGCGGCACCCCCGCTACCCAGCCACAGGTGGTTATGCTCTCCAATACCATCGCGGTTACGTCTGTCAGCAAGGCGTGATAGTGCGGCTCTTTCAGTGTCTGATCCGCCATTAGCAACAGTTCCAGGTTGCCAAGCGCTCCGTGACAGAGCGAATGGTTGTCTTTGAAGCCCCGCTCGGCGGTCGTCTTGACCGCTATCTCTATCTCCTGGCGCACCAGTTCGTCGTCCATGCATGACAGTCCGCCGATCCTGCCCAGACCGATCCCTGCCGCTCCATGACACCAGGCGATCATCGTCGACGATACGTCTGTCTGTTCCTCGCCTGCCAGTTGTTCACGTCTGCCGCGTGCCAGTTGCGCCGCCAATGCCCGCAGATCGGCCCAGTTCTGCTCTGCCGGTCGATAGAGGCTCCGGTCGTACGCCAGCGCGTCCAGCGCCGTCTGGTAGTAGCGCTGGTCTCCGCTTGCGTGCGCTAGTTTGAGCAGACTGAGCGCGATCCCTGCCGTACCGTGCGCGAAGCCTCCCAGCGGCTTTTCGTTCGGGATAGTTTTCCAGGCCACGCCTCTCTCCATCGGCTGCGCTGTCTGCAACAGGTGCTCGCCGCAGAGACAGGCCACCGCGAGCGTCTGCGGGTTTGCATGCACGGTATACAATCCCAGCAGGGCGAGAATACATCCCGCGACTCCGCCGACGATATCGAGCGTCCTATCCCTTGCGATCAGGTCGGGCAGGAGTTCGACCAGAGCCTCGGCCTCGCACAGCAGGATCGGGTCTTGCCAGAGGACGCTCATATGCGTCAGCAGATAGAGCGGCGATCCCAGACCATTAAAGGCTCCCAGCCCTGCCAGTGCGCGACCCTTTTTCTGCTGCTCTACCTGCATTCGTACAGCGGCCAGGGAGAGGTGCGCGAGTTCTGTATACCTCGTCTCTGCGGTCAGCGCACCCAGATAGCCCAGAAAGAGCGCGATCCCGCTAGTGCCATTGTAGAGGTCGTTTTCGGTGGGCAACAGACTCCACGTCTGATCCTCGACTGCGCTCACTCCCAGCCAGATCGCACCCAGGTCGTTGCGTACCGCCAGCGTCTCCAGACGGTTTCCCGCCGCCCACGCCGCTGCGATCAGGTCTTGCCCGCTCGCCCGTTGGTTGGTTGGTTTGATATCCAGCACCCTCCCCGTCACGCGCTCGGGACCGATCAGCAAAGTCGAGAGTGCAGCTTCGATGATCCAGCACTGGCGGGCGAGGTCCTGCTCGTCCAGAAGTTGGAGCCGCTGGTGGACGAGATCCATGCCCGTCGCTGCAAAGAATGTCCCCAGCGGGGTATCATCGGCGGTGAAGACTGTATGACTGTCTGGATACGTCTTGAAAAACGGGATATCCCCCTGTAGCAGGTCCTGCCGCTCCGCCGGCAGCAGATGTTTCAGAACAGGTCGCAGCTCTACCTCGCGCCAGAGCTGATCAAAGAAACGGTCGCGTTCCAGCGCGTCGTGCAGCAGATCGGGGTGGAAGCTCTCGCGCAGCAGATTGGCATACCGCCGCGTCGGACGGAAGAGCAGGCGTATCTCATCGCGGGCGAAGCGCGGCAGGATCTCCGTCCTCAGCGCGTCGCGCCGCTCTTGCAGAAACCGATACATGCAGGAAAAGCCCTGGAGCAGCTCTGCGCGATAGGCGAGGATATCGACATCTGCATCGTTGAGACTGGGACGATTCTGTTTACCGGCAATCTCCATCTGACGACGCACCAGGCGCATCTGGTCGGTTCCCGCTTCCTCCCACTGGGGCAGCGCGAAGGGGGTCATCTGCCCTCCCTGCCCTCCCATGCCGCTCAGGTCGATGCCCAATCCTTCTTTGTTTGACCAGATGCGACAGGGCAGTAAGCCGATGCGAAAGACTGAGTTGTCGATCGAGGTTTGGCCGAGGTAGCTAGCCTGCATGGGGTCGTTCCCATCCATCGGAGGATGGAAAAGCGCCTCCAGGTCGACAAAGATCGGATATTCTCCCATCGCGATGACATTTTCAAGGTGCATGTCAATTGCATTACATGCATAGAGTAGCGCCAGATAACTGCCCTGACGCGTAAAAAATCGCGCGATCTCTTCCTGCGTTGTGCAGCTCTGTGCCTGCACAAACTCCGACCACCCGTAGTCGCCGCGCTCGATTAGTGCGATTGTGCGCAATGATGGCTGCACTCCCTGCTCGTTAAGCCAGGTCAGCAGCTCCTGGAAATGGATATCCACCGCCAGCGAGCGCGGTTTGTAGAGCACGCGCAGTCCCGATGCAAATTTCACGATCAGCACGCTTCGCCCCCGGCGGTGAACATCGCCCGCACCACTCTGGATCTCGACGAGTAAGCCCGGATCGCGCTCAGGCGAGAACGCCGCGCAAATCTCTGACCAGTCGGCGCACAGGTGAGTGAAAAATTCCTGCATATAGTCAGCCCATTGATCGATCATCAGGACTAGCTGGCGACCCAGCACTGGATACTCTTCGAGCAGGGACAGCATCCTGCCTTCCTGGCTGATCTGGCGAATAAAGTCCTGAAAGCGTTCTTCAGATGTCTCTCCCTCAAGCACACCCTCCAGACGCGCAATATGCATTTCAAGCACAAATACCTTGCTGACTGCGCCCAGCAGTCGCTCTGAAAGCGACTGGAAGAGCTGCTCAATCAGCTTCCCAGGCTCAAGCGGCATAACCGTAGTATGCTGGCGTAGCGCCTGGATGCTTTGATTGAGCCGTTTCAGGCCAGTGGTGAGGAGTGGATGGATCGGACGCAGATAATGGGCCAGCGAGGATGGTTCAAGGGTCCACTCGACTTCGTTTTCACGCTGGTCGCTCGTCTGAAAGACTGTCAGCAGCCTTTGCAGCCAGTCGGGAGGCGCAGCGAGCTGCAAATATGCCCGCTGGAAACTCGTCAGAGGTTCGGCAAGCAGGCGCAAAAGCTCTTCTTCATCGAGCGTATCCTGGGCGAGTCGATCAGCAAAGAAGGTACCTTGCTCGAACGGACGCTGTGTCTTCCACTCCTGTACGCGTTGCGCTGCTTTTTTTGGGTCCACGGCTGCCTTGCTGGCCCGCCGATAGGCTATCGTGTGTGAAAGCACAGCCCGTTCAGTCAGTGAAAGCGCATTATACCAGGCGGGGTTTTGCCCATTGTCAGTTGCTCGCTGTGGTGCTGGTGTCAGAGGCTTTTGTCCACTCATCTCCCTTTTCTTCCCTTTCATTCAGTTGATGGCCTCCCACTTCTCTTCTCGTGTGAGCAGCGGGCAGGCATGGCATCAAAGACGATCACGTGACCTGGGCAGGAACGCGGTATCCAACATCCTATCAGTTGTATGCTGAACACCGCGCAAGCTTCCTGGTAGAACAGATAGCCGCTCTACCAGTCAGTGTGTTGTCTGCTCTTAGCAGCCAACCGTACAGATGATCGAGGCCAAACAGATGCTGAAGTTTTCGCAGCAGGTGGTGCTACCACCGCAGTTGCCAGTCATACCCATGATGTCAGATGCTTCCTCTTCGGAGATCTCCACTGCACCCACCGGGTTCTCTGGCACCAGAGCAAGCTCGGCTGCACTCAGGGTTTTGCGGTACTCGGCGTCTTTCCATGCGCGTGCGATATTGATGTTCATTGTTTGTCCCTTTCTTAAACAGGACCCGCTTTCGGCGGACCCGGCCAGTGAGCTTCTTCAGGAGAAGCAGCAAAACAATCTATGGCAACGAACGCGGCTGTATACCTCTTCTGCACTGTCTCTGGTTGTGCCGAACAGCCACCCACATGGAACTGTTTATTAGACAGCTCTCAATGTGTCTTTGGCCAGTGCAGCGTTGGTAGATGCGTTGTTCGGATTGCCCGGCGTCAGCCATCCATACCTCCTCACATGCTTACGACTGCCTATCAGGAGGTACATGGCGTGGCGTGAACGAGGAAGGTATAACATCTCAAGCATGTTCGGCCTCCTCGGGCGCGTGCTGGTTTTGTACCAGCCTCGCATAGTGTCCCTGGCGTGCGAGAAGTTCCTGGTGCGTCCCCTGCTCGACGATAGTTCCCTCAGCCAGCACCAGGATGCGATCCGCACTTCGAATGGTACTCAGACGGTGCGCGATAAGGATCTGAGTCGAGGACAGTGTGCTGATATTCTGCTCCACCTGACGTTCGGTGGTCGCATCCAACGCACTGGTTGCCTCATCTAGTAACAGCAGAGCAGGGGAGTGCGCTAGTGCGCGAGCCAGCACCAGACGTTGGCGCTGGCCGCCCGATAACGCGCTTCCTTGTTCCGCAACGGGTGTGTCATATTTCATCGGGAACAGCAGGATATCCTGGTGAAATGCGGCCAGCTCAGCCGCCTGAATAACCTGTTCCATCGGCATGGCTGGATCATTGAAGGCGATATTTTGCCTGATAGTCCCGCTAAAGACGCTGGCTTCCTGCATCACCACTCCAAACTGCGCCCTCACAGCCTGGTAGTTGAGCGTACGCAGCTCCTGCCCATCGTAGAAGACCTCGCCTGCGGTCGGCAGGGCCAGACCAAGCAGGATCTTGCCCAGCGTGCTCTTGCCCGAGCCGGTGCGTCCAACCAGGGCAATCTTTTGACCTTGCTCGATCTCCAGATCGATATCGTGCAGCACATCGGGCGACTCCGAGTCGTAGCGGAAACGTACCTGTTTCAGCGAGATTTTACCTGTCAACTTGCCAGGATCTCTGGTCGCCCGGTTATCCTGTTCGGAGGTGGCCTGCAATACATCTGTCAGTCGTTCCAGGTGGGAGCGCACAAGCTGAAGACGCTGTGCGCTGCTCACCAGCGATAGGAGCGGCGTCAAAAATGAGATGGCCAGTACATTGAGCGCGAGCATGGTGCCAATCTGTAGCGAGCCATTCAGTACTTGCATCACTCCCACCCAGAGAAAGACGAGCGGCGCAAGACCCTGGAAGAGCGACATTGCTGTCTCAAGCCAGGCCGAGAACAGGTTCCGGCGTACAGAGATATTGAGCTGAGTAAAGAAAAGGTTGGACCAGTGGTTGAAAGCTCGCTGCTCTGCGCCTGCGGCCTTGAGCGAGACTATATTGTTCAGCGCCTCGTTGACGTAGCCCTGCGCCTTGCCCTGCGCGATAAGTTCACGCATCGAAAGGTCGTGAAGGATGCGCGTGGTAAGCAGAAGAAAAAGGATCTGCACCCCGCCCATGCCCAGCGCAAGTAGCCCGATGGTCCAGGATTGCCAGAGTAGAATGCAGAGATAGACGACGACAAAGCTGCCATCGAGAAACGTTGAGACAAGCTGTGTACTGAGCGTGTCGCGAATAATTATATTGCTCGCCAGGCGCGTCAGGATGTCACCGCTTGAGCGTACCTGGAAAAAGCGCAGCGGCAGAGTCAGCAGGTGTTCAAAAAAAGTCAGCATCATGTGCATGTCGACGCGTGCCTGCAAGTAGACGAGCAGCAGCGCTCGTAAAAAGGTCGTGACCAGTTGCGTCCCAAAGAGGATCAAGATGCCCAGCCCGAGTAGCAGTATAAGCGATTGCTCGTGTTGTGGCACGATGTGGTCAACTACCACCTGGGTTAGCAGCGGCACACTCAGACCAAACAGTTGCAGCAGGATCGAGGCCAGCAGAATCTGCGTTAGAACCCAGGGAGCTTGCTTGAGACAGGTGACCAGGTACGCCCGACCAGTAAGCGCCGCGCTTCCTCTGGCCTGGACAAACTGTCCTCCCGGTTCGAGCAGAATGACGACTCCGGTAAAGCTTGCATCAAACTCCTCAGGCGAAACACGCAGCCGCCCGGCTGCGGGGTCTACCACTTCGATGCTTCGCGCCGACCAGCGCTCAAGCACGAGGAAGTGGTCGAACCCCCAGTGGATGATCGCCGGGAGGCGCACATAGCGAAAGTCGTTTGTCGGCAGCGAGATCATGCGCGTGCGCAGTCCATACGCCTGCGCGACCCGCAGTAAGCGGCTAGCGGAAAGGCCATCGCGTCCTATGTCGCAGCGTTCGCGGATCTCCGCGATAGTTGTCTTACGCCCATAATAGCTCAAGATCATTGCCAGACAGGCCGCCCCACATTCCACGGAACTCATCTGCATAATCTGCGGCACCCGCGGTTGCCAGAGCAGGTGGAGCATGGTCTGGAGCCGTTGCCTGAAAGGCCGGGCCAGCGTGTGGGCGGCGACTTTAGAGACGCGTGAGGCCATGCTTCCTTCACCCTTTCACAAACGTACTGACAACTATCAGGAACCCGATCAGTAGGCATAGAAGGAGCGCAAGCAGGAACCAGCAAAAAAGGAAAAGTCCGGGCGCAAGTAAGCGTGGCAAGACATCTGGTTGGTGTTGACGCATATACACCTGCAAAGCTCGCTCACGAAATATACGACGCTGCGGAGAATTGGTCGCCATTGCTCCTCCTTCCCTCTGGTCTTCAACAATGAAAGACACGTCATCCAGGTAGGCGAGTGAGTGTTTCCTCGCTTGTTTTCATGTATCACTCAGCGTTATCACTATAGTATAGTGTACTCGCACATACTAATTATTCAATAGGTTAAAAGTAATAGAAAAATCAGCTTACTTGTTTACACAAGATATTCAACATAAGAATAGCAAAAGAGGTATTTTATATATAAAGAACAATAGTAATGATAGATCTTGCACGAAAGAACCACAGCCTTTCCCACGCTTCTAGAAGCGCCTGGCATAATGCCATTCCTTGCTCGAGCGCAGCGAAAAAAACCGTACAATGGTGGCAATGGCATTCCTAGAGCAAGCGACGTGACTTTTTCTTCACGGTAGTTTCGGGAAGCCAGAAGTCCTGAGGGCAAAGAGCTTTTGCGCCTAAAAATCAGCATGCATCCACTTCTGCACGTTCATTTTTTGCAAGAAAAATGCCCCTTGCATCTGGGAACCATCGTCGCTGGGGAGTGATCTAGAAGATGTTTCTCCTGAGTGGAGCAAATGGGTAAAGAGTACTAGTAAACTACCCTGAGTTGTACAAAAATAGCTGTTAGCAGAGGGTTGGTCAAAAATAGCTCTGCCTATAGGACTCCAGCGTGGCTACACACGCGTCTATCTGCGTGACCAGCTTCTCGATGGCCACCAGTGGACCAATGATCTTCCTGGTTATCCAGACCGAAATGGTGCTCCGCTGTTGCAGGTCGGTTTTTGTTTTCCTATAGACGGCTTCAACAAACCCCGCTTTGTCGTCTGCGACTAACTGCGGCAGGTACCTCGCTAAGAGGACCATCGTATCCCCATAGAGTCTGTTGTACTGACTCTCGCAGCTTTCGATGCTAAACCCACGCGGCGCTTGCAGAAATATGGCACTGGTGAGCTGACCGCGTAATACCCTGAACTCCTGAATGATCCGTTCTAACTGACTCGCTGCCTCAGCGTCGGGCGCTAGAGACTCTCCGCTATCCTGCGCTGGCTGATCGCTCTCCTCTGGCTGCTCGGTGAGGTGGAGTGTCTCGTTGTCGATCACGCATTTTAGACCGTGGACGACGTTAAGCAAGGCGTGGTCAAGCGTTTCCCAGCCCGGATCAGTCAGAGGTCTGCCGCCCTCGGGCAGTGGCTGAAGCTGTCCGAGGGGCGTTGCTTGCCAGTAGACCGGACGCAATATAATCGGCACGACTCGCACCTCACCGCGTTTGTAGCGTTCCATTGCATGTGGGACGATCTTATCGTACAGCGACCGCGCAGCAAGAAAATCGGCGCTGACCAGAAATAAGATAAGGTGTGCTGACTGCAACTGCCTGTCCCGTTCGCGCTCCCCGTTGGTCCCTGGCTGCGACGGCTGCATGCACTGCACGCTCACCTGCCCGATCTCTAGCATGCGTAGCTGAGCATACAAATTCTCCATCAGCTTCTTATCTTCTGGAACCGAGCAACAGAAAATTCGGAGTGTAGGCATCTCAGGTGAGACAAGAGCCTGCGCCTCGCTCTTAGCGGCTAAGACGCTATACT
>DAOTTJ010000374.1:0-19590 GCA_034437695.1 Ktedonobacteraceae bacterium
GTCTATGTCAGACGTGCTATCTACACGCCCCTGATTGGGTGTAACTGGATGAACAAAGGAGATCCGCCGATGCCAGAACGATCTTTTCTTTTGAGACGCTTGCTTGCTCTCTTCTTCCTGCTGTTGTGTCTGCCTGTTCTGGTTGCTGCGTGGTATTTTTTTGCTGATCCGATTACTGCTCAAGTGACCATCCAACCGGCGGTCAGAACTATCCAGCGCAACACGAGGCTGACCGTTGTTACGGGACAGCCGGACCTGGCGCGGCAGGAGATAACTGGCGCTCACTGGCTATCGGCGGTATTTATGCAGACCGCGCTGCGTCCCGCAACAGGGCATGGCTACCAGCCAGCCACGCAGGCATCGGGTATGGTGACCCTCGCGAGCGGGAATGCGAGAATGGCCTATGTTTTTGAGGCAAAAGGGGCAGAGCTTACTGGAACCGATGGCGTCACGATTGTTTCGGATCAGAGCGTCCTGGCTTTTTTTGGTCAGCCCGGCTATTTTCATGCCCATGTTCTTACGCCCGGTACCTCTGGCAATATCCCCGCCTATGGCTTTCACAGTAGTTACGCCCTCCAGGGCCAGGGAAACAGTAGAGCTATCTTTTATAACACAACAGCTTTTACCGGTGGTCAGAACGCCGTAGCGTATACCTACGTCCAGCGCAGTGATATTACGTCTGTTCAACCAGTCCTGACATCTACGGTGACGCTGGGGGCATTGAATGTCTTAAATGGTCGGCTGGCCAGCGGCGAGCAGTGGATACAGTCGCCCGCCTGTCTGTCAGTTCCTGTGGCCGATGCGGCGGTCAACCAGCGCGTGACCAGCTTCCACCTCACGGTTACGACGACCTGTAGGGGCGAGGTTTATAATCCTCATACATTGATAGCCGTTGCTGTACAACAGTTTACTACGAGCGTTGAGCGTCAACTCAAGACCAACTATCAATTGCGCGGTTCCATCGCCGTCTCAATCAATAATATACAGGTGCTTAATAGAGAAAAAGGCGTGCTCGCGGCGACATTTCATCTTCAGGGCAGGTGGGTCTATAGCATCGACGAGGCGCAGAAACAATATTTTGCGCGGCTTATTCGCGGCAAAAGCGTTTTTGAGGCACATGAGTTGCTTGCCAAAC
This sequence comes from Ktedonobacteraceae bacterium, assembly GCA_034437695.1. Classification (GTDB taxonomy): domain Bacteria; phylum Chloroflexota; class Ktedonobacteria; order Ktedonobacterales; family Ktedonobacteraceae; genus Paraktedonobacter. The sequence goes on from DAOTTJ010000374.1 coordinate 1,136, forward strand.
AGGCAGCCGTGGCCCGTGTGACGATCAAGACCGCAAATACCTTCTGGATCTGGAACACCTTGCCTGGCGATTCGACCAGGATCAGTTTGACTGTCTCGGTCTAAACTCTGCGTGGGTGGTTGCCGCCTTTTACTGCAAACGCCAGAGCTTGACTGTGCCATCCGAGCTGCCGCTGGCCAGCGTCTGGCCGTCAGGACTGAACGCTACGCTATAGACGGGACCACTGTGTTCGTTTAATTCCTGGATCTCCTGCCCAGAGACGCAGTCCCAGAGCCTTATACTCTCATCGCCTTCAGCGCTGGCCAGGATACGCCCATCGGGATAAAAGGCCACACTGCGGACTGCGCCACTATGGCTGCTAAACATCTGGATCTGGCGATCCGTAGCAAGGCTCCAGAGGGTGATCCCACTTTCGCTAGCGCTGGCCAGCGTTGCCCCGTCAGGACTGAAGGTTACATCGTAGACCTGTCGTCTGATGTGGCTTAGGAGGCTGCGCTTGGCGTTCTCTTTCCAGAGTATGACATCTCCATCGCTGCTGGCACTGGCAAGTATACGACCGTCAAAACTGAAAGCACAACTGTTGACGTTGCCTGTGTGTCCGCTGAATACCTTGCTTTGCTCGAACATGTACAGATCCCACCATTTGACTGTCTGGTCGCTGCTGGCGCTGACGAAGATCTGTTCATGGGGATGGAAGGCCAGACTATAGATGCTGTGGCCGGGTTGATGGGCTTGGATGATGGTTGGCGGTTGATCTAGAGCGAAATCCCAACGTATCAACGTCCCATCTCCCTGACCGCTGACGAGAAAGCGTCCATCGGGACTGAAGGCCACGCTCCATTTGATCTGGCTGGTGTTTGCACTGAAAATCGGTGTACCAGATGCTACTTCCCATACCTTGCAACTGCCACCGTAACTCGCACTGGCAAGCAAACGATTATCAGAACTGAAGGCTATGTCGAGGACTGCGCCCTTGTAGCCGCGTAAGGTGCGAATGCATCGATATGTGCTGGTGTATCTATAGTGACGCGCCTGCTGTTGTGCGGCGTGGGCCAGGCTGGTGTAGATGCGCTGTTTGCCTGCGTAGGCCTCGCCCAGCTCGGGGCGCAGTCTCAGTGCTTCCTCAAATGCTGAGAGCGCCTCCTGTGGGCGGGCCAGATATTCCAGCATCAAGCCTCTGTGTACATAGGCGAGTGGCGCATCGGTGGCATCGAAATTTGCTATGTGTTCATAGCAGGCAAGCGCCTCTGTATAGCGTTCCAAGTGTTCGAGCAGACGAGCTTTGTGTATCTTTTCCTTACTACTTAACGCATAGGACCGCTCCAGGGCTGCAAGCGCTTTCTCGAAGTGTCCAGTCTGCTCAAAGAGTTCTGCTGCTTGCTCATGTGTGTTAAACAAACTTATATTAAACCAAAAAGCAATGGTGTTGTTACACAATTCTTCATAGAGAGCTATTGCCTCTCCTTTGCGTTTAAGCCCGACCAGTGTATGAAATTTAAACTCATAGAGTGATGGATCACTGCTTCCGCTTAGGAGCGCTTTATCCAGGGCTTTGAGAGCCTCGTCATAACGTCTGAGGTAAAAAAGGCACAAACCTTTTTGTGCAAGGCTGAGTAGAAGTGTGGGATCGTGCTCTAGGGCTTGCTCGAAGGCAACCAGGGCTTGCTCATAGATTACCTCGGTAAATGACAGCGGTAGTGAGAAGTTCCTGGTCAATGCACGACCTCGGCCCTGGTATAGGAGGGCCAGGATAGACGCGGGGGTTTCGGGTCCATCTGGTTGTTTTGTCAGGGCCAGTGCTTCGGCATACGCCGACAGTGCTTGCTCAAACTTGAAAGAGGCGCGATAGTTATCGCCGGCTTCGAGGAGCGCCTCAATCTGCAAGCTTAGCGCGTTTTTATAGACACTTTCGGCTACCTCGGTCCAGGCGGCATGTTCATCGCTGCGATTGATCGGGCGACCATCGGCGGGCAGCGAGGTCGGGTTTTTGTCTAGCGGGGTAATGCCTTTGAGGTAGGGGCGCAGCTTGATAGGCACGACTCGCGCCGCACTCTGAAGCACCTGCTCGATCTCTTGTTTGTTTGTGCTCAGAAACGAGGCGCTGGTAAGCAGCAAAATCAACCTGGCTGTGCGCATATGAACAGCTCTGACCTCTTTCGCGTCTTCGCCAGGTTCGATCAGACCCGCGTGCCAGATGCGAATAAATCCGTGTCTTTCCAGCAGGCGCAGGTGGACCAGGAGCTGTTCCAGGTCGGCCTCATCTTCTGCGTTGCCCTGCGTGTAGCAGCACAGGACTTCCACCGGTTCGGTCATGATTTTCCCGTCCTTTAGTTGCCTGCATGGTTTGCACTGACTTGTTCATGGGTGTGGAAAAGCCAGGCTATTAGATGAAATATCGCACATATACAGGCAAAATCGTTGCTTCTCGATTATACTACAGCTTGAGTAGAGGGACAAGCAAGCCGGACGGGACAGTCTGGTCAGGGTAGGGAGGTCAGACGTGTCTCGTCCTCGTCGTCCAGGAAGCGCCGGAGAATCATCAGGCCATCAAGGATGGTTTTGCGTTCGTCGGCACTGGCCTTGCTCAGCGCTTTGAGCAGTGGACTCACCCTGCGCACTACTCCACCAGGTTCCAGGTACGCCTGGATATCTTCGGCCAGTACAATCCGCGTCAGACGCCGTTCACCCACCTCAACGCTGCGCCTGACCAACCCTTTGCCCTCCAGGCGGTCTACCAGACTGGAGATTGTGCTTTGCGCCAACCCCATGTGTTCGCAGAGTTCCTTGAGCGTCAGCCCTTCTTCCGAACTCTGCGCCAGAACAGTCAGGACCAACCTCTGCGGGAGTGCAAGGTTGGCCCTCTGTTTGTCCGCGTCGACAGCACGCAACAAGGCGCGATGAATGAAACGGATATCCTGCTGGATCGCCTCCGCATCGCTGTTGAGGCTTTCATCAAATTTCATCTATCCATCCCTATCTTCTACCAGAGATTTTTTGGATCATACTATTTGCCGTTTAATGAATATGTAACATATGCTAGGAAAAGATGCAAGAATGTTTTGTTTGTTAGCTAGATCTGTTGCGACGTTGCTCTGCCGCTTGCGGCGGTGGCAAAAGGGGGGGTTGTGAGGACACCTCCATTCACGCGGATTTTAGCAGAGGGGTACCCTCTGCACTCCTGTTATGCCTCCAGCAAAACAGGCATAACAAAAGAAAAAGTGTATTGGGGACACCCCAGATTCCCTGTCCCCCAGACAGGGTGCCGGCAAAGGACTGCCGTCCTCTGCACTCTCGCTTCACTTTATGCCTAGTGGGAGGGGTCATATGTCGAGCATTAGATAGTCCTGGATAGAGAGTACCAGGAGGTAGCTTTTGTTGTGTGTGGGGGCGATCAGGTGGGGAATAGTAGGGTGTTTGTTAGCGTAGCAGGTAGCCGCTGATCTCGTAGCCGCGTCCGTAGCGTCCCTCGGTGGGTAGGTCGGTCAGCCACTCCCACTCGCGCTCCTCTGCGATTGTGAACTGGTTTGCTAGCAGTTCGGGGAAGGCGCGTGGGACCAGGGGGATGGAGCGATGCTGGTCAGGGTCGTCGGCATCGAAGACAAAGCCGCGCTGGTCGCAGATCAGGACGGCCACGCCGTTCTCGTCGAGCAGTGTGCTCATCAGTCGCAGGTGAGCTTGAATGACACGTTCGCGGAAGGTCCGCGCTGCCTCCTGGTAGCGGTGATGGCGTTCTTGCTCTTCCAGGGCAGCCGGGGCGATCTTTTGCACGCGGTCGAGTATATCGAGCAAGGGATAGCTAAAGAGTTGCGTCAGCAGCAATGAGCTGATTACGACGCCGAAATTGCCGGCTGGTAGTTCTGCGATCTGTGGCTCGGGTACGGGAAACTCGTCAAGACATGCTGCGGCTGCGTCGTAGATTGCGCGTGCGCCCTGAGTCGTCAGGCGTTGCCAGGGTTGACGGGCGAGCAGACGTTCAAGGCCGCTACTTATGCCCCCGCTGAGGTCGGCAACAACCAGGCGGACTGCTTTGCGTAAGCCCGCCTGGGCGAGTTCAGCCCTGGCCTGTTGCATCGAGACCTGGTCCAGGTCGGCGAGCACAACTTCGTCGGAGTGGTGGACCAGCGCAGCCAGTGGGACTTCGGTACACGCGCCTGCGCCCAGGATTACTGTGCTATGCGAGGCGCTATATGGACGCTGTTTGATGGCGTCCTGCATCAGCTTCGTGGCGTTTGTCAGGTGCTGTGGACTCTGACGATTGAGCGCTTCACGGCGACGCGCTCCCTGCGTCTGGGCATTCTGAACGGTTAATGTATCTATGCGCATTGTACTGCTACTACTCTATTTCCCTGTAAAGTTTGCTGGCCGTTTCTGTAGAAAGGCCGCCACGCCCTCGCGGTGGTCGGATGTTGCGAGTGCTTGGCCCTGGAGCTTGCCTTCTAATCTTAACACACTCGCCAGGTTCTCTTCCAGCGAGCGATTGAGCAGTTCTTTGGTCAGTCCATATGAGCGCGTGGGACCTGCGGCCAGGCGTTGGGCCAGACTTTGGACCGCGGTGGCAAACTCTTCCACGGGAACGCACAGATTGGCCAGTCCCAGACGTTCGGCCTCGCGTCCGTTGACCTCCTCGGCCAGCAGTGCCAGTTCCATTGCCTTGCCCAGGCCGATCAGGCGAGGGAGGAAGAAGCCGCCACCAGCGTCGGGGACCAGGCCAATCCGCGCAAACGCTTCGATGAAGCGGGCATCTTCGCTGACAATGCGCAGATCGCAGGCCAGGGCCAGGTTGCACGAGGCCCCGGCTGCCACACCGTGGACAGCTGCGATGACCGGTTTGGGGATCTGGCGGATGGCCAGGATGACGCGGTGGTATCGTGCCAGTTGTGTGTCAGTGTCGATCGGCTCGCTACTAGCGTGCATGGCCGCGAAGCCGCGCAGGTCTGCGCCCGCCCCAAAAGCCCTTCCAGCGCCGGTTAAAATAACGCAGCGTACCTGGTCATCGTCTGTGGCCGCCTCTAGCGCCTCGCCCAGTCCGTCGAGCATCTCGGAGGTAATGGCATTCAACAGCGCGGGCCGGTTCATAGTCAGCGTAAGCACGCCGCCATCTTGTTGTACAAGCAGGTCCTGGTAGTTTGTTTGCATAAATCTTGTTCCTCTGTATCGCTTGGTCATCGTAGACATCTGTCGCTGGTTGGAGACGCTCGCGCCTGCCTACCCTTTAAGTACAGGTGCATCGAGCATCAACACTTCCAGTGCGACACGTGTGTTGACATTCTGCTCCAGAGCTGCAAGTGTGCGTAAAATCGCGTGGATCATGCGCAGCGACTCGGTTGAGCTGATCTTTGCGGCGTGGCGCTGCAAGAGATTGCGCATATCGACGTTGACGATCAGCTCGGGACAGTTATTAGCGGCGAAAATCAGGTCGCGCCACCAGAGCAGCCAGAGTTCCAGCGTACTTTTTATTGTATCATTTTCGGCACTTAGTTTCTGTGCAATCTCGAAGCGCTGGACCCTGCTCAGCGTTGGCACCCGCGCCAGCGTCTCCAGATGTGTCTGGCGCTCGCGCAACAGATCTTCCTCCTGGGTCGCCTGGATTGCCCAGCCTACACGACCGGCGGCCAGTGCAGCGATCAGCGCGGCCTCCTCGTCGGCTACCTGCCAGCGCGTCTGGAGGGCCTCGCGGACCTGCGCAGTGGTCAGCAGATGCATAGAGATCTGCTGGACGCGTGAGAGGATCGTCGGCAAGAGCAGGCCTGGATCGGTAGCGGTCAGCAAGAGGATTACATCGGGTTCGGGTTCTTCCAGGGTTTTGAGCAGACAGTTTGCCGCCTGGATATTCATCTCGTGCATGCCCTCGATGATAAAGACATTGCGCCTACCCTCCAGGGTTTTACGTGCAGAATCGCTCTGAAGGGCGCGGACCTGATCGATCAGGATAAACTGTTTATCGGCCGGGCGAGCGATATAGTGGACATCGGGGTGATTGCGGTGAAGAACCTTGCGGCAGGCCAGGCAGATCTGACAGGGATTGGCGGGCGCAACGTTGGGGTCGGGTCCACCGGTACAGAGGAGCGTTTGCGCAAAGCGTCGTGCCAGTAGACCTTTGCCGATCTGGGCAGGTCCGGTGAACAGGTAGGCATGGCGGACGCGCTGTGAAAGAATAGCTCTGCGCAACGTATTAATAACATGAGCATGGCCGACGAGATCCCAGGCCACGCTGGCATTTTGTTCTTCATCACTTAGCATAATGGAGTTCATAGTAGCAGAAATGGGGGTCAAAGGCAAGAATCAATACAAAATCTTCTCTGATCGTGTACTATAGAGAAGAACGTTAGCTTAACTAATCATTCCTGGCGGGCGAAGCTTTCCAGCAAGGAGTGCGGGGAACAGGATGTCCCCGTTTTTTCTTTCACTTTCTCAGGTTTAACGGAACGTCAGAAAAGCAGCATAACCCGTTGATTCCTCAGAGAACATCTTTGGTATCTGGCAGGTTCCAGCGTTTTACTCTATACAAAGGGAAAGTGTGGGTTAACAGTAGTTGATAGTGTGGAAAAGTAGTACTGGAAAGTGTCGCGTGTACCACAGCCACCCGAGAGAAAATATGTTATGCTAGCAAGAGTTAAATGTCGAATGGAAATGAAGGAACTGCACTCTTATTAAAAAAAAGATAAGGTTGATGTAACCAATGGACACCTCTATCCGTCTCTACAACACGAATAGCAGATTGCGTTCGGTACTGGATACAGAGCACAGAGGTCAGGAGTCGGCGGACGAAGAGGCAAATCGCGTGCAGGCACCAGTAGATGAGGGAGTACGAGTGACTGACACTGTCTCTCAGCAATCTGGCGCTGCTTTGCAAGAGCAAGCGCGGGTGGATGTGGCGGACTTTGAAGCGATCTTTCAACGTTTTCAAGGACCTATCACAAATTTCATCTATCATTTGATCGGAAATCGCGAGCAAGCGTATGATCTGGCGCAGGATGTGTTCGTCAAGGCATATAAGGCTTTACTTGGAGGCACTGTTGTCCAGCCGGGAGCACTCTCGGCCTGGCTCTACCGTATCGCCGCTAATACCACGACCGACACGCTACGCCGACGCAGGCTGATCTCCTGGCTCCCACTCTCTCTGTTTAATGAAGATCGTGGGATTGGCGCGGGTGTACTTTCGGACTCTGGTGGTGTAGCTGCGGAAGGCTTTACCTCCAACAGTGACGAGAGTCAGGAACGACATGGCGGAGCAGTCAATGCCCTTTACGAACGGGGTGGCTACGATGGTGGCCGTTTCGAGAACCGGGTAGCAGACCGCGAAATTGTGGAACGTGTGATGAACCAGCTACAGCCTAAATACGCAGTTTGTCTCTGGTTATATGAGCACGACGGACTCTCCTGTGCAGAAATTGCCCAGGTGCTTAGCATCAGTCCGTCCGCGGTGAAAATGCGCCTGATGCGAGCTCGTGAACGCTTTATTACCTTGCACCGTCAAGAGGTGGGTGAAGAGTGAACTGTAATCAGGCGCGGACGATGATGTCTGCATATCGCGAATTGAAAAATGGCAATGATCATACTGCTGGACTCGATGAGCACCTTGAAACGTGTGCATCCTGTCGAGAAGTGCTTGCTCACTATACTCAAGTAGGTGAGCAGATCCGTAGTTCTGCACCGGTTGTTGTACCTGCTCAGGACAGCCACGCCCGGCTTATGAAGGCGTTGGCCGATGAGCACTTAAAGGTTTTGCAAAAATCAGCTCCCGGTAAGGTTGCTACGCCAGAGTTTCTCAAATTGTATCTCCAGGAACGTGCCGCTGAGGCGCAGGTTGGAGATGATAATGATATTGCCGCGTTCTCAACGGCTGAAACTGGTCCCCTGCCTATTATTCATGCGCGGCGCAAACGCCGTCTTGTGCAGGTGCGCCAGTTTACCGTGCTGGGCATGGCGGCTTCTATTCTCATTTTGCTAATGATGGGCGGTCTGGTCTCTCTGTTGATGCTTGCTCATACGAACCCCAGATCGACAGCTTTTACCAAGACCAGTGCCAGCCTGAGTCGCCCTAGCGAGGTCGACCAGAAGACATATGGTATTACTACTCCCTATGCGACTATTACCAGTGCTCTACCCAATGGCAATTTTGTCTACTATACTGCTTCTTTTACCGTCGATAATACGACGAGCTGGATGCTGATGCAGTTCGATCGCACCACGCAGACCAGCAAGCCAATGTTGACGACAGCCAGTAGCGACCCGTTGATTGTGTTGAATGTTTCGAATACCTGGGTCGTCTGGCTGCAATATGCACGCCCGCAGTTGATTGTCCACGGCGATATTCCGGGTCCCAACGATTATAGTCACTACGCGCCCGATCGCGCCTGGAACCTCTATGCGCTCTCGCTCTTGCCCGCAGCTCAGAGTACAGACGCCAGGCCCGCTTCGACCCTAACGCCGGTTGTCACTGCCACACCGCTACCGTCGACCAGTCCTGCGAGCCAGATGCAGCCCGATCCAGATGTGCAGACGCCTATTCTGCTGGTGCAGGATGTTTTCAATAGTTTGACCACGCCTGCGTGGGTCAGTAGTCCGCTGCAAGGCACGTGGCTGAGCGGCGATATGCTCCTGGTGACGCGCGTCGATCACCTGGGTAACTCGTACCTGGAAAGCTATGAGCTTGGCGAAGCTGATGAGCATGTCGAAGTCACCGAGATCGCCAAAGCCGAGACAGGTCACGTTCTGAGCTGGCCAACTACCGATAGCACGGGCATGACAATGTACTGGGCGAATGAATGGACCTCGACCGATGGCGTGCTGCACAGCAATGTCTGGAAGCAGCAGGAGGTGGAGGCACCGATCCATGCGCACGGCTACCCTGAAACTCGGACATCTTACGTTCGCAGTGTTCTGCTCGACGATGGTATGTCTTTTCAGCCGCAGGTAGTCGACAATACGCTGTTCTTTATTAGCACCTCTGAAGTGGTAGTTACGCATCAGGGAACGATGCAAGCTCCCAATGGCACGCCTTTTCCGGTCAGTGCCACCGATACGACTGTCGCGTTTACTCCGCGCACTGATGCTGCGCTCTACCCCTCGCCAGCCGTTACGTTGCTGCATGGGACGCTGTTTATGATCGCGCTCGACGGCTTGAATATTGGCGACGAGAGCATGTTGGGGACGGTCGGTCAATCGACTGCCTTTCAGGCCGGAAGCGGCTATGTGGTCTGGCAGGATACTACCGGCTACCGCATGTATGATGTCACGCGTCAGGTCGATGTGGCCATTGGGGATACGCTGAATGGGGCCTCACTCCTGGTAGTGAATGGCAATACGACTGTCTGGTTTACAAGTAGTTCGGCTGGCAACGGCAGGTTGACCTTGATGGCCTATAGCTGGCCCGCCTGATGCCGATGCGTATTCATACGTTCTGGTCCGCCCGCTGGCCTCTGCTGCTCCTGATCGTCGTACTCTTCTGCGAGGCCGGCTGGCTGGTCTACATTGCGCCAACCGACGTGACACACTACGCTTGCTACGGCGTAACGTTCTGGCTGGGCGGCTCCGGCACCTCGCTCCTTCCGCCCGCATGGTGTGCGTTCTTGCCCTCTGCGTCGCTGGCCTCCCCGCTGCATATGCTGCCGCTGGAGTATCCACCGCTCACGCTCGTGGCTTTTTCGCTTCCGCTCCTGGCTCCTCTTCCTTACTATACACTGAGCTTTGCGTTGCTTATGAGCCTGGTAGTCGCCGTTATTTACTGGTTGCTAGCGCAGACAGACTTTCCGCAGGCTGCGCCTGTTTTCCTGCTCTATCTGCTTCTAGGAGCTGTCGTGGTTGCTCAGGAGCGCTTTGACCTGTTGCCCGCGCTGTGTACCCTGGTCTGTCTGTTGGCGGCTACGCGCGACCGCTGGACCACGGCCTATATTGCGCTGGCGCTGGGTGTGTTGCTGAAATTCTACCCGATTGTGATGCTACCTGCCCTCTTTCTAGCCGAGCAGCGGGCCTATAGTGTGCAGAAGGAACTGACCGCTCTATCCACAAGCTGGGTGCGTCGTACGTGGCGTGAGGTGCAACGCTGGCGCTGGCGGAATAGTCTGCTCGCTGTCGTGCTCATCGTCCTGGTTATGGGCGCATTTGCCCTGCTCAATTTTAACGACGCCATTCTCAGTCCACTCTCATACTTTCTCCAACGTCCCCCGCAGATCGAGTCGCTGGCGAGCAGCTTTATCTGGGTGGCCAGTCACGCGGGCGTATCCTACAGAATCGATTTTAGCTTTGGTTCGCTCAATCTAGAAAGCAGTACAGTGCGGCTGATTTCGCCTGTTGAGACATTGCTGACGCTGGTTGGTCTGCTGGGGGTGTACTGGTTGCAAGGGCGACGAAGCATCGACCTTGCGCAGGCCCTTGTCGCGCTGGTCTGTGTGCTGATTGTTACGGGCAAGGTCTTTAGTCCGCAATATCTGATCTGGCTCTTTCCACTGCTGGCCTATAGCTTCGCGAGTGGGCGTATCGGTCGTCTCTGGATGTACGGTTGGGCTGCAATCTCCCTGCTCACCACCTTTATCTACCTTTTCTACTACTCGCATCTTGCGAACGTCAGCACTGCTCCCACAATCGTTCAGACACTGCCGGGTTTCTTTGCAGTAGTAGCGTTGCGCAACCTCTTGCTGGCCTGTGTGGTCCTGGCCTTTTTCGCCAACTGGTGGCACGTGCGCTCAGGTGCTTCTACATATAAGCTCGCTGGCTCAGGTGGCGCACAGATCCCGATACACGGATGTGGCAATGGAAACAGGTAGCTGGGCTAGCAAACACAGTTACCCGTTTCCATTGCCCTGTAGGTTCCCGATTACCTTATAGATGGTTTAGAACAATTGTAGCGGTTCCCGCCATTTACGGCATCGCTCCCCAGGTGATGAGATCCCCTGTTTTCCCGTCAAAAACTTCGTATGCTTTAGTGAAAAGGAGAGGTTTGCTGCGCGGGGATGTGCGTACTTCTTTAAGCAGGGCAGGTGTTGAACCTGTGAATTCAACATAGCACAGAGTAGATGCATCCTGGCTAAAATCCTCCCCTAGCTTCAGACCTAAGGCTTGTGCTGAAACAAACTTGATGGTATGGGTAAAATGGTGGGAGCGGGCGTCCTGGGCCAGCGCATCTGTTAGCAGATATTTTTCAACATCTGCCGATGTGAACGTCAGCGTGCCTTTGACGGCTAATGCACTGTTTGGCTGAATGCCTGGCATGTGTCCGGCAGGTTGTTGTCCATGAATTAAAGCACCAATTGGTGACGTCATTGGAGGACTTGATGCCTGACTGTTCCCAACAGTACTTAGAAAAAGCATGAAAAAGCCTGCAACAACGATAACCATGCCTATGAGAGAGAGACGCTTCATCGATACTCCTTCTTTCTCGGTATGAGGATGTCTTTAATCGAAAAGATGTCTTTGTTGAAGCATATGTTCCCCGATAATCCGAACATTCCTCTGTCTGTATTCGGGGACAGAGATTCAACAGCAATATGCGTAGAAGTCGCCACCGTAGCCACTGCTCGGCATTGAATACCAACCCGCGTAAGGAGGGTTGTTCGCAATGATACTGCCAGATGATGTTTGGTAGTGGTAGGTTCCACTGCTATTTCTCCATTGATTGTCGTTCCACGTGGCTGTAGATGCAGAGCTTCCAGATGTTCCGCCTACCTCTTGTCCGATATTGATGTCATTCGGGGAGTTTGAATAGGTAAAGCCTCCTGGCAGCCAGCTCGTTGCATTGCCATAAATCGAAGCATTCCATGTGTTGCCACTCACATGCCAGATAGTGACATTGGCTGCGCGATTCCAATCTCCCTGCGCAAGCCCACCTGAATCATACTCGTGGTAAACACCAGAGTCGTCAACGTAGGCCCAATACCAGAACTCGAAGCTTTTGTTGTAAATAACAGCGTACCCCGCTTCGATCCAATGGTTGTTACTGGTGGTACTAACCCATACGCTGTTATTCATGATGCCATTTCCCGCGTGAAGTTGGACAACCGAGATTTGTGAAAAGGCACCTGTCGTACTCCCTGGCCAGTCATTGATCCCGTAGCAATGGGTAGTACCGGGACAATTATATGCGGGCATCATTGGAGTGTGAGCTGAACGGGACAGCGCCAGAGCCTGCCTGGGCGTCATAAGAAAGCTTACCGAGAGCAGGAGTAAAACAAAGACTGTGGCAGGCAGTCTCCATTCCTGAGCGCCAGAGAGTGAAGCTGCTTTTCTGGTTGAGAGGAAAGCTTTTTCAGACCCTTGAAGATAAAATCCATGCATACCAACTGTGACTCCTCTTCTATAACTAAACGTTCGTAATCAACAGAGAGCGAGTAGTTCATACTCAGCTCTGTCGACTTTACATGTTCTCTCTCATCACCAGTCGTTGATGTATTTTTTTCTAATCGATCCTTTCTTTCCTTTGAAACGACAGATTTGTTCAATGCAATTTGAATGGATGTCCAAATAACATCTTTGACCAATCATCAACCACAGGAAATACTTGTAACATGCTTACCTTTATTGTAAAGTGGTGTTTGCACAATAGCGTTGTGCGCAGGCATGAAATAGCCACAAGCTGCAAAATTTGAGCGAATTTGAGGTGTTTAGAAACGTGTTTTAGGGGGTAGAAATCTGACTTGTGAAGTTAAGAAAGGTTCTCCTGGGAAAGATAACTCACCTGCTTATATAAAACGAGGATGCAACTGCTGGAACGGCTGCATCCTCGTTTGTCTCTATTTTCGTATGGAGACGAACAGAGACATCAAAGATGCCTCATATCTACATACAAATAGTGGGATTACTCTATGATTGGTGAACTAACCTTTTCAAATGTGTGTGCCAGTTCAGGATCGAAGCGCTCTAAATGGGTCAGCAGCTCTTTATGCTGCGTTTCAAGGCGCTGAACAATTTGTAGGATCAGCGTGTCCTGATGATCGAGGTGTTCCATAATATAGCGTATCTCTTCCTCGCCTTTGCAGTCCATTGAATAGTCATTTTGCGCGGTCAGCCGGTCTTTCTCGGCCTGTCTGTTTTGCGACATCATGATCACAGGGGCGGCATAAGCGGCCTGACAGGAGAGTAAGAGGTTCATGGCAATAAAGGGATAGGAGTCCCATTTCCAGATCCACCAGCCGACCGAGTTTAGAATGATCCAGACGATCAGGAGTGTCGATTGACCAATAATAAAATTCCAGCTACCCATCCCGTTGGCTACCCAGTCGGCGATCTTCTGACCCGTGGTAGTTTTAGCGGCAGTGATCTCGTTAATATTTCTCAGTGGTGGGTGGCTATGTTTGAAAGTAGGGAAGCGCCAGCGTTTAACATCGTTTATATCTTTTGGTGCTTGAGCAAGATTCTGAGAAGCCATCTCAGAGCCGGGTGTGATATCCATTTGAAGGTCTCTCCTTTGGTCGGGGTGATGCTTAGCAACCGAGGTGTTTTGCAAGCAGCATACGCTGTACCTCGCTTGTGCCTTCACCGATTTCGTTGATCTTCACGCTACGCCAGTAGCGTGAAACGGGATATTCATCCATAAAGCCATAGCCCCCGTGGATCTGTACCGCCTGATCGGCCACGCGTTTGGCCATTTCGGATGCATACAATTTGGCCATTGAGGCCTCACGGGAGTAGGGGCGTCCTTGCATATGCAGCCAGGCAGCCTTGTAATACATTAAACGTGCCAGTTCGATCTCTGTATCCATATCGGCCAGCTTAAATTGTGTGGCCTGAAACTTGCTCAGAGGTTGGCCAAACTGTTTGCGGGTCGTAGCATAGCTGAGCGCTTCATCAAAGCACGCCTGAGCCAGACCTACCGAGAGCGCGGCAATTGCGACGCGTCCGGCGTCGAGGATCTGCATAACCTGTTTGAAGCCAGCGCCGGGTTGGCCGAGAATATCCTTCGCGGGTATCAAGCAGTCCTCAAAGGTCAGAGGGCGAGTATCAGAAGCTTTCCAGCCCATCTTCTTATAGGCACGCCCAATGCTATAGCCAGCGGTCTCTTTGGGAACAATGATATTCGTAATTTCTTTATGGCCATCGGGTCGCATGCCGGTAACGGCCGTGATGGTGACGCCTCCTGTAATGTTGGTGCCGGCGTTGGTGATAAACGCCTTTGAGCCGTTGATATGCCAGTATCCATCGCGCAACGTCGCTCGTGTCTGCGTGCCACCGGAGTCTGAGCCGGCTTCGGGTTCGGTCAGCCCAAAGGACCAGAGTTGCTGGCCGCTGGTCAAGAGCGGTAAATAGTCTTGTTTTTGTGCCTCGCTTCCAAAGAGATAGAAGGGAGTTGTACCCAGCGACGTATGGGCTTCCAGCGTAATGCCGACCGAGACATCCCCGCGTGAAATCTCTTCAATTGCCAGACAATAGGAGAGAAAATCTGCGCCTGCACCGCCGTATTCTTCGGGGAAAGGCAGTCCAAGCAGGCCTAACTTGCTCATCTGTTGGATTAAAGCATAAGGAAACTCACCTGTGCGGTCCATCTCCTCGGCAAGTGGCTTGATCTCCTGATCCGCGAATTCGCGGCAGGTATCGCGGATAGCCATCTGCTCATCGTTGAGCGAAAAGTCCATCGTATTATCCCTTTCTGTAGTTATGAACGATGCTACTGCTCTCTATCGGCAGATGAATGCAAAGACGCGTCCGGCAAAAGCCGAGTAAGGACGCCTGTATATATCCTGGTTATGGCAGAGATACTGGCATACTCTATGTTATGCCACTGCTTTCTTTCATTATAACTATGAGGATGGGATGTTGTATAGAGCAGAGAGGGGATGCCGGACCCTGTGTGTCGCGACGCACTGGGTTCGGCATCCCTTATGAAATGTGGTTTTTATCGATAGAGTGACAGCTACTGACTTGTTGCGTGTGGACGAGAATGCTCTATGCCTGGTGAGCCTGGCGTGTCTCTTTGACGTTGGCCCCTGCGCCCAGACGCAGCATAGGCACCTTGTTTAGCGCTTCCCAGGGCAGGTCGATATCCGTGCGGCCAAAGTGACCAAAAGCGGCGGTCGGCTGATAGATGGGCCGGCGCAGATTGAGCGCCTGGATAATGCCTGCCGGACGCAGGTCGAAATGCTCGTTGATCAGGCGAATGATCTCCTCGTCGGAGACCTGGCCGGTGCCGTAGGTATCGACAAACAGCGAGAGCGGGCGGGCGACGCCGATGGCATACGAAACCTGGATCTCGATGCGTTCGGCCAGACCTGCGGCCACTACATTTTTGGCGATGTGCCGCACTGCGTACGCGGCCGAGCGGTCAACTTTTGTCGGATCTTTGCCGCTGAACGCGCCGCCGCCGTGGCGGGCCATCCCGCCGTAGGTATCGACGATAATCTTGCGCCCGGTTAACCCGGCGTCGCCCATTGGTCCGCCCGTGACAAAGCGACCAGTCGGATTGACAAAAATTTTTGTCTCTTTATCGAGCAGGTGTGCGGGGATAACCGGCTTGATGATATGGTCGATCACATCCCGGCGGATCTGCTCCTGGCCAATGTATTCGGCGTGCTGGGTCGAGACCACGATGGCATCGACGCGTACAGGTTTGCCAAATTCGTACTGGACTGTGACCTGGCTTTTGCCATCGGGGCGCAGGTAGGTCAGTGGACCGGTTCCCGCCCAAGACTTGCGGCGCACTTGCGAGAGCTGGCGCGTCAACTGGTGGGCCAGGCTGATGGGCATGGGCATTAATTCAGGCGTCTCGTTGCAGGCAAAACCAATCATCATACCCTGGTCGCCGGCTCCCACTCGCTCCAGCTCATCGTCGCTCAAAAGGGTAGTACCTGTGTCGCGGCTCTCCAGCGAATGGCTCACACCCTGGTCGATATCGGGCGACTGCTGACCAATCGAGGTGACGACTCCACAGGTGTGGTAGTCGAAACCGTACTCGGCGCTGGTATAGCCGATCTGCTCGATAGTGCGGCGCACAACCGCTGGAATATCGACCCAGGCCGAGGTTGTGATCTCACCAGCGACCAGCACCAGACCGGTGGTCGTCGCCGTTTCACAGGCCACGCGAGCCTGTGTATCCTGAGCCAGAATAGCGTCCAGCACGCCATCCGAGATCTGATCGCACAGTTTATCGGGATGCCCCTCTGTGACTGACTCGCTTGTAAAAAACGTCCTGGGATTGGTCATGAAATTGCTCATGCTCGATTGTAGCTCCTTCTCAAATGGCGCAGGCAGCTTGGAAATTGCCTGTTTACGATAGCAGCGAGGGGCGCAAAAGGTAAAAAAATCCCCTGACAAATCAGGGGTGTAGCGTGTCATGCTGATCCCCTCATCTTGCGGACTTATCCGCCGGAATTGGCACCATTCCCACGCTCAACGCGGGTGGGTTGCCGGGCTTCGCAGGGCCGTATCCCTCCACCTCTCTTGATGAGTTTGCACGGTCCCTTTTCTGACCGCGTCTGCGTACATTCAATGGTTTTTAAGTGTGCTTCACTTTTCAGTGACCAGACCTCAAACCACTATACCGAATAGAGAAACACAATGTCAAGTTATCTGACCAGCCAGCTCAGAAGCAGGAGTGCAGAGGGCGGCTGCTCTTTGCCTGGGTTCAGGGTGTCCCCGAAAAACCTCTTTTTCCTCTTTGGCCCGCCGTCGCAGGCGGCAAGGCGAACTTTTGAATAGCCCAGCTAGCCAGCTCAGAGGTTTGGCATCTGGTTGCGAGCGTGGGGCCGCAACTCCATGCTCGCAACCAGATCCTTTGTTTCGATGACTCGCAGGCAAAGACGAGTCTCAGGTACCAGACTCCCACGAGCTGAGGTATTTCTCTTGCTCGGGGGTCAGCGTATCGATCTTCACACCCATCGCCTGAAGTTTAAGCCGCGCAATATCCTTGTCGATGTGCTGCGGAATGGTATAGACGCGAGCTTCCATCTCTTTGGCGTGCAGGAGCATATACTCTGAGCCGAGTGCCTGGTTGGCAAAACTCATATCCATCACGCTGGCCGGGTGGCCTTCGGCGGCTGAGAGATTGACCAGGCGGCCCTCTGCCAGTAGATGAACGCGTCTGCCATCTTCATACGTGTACTCGTCTACAAAATCGCGCACCCGGCGTTTCTTAACGGCGAGCTTCTCCAGTTCTGGGATATTGATCTCATCGTTGAAGTGTCCAGAGTTGGCGATTAACGCGCCGTCCTTCATATTCTTCAAATGTGGCAGATCGATCACATTGATGTCGCCGGTTACCGAGATAAAGAGATCGCCGATGGCCGCCGCGTCCACGCCGGGCATCACACGATAGCCGTCCATCACCGCTTCGAGCGCACGTGTGGGGTCGACCTCGGTCACTACCACGTTGGCACCCATGCCGTGAGCGCGTGAGGCCACGCCGCGTCCACACCAGCCGTAGCCCAGGACAACAACCGTGCGGCCAGCTAGCAAAATATTCGTCGAGCGAATAATCGCGTCCAGCGAACTCTGTCCGGTGCCGTAGCGGTTGTCAAACATGTGCTTGGTGTCCGACTCGTTGACGGCGAGCACTGGGAAACGCAGTACTCCGGCCTTCTCCATGCTATAGAGGCGGATGACGCCGGTCGTAGTTTCTTCCAGACCTGCGATAATCGTGGGGATTAACTCGGTCCGTTTGGTGTGAATGGTCGAAACCAGGTCGCAGCCGTCGTCCATCGTCATATTTGGCTGATGGTCGAGCGCAGCATGAATGTGGCGATAGTAGGTCTCTTCGTCCTCACCCTTGATTGCAAATGTTGGAATACCGTATTCGCTGATCAAGGCTGCGGCCACGTCGTCCTGCGTCGAGAGCGGATTAGAGGCGCACAGCACTAGGTCAGCTCCTCCCGCCTTCAACGTAATCGCGAGATTGGCCGTCTCGGTTGTGATATGTAGGCAACCCGACATACGCACGCCTTGCAGCGGCTTTTCCTGTTCAAAACGTGCTCGAATTAACCGTAGAACGGGCATCTCTTTTTCTGCCCATTCGATGCGGTCTTTTCCGCGGGGAGCGAGTGAGATGTCTTTAACATCTCCTCTGGCTGAAATCGTCATGGTAAAATTCCTTCTTGTAAATTTACACTTGCCACCAGTATATCAGGGTTTCTCAAAAATCTTTTCTTCCCACCCGTCCACCTTGAAAGAAACGATGTGGTGAGGACCCCTCACACTCCGGTCAAAGGCTGCTGCCCTTGACAATCCTGTTGCCGGAGACGTTTGAGAAACCCTGACCAGTATATGAGAGAGGATTGACGGACAATTTGTTTCAATTGTCGGGCCTTACCTCTGCCTCTTTTCCTCAGTGCGTCAATGTACAGTGTTGTGTGCGCTTTAGCTTACGTGCCAGTCGGGTTCAAAGTGCGCATAGTGAACCAGTTCGTGATAGCGTGCATATACATCATCAAGTGTGAGTATCTTCAGGCGACCAATGCCGAAATCTTCACAGGCAAACGAACCCAGCAGGTTCCCGTGTACCACCGCTCGCTTGAAGGTATCGAACGAGTACT
>DAOTTJ010000375.1:0-14247 GCA_034437695.1 Ktedonobacteraceae bacterium
ATTTCAGGGCGTTTCCCTGTAGCGAAAACCTGTTTCTGCTCTGAGGATTTTATTCCTCCTGGTGGGAAGCGTGGCACCCTTATGCATGCAGCTTTCAATCTGTGTTCTAGGGAAAAGAAGCCAAAGCGAGCGAGCACTATTTTTATTCAACCCCGCAGCAACGTCTTACTAGTTGAGAGGGGGTTAGCATTCGATGAACTACTGGGAACTATGATGGAAGCAGGGAGCAGTTGGCAGGGTGGAGTTGGGTGGGTCTGTGCAGGTGAGCACGCTATCCATTTGAGTGACTGAGCGTTGCAGAGAGTACCGTGCCTGGGGAGCGTGTGTAAGGAAGGCAGAGTAGATTATGAGCCAGGACGTTTGCAAAAAGGCGGAAAGGTATGACGCAATCCTACGAATTTCCACGCATACGCGAAGTTGCGCGTATAGGTCAGGAAATCAACCACGATCTTCCCAAAGACCTCAAAATGCTCTTTGAGAACCTGAATAAGCATATCAGTGCGATCTTTGATGGCGACCACGCTCTGCTGTTGAGCATCTATCAACCGCAGACGAAAACGCTGGGCGTGTATCAGACCGAGGGGGGACAGGTAGTCTACAAGGCCGATTGTAAGTTTGAAGGTGTCAGTCGATACATTATTACCCATAAAACCTTTCTCTTTATTCGGCAGAGGAGTAAAGAATCCTTGCCATTTCGGATCGGGCATCTGGATGGCACGCGGATCGAGGAATCTTTTATCTATGTGCCGCTTGTGTTGCGTGGGGAAGTCATTGGCACACTGTCTATTCAGCACCCCGAGCCAGATACCTATACCGAAGAAGATCTCTTTATTCTTGAGCTTCTGGGTAATCATGTCGCGCTGGCCATTCGTAATCTCCATTTATTCAAGAACCTCACCATACTCTCCGAAACCGGGCAACTGCTTACCCAATTATTCGAATCCTCCAGTGCGCTCCAGGCTATCGTCGATAATATCAAGAATGCTGCCCAGGCGGATACCGTCGTGCTCTACCCGTATAAGCAGATGACAGAAAGCTTTGTCTCGCCACCTTATATTGCAGGTATCTTGAGCGATCCGGCCGCGCGTTCGACCATGCATCCCATGCGACCTGATGATATTGCCTGGCTTATGTCAATGACCAAAGAAGCGATTTTTGCCAAAGAGAGCGTTCAGCTCTACCAAAAATTGCGCGGTGAAGTCCATCTGGTGGAGCGCCAGCGTTTCTATCAACGTGAACGGCTCAGCTCGACCGCGGCCATTCCTCTGTTGGTCGAGGAAAAGAATGTGGGCGTCCTGTTTGTCAACTTTCTTCAGCCGCAGCGCTTTGATGCCACGCAGAAGCTATTGCTTGAAGGGTTGGCCCATGCGGCGGCCATCGCTGTGAAAAATGCCCAGATCTTTGAACGGCTGAGCGAGCGGCGTATTCATGAGCTGGAAACGCTACAGAAGATCGATAGCGCCCTTAATCAGCCCGAGCCAGATCTGAACAGCGTGCTGGAAACGATTCTCAAGCTTGGACACGCCGAGGTAGCCGCCGATCACTCGGCCATTCTGATCCTGTATAGCGGGTTTGAACAGCTCTTTACGGTCGATACGTCTCTGGAGACGCGCGAGCCGACCATTACTAAGAAAGCGACGCTGCCGGCGAGCCAGAAAGGGATCATTGGCTGGGTGATCGAGCACAGAGAGATCGCACGGGTCGATAACGTGTATCGCGACCAGTTCTGGAAGGATATCTACTGCAACGTTCAGGATCAGACCATTTCAGAGATCGATGTGCCAATTATCGATGATGGACGGATCATCGGAGTGATGAACTTTGAATGCTCACGCGAAGCCGCTTTTCGCGAGGAAGATGAGCAATTCCTTAAAACCTTAGCCGGGCAGGCTACGCTTGCGATCAAAAAAGCCCAGACGTATGAACAGGAGCGACGTTTTGCAGAGCGTTTTCGCTTGCTCTATGAAGCGGGCAAAGATTTGGGCAAACTTACCGAGCCTGAAGACGTTTTGCAGGCTTATCAAATCACCCTGCGCCTGGCCCAGGAGTTGAGTCAGACCCCTGTGGTTCTGCGTCGCTATGACGAAGCGAGCCAGCAGCTCATGCTTGTCCTCGCCACCGCCCATCGTCATTCGCCCCCTTCGCCAATTGTTCATCTGGACGAGAGCTTTAATGGCTGGGTTGCTCGCAATCGGCAGACCCTGGTGACCGATGATATCTTTCAGTACGCTGCCGAACATGCTCAACTGCCGTCCGACCCGACTATTCGTTCACTGTTGATCGCCCCGGTTATCTTTCACGATCGCTATTATGGCAATCTGGAATTATCGAGTGACATCGTTGGTCACTTTCTCGATAAAGATCAAGATTTCTTTGAAGGTCTGGCCCAGCAATTGGCGAGTACGCTCTATCGTCTGGAGATCACACAAAAGCGCCAGGAGGCCGAAATCATGGGTCTAGTGGGGCAATCAACCTTTGAAATTACCCATCGGCTCGACCAGGATCTTGGATTGATTGGCCACAAAATTCAACAGATCACCTACGAACTAGAGCGGCAACGCGTTGAGAGTGAGCCGGTCTCGGAGAAGCTGGACTATATCGCGAATGCAGTCACGAATGTGCTCAAGCTTGGCGAGAACCTGAAATCCGAATTAAAGACTGGTTGGGGCAGCGAAACGGCTATCTCGTTGCCTCCTAAGGTTTTGCTTGAGGACGCTCTGCACGCGGTAACCCTGCCCGGTAGCATCGAGGTTCAGATCGAGATTGCGCCGCATCTCGGCCTGGTCCGTGTGCGCCAGAGGCTGATTATCGACGCTTTACGCGACCTGATTACAAACGCCAAAGATGCCATGCCCGACGGTGGAACGCTGACCCTGCGGGCCTTTACGCAGGGACGTTCGGTGGCTATCTCGGTCAGCGATACTGGGGTGGGCATTCCCCAGGAAAAGCACACAAAAATTTTTGAATTGTTTTACTCTACAAAACAACGTAGCTCCGGCTTTGGCCTCTGGAGCGCTCTTTTTAATGCCAAACGACATGGTGGAAATTTAACTGTCAACAGCGCAAAGGGAAAAGGTGCCACTTTTACTTTACTCCTGCCTCAGTCAGAGGGATATGTTGTATGAAGCGTGTACATATGAAAATAGTAGTTATTGATCTTCAATCCTACTGGCGCGACTATAGCGCGGAAACATTGCGCAGTGCAGGTCATCAGATACGGACGTTGCAGAGCTACCAGGAAGCTCTGCAATTAAGTAGAGAGAGAACATCCTGGGATCTCATTCTGTTAGGCTGTGCGCATGTGACTCAAGAAGAACAGAGACTTGTGGCCCATCTCATCGCTCAGCAGCAAGCGGTGATTGTGCTCGCTACCGCGCTCTCGTTACAGGATCTGCGCAGCCTGTTTCTTCAGGGGGCCAGAGATGTGGCCGATAAGACCTATGACCCGGCGGAACTACTGACTATTGTAGCGCAAGCTCAGGAACAGCTCGCACAGAGAGAGAACTCCTGGCTACTGGCGAGAAAGGGAGCGTTGGTATGAGAAAACAAGGACGCGTGCTGGTCGTTGACGATATGCCCGATTGGAGCGGCGCAGCAGTTGAGGCCTTGCGGGCCGCTGGTTTTGAGGCCGAGGCTGTCAATACGATTGCCCAGGCGCGGAGTGCGTTGGAACAGGAACTCTACCATGTGCTGATCCTGGATATCTGTTTTCACTATGATAGCGACGAGGAAGGACTGGTGTTTCTGCGCGAACTGGACCAGCAAGGGCTAACCGACGCTATTCAGGTAGTCATGTTCTCTAATTATGGCACAAAAGAGCGTATGCGTGCGACTTTTCGTGATTATCGTGTAGCTGATTTTATTGAAAAATCGCCTTTTGATGCGCAGAGGTTTGTTGCAGATGTCAAACGTGTCTTCAGCAAAAATGCACGGGTCAACCTTGACATGAACATTCGCTGGTCGCAGACCAGTGGACCTGAGGCTGCGGTCGCCAGAGTGAAGGTTTCACCGGAGAGTTATGGCAAACCGGTGCCGGTCGTGGCGCATACTCCGCTGCAAAAACGGGTGGCTAGCGAACTGGAAGACCTGTTACGTCGTCTGTTTTATGAAGCTGAAAGCCTCCTGGTGCGTCCGATGTCGCCTGGCCGCAGTGGCTCCGGTGTGCTGTGGGTCCGGCCCTTCTACAAGAGTGTTGGTGGCGCAAGTGCGGTAGTTATAAAATATGGAGATGCAGCGCAGATTCAGCAGGAGTATACCAATTACAAAGAATTCGTCGAGCGGCTGGTCGGAGAATATTGCACCAGCATCCACGATGTGCGTAGGACAGTATTATTGGGGGGGATTAACTACTCTTTTCTAGGGTCAAGCGGGTCGATTGAAGACTTCGGGTGCTTTTACAGGCGCAGCGAGGTTGATCGCATCAAACAGGCTCTGGATCATCTGTTTCTCAAAACGTGTATCGACTGGTACACGAACACCAATCGCCTGGATCTGCTCGATCTGGTTGAAGAGTATCAGAGGAAACTGGGATTTACGCAGGAAAAGCTGAGAAATGGTTTTAATGAATTAATTGGCGTGCAGGGCATAGATCAGGAATATCTCCGCGTTGAAGCTCTCCCAAACAAGCAGACGTTTATGAATCCACTGCTGGCCATTGATAGACAGAATTTTGCTTACCCTACCTATACCTGCCCAACGCATGGTGATTTTAATCAGCATAACCTCCAGCTTGGGAGCGATGGGTATATCCGCATGATTGATTTCCAGGGAACGGGCCAGGGACATATCCTGCGCGATTTTGTTGCTTTAGATACCAACCTGCGTTTCCAGTTGCTCACCACCAGTGACGCGACCTTGCAGGAGCGTCTGGAGATGGATCAGGTACTCTCCAGCATTAGTCACTTTAGCGAGCTAGAGCAGTTGGAGGGTAAATTCACCACAACCAATGCGAGTCTTATGAAGACCTACAATATCGTTGTCCACCTGCGCAGACTTGCTTACCATATGGTCAAACACAATTCCAGCGACGACTTCAATGAATATTATGCTGCGCTGTTGCTCAACTCGCTGAATACGCTGCGCTTTACTTCTTTAGAGCCGGAGCAGCGAATACACGCGCTATTGTCGGCCAGTTTATTAGTGGAGAAATTGCAGACAGACATGTAAACTACAATACATAAGCCTCTCGCCCTCTGCATTCGCTTTTGTCTTCTGCGACTGTAGAGGGCGATTATTTATGCTTCAGTCTCTTGTTGCTGGCGTTGGCGGTAGGCGCGGGCTTTGATGCGGCTGCCGCAGGCTGCCATTGAGCACCACGTCGCCGAATGGTTTTTTGAACGGTCGTAAAACACCTTCTCGCAGCGCTCGTTGTGGCAGACTTTGAATCTCGTCCATGTTCCGTCGACCTGGGCGGTAAACACGATCTCGAGCAGGCGGCTGATGACGCCATCGATACCCGCGATGTCGGGGATAAGCTCTACTTGTCCAGCGGACTGGAAGTGAACAACGAGCGGTGCGTGCCTGGCAAGATGGTTGAGCACCTCGATACGTTCAGGTGCCACCGGCAGGTCGCTATTGCCGCGCAGCAGCTCACGCAGTGCCTCGCGCAGCGCGGTCATCCGGCGCTGGTCTCCCTGCGACAGTGGGGTCTCTTTGTCAAGAAGCTGCTGTTTGACCAGCCATGCCCGTATCTGTTCGGGTGTTTGCCATTCGTCGGGGTGCTTGCGGGTCGTGCGTGTATTGATAACTGCCTGGATGAGCGCCAGCGGTCCTGGTGCTTCTGCTTTATCGCCAGTGTTTTTCAGGGTCTGCATTGACTACTCCTTTCTCTTTTACTATTGTAGTACATTTGCCAGTGATTATCAATAGCGCTTCCGCTATATGGTATTGAAGACACCATTTTCTATCACGTAGACCCCACCCCCAGTCTATAAACAAGTCAAATCAAGCTGCTAGCAGTCGCCAGCAGCTTGATTTGACTTGTTTGGAAAAGGGCAGGTGGGGATGCAAGGGGGTCAAATATTCACCATCTAAATGACTTGACTGGTGATTTTTTGTGGTGTATACTCTAGACATTGTATGTCTGGCATGGAGGGTTGCGCAGCCTTTCTTGATGCCTGGTGCTGGTTCTATCGGCTCGTAAGAGAGAGGATTGATTTTCATGGAAAAGCGTATACCTTCCAAGTGGCTGACGATGATCGCTGCTTGTTTCGGTCTTCTTATGCTCTACATAGATCTTTTTATTGTAAATGTTGCTTTGCCTACGATTGCCCACGAGTTTCGTGCGCCGCTTGGGACCGTCTCCTGGACGATCTCGGGGTATGTGCTGATGATTGGGGTGTTGCCGATGGGGATGGGGCGTCTGGGGGATCTGTGGGGACAGCGCAGAGTATACCTGGTTGGTCTGGTGATCTTTAGTCTTGCTTCGCTGGCGTGTGGTCTGGCTCCGAGCATTTTCGCTTTGATCTTTTTTCGCGTAGTGCAGGGGGTTGGTGCGGCGATTATGACGCCTGGGACGCTTGCCATCATCATTCGCGCCTTTCCGGTGCCTCAGCGTGGTCTGGCGATTGGGATCTACGGGGGTATTTCGGGTTTGGGACTGATCGCTGGTCCGTTGCTGGGTGGACTCCTGGTGCAGGGGGATAACTGGCGCTGGATCTTCTTTGTCAATGTCCCGTTGGGAGTTGTGGCGCTGGTCATGGCGGTGCTGTTTGTGGCAGAGTCGCACGAGGAAGGCAAGGCACTGCCTGTCGACTGGGCTGGTCTCTGCTTGCTGTCAGTTGGCCTGCTCTGTCTGCTGTTTGGCTTTACCAGGGCTGGCGACGTAGGTTGGGCGAGTGGTGTAGTGCTTGGGAGCTGTCTGGCGGGCGTGCTTATTCTCTGGCTGTTTGTCTTTACCGAACGGCGTGTGCGGTATCCGCTAGTTGACCTGGCGCTGTTTCGTAACCTGCCCTTTGTCATGGGGTGTCTGAGCTTTTTCCTGTTCTCGGCGGCGCTCTTTGGTTCGCAGCCATATTGGAGTCTGTTTATGCAGAACACGTGGGGATTCTCTCCGCTGCAAGGTGGTCTGGCCTTCTTACCGGCCACCGGCCTGATTGCCCTCCTCACGCCACTGAGTGGATTGGTTGCGCAATGGGTTGGGAAGCGGCTGTACCTCTTCCTGGTGGTGGGTTTGCTGGGCATTGGTTTGAGCTTTCTTTACATCTTTATCGTGCTCAACCCTCAGAGTAGCTATATTAGCGCCTTGCTACCGACTTTTATTGTGCGCGGTCTGGCCATCCCGATCGTCTCCTCGTGTGCGACGCTTGCGGTTGTGGGGGCGGTCTCGTTGAAGCAATCGGGGCTGGCCTCGGGAACGTTAGGCATGGCCCGCAACATCGGGACCGCCTTTGGAATCGCGCTTCTGGGTCAGATTTACCTGTTGCATATTAACGCGGCCCTTGCCTCGTCCCCGGCGGCGAGTCGTGCGGCGGCTGGACAGTTCCTGATCGCTGGCGAGGGCGCGAACAGGTCGGTCGCTGTGGCGGCCATCTACCAGGGCTTTGAACTCGCCGCGTTGGCGTGTGCTGTGCTGTGTATCGGGGCGGTTGTCGTGGCTTTCTTCATGCGTGTGCGTGCGCCTGAGAAGGCAGAAGTTAGTGTGCCGTTAGTGCCAGAAGATCAGCTCTCGGTACTTTAGGTCTGCCGGGGTATGGCGTGCGTGTGGGGGTGAATGTAAGGAAGGCGTGGGGCAACCAACACCCTCACGCCTCGGCGTGCGGCGATCAGACAAGCCCTGGAAAGAAGTCCTTTTTAATCTGACTGCCTTTGATATTCAGCGTTTTCAGGCTTGCCTCGTGCGCTCTGACCATCTCTGGCGGACCCGCGAGATAATAGATGCGTTCGGCATAATCGGGCATGACCTGTACGAGCATATGTTCGTTGATTCTGCCGACAAAGCCGTTCCAGTTGCGTAGAAGCGTGGTCCTATCGGTCAAAGTATAGAAGATCTTCACGCCCAGTTTTGTCTGTGCAAGCTGTAAAACGTCTCGATATGCGATCTCATCGACAGTTCTGTTGGTATAGAAGAGGATAATATCGCGCCTCTGGTGCGTATCGAGCAAGTATTTCAGCATACTACGGAAGGGAGTAATGCCGATGCCTCCGGCGATAAAGACCAGCTTTGCCTGTGGGTCGCGGAGTAACGTGAAGTCCCCGGCGATCTGGGCAGCCACGAGTTCTGTGCTCCCGTCGATGGCATAGTCGATCGCGATCCCTCACCTTCTCCTTATTCAAGGCAAGGATAGTTTTAAAAGGTCAAAAAAAGAAGTCGGAAAATGTAAAAAGAATGTAAAATTATTTGAATAGCTATTCATTTTATGTATCGAGGACATAGTTTCATGCTCTATTCATTTTTTGTTGCTATAATCAGGTTCAACGTACATAGATCGAAAGCCGATGCTCCCCTTTGCCAGGGGATTGAAATGTATGACCATTTTAGGAACCGGAGTCTTATCCATGCAATCAAAACAGCCGCCGTCATCCGTTACCATTTCTGATATGCCAACACAACAATTGCCGATCGCTGCCAATGTACCTACCGCTCAACAGGGCGCAGAACGTCCGCTGGTAAGTGGTTGGATGCTGGCCCCGCAACGCCTGTTTTTAGGTGGAACCTTTCTCTATGCTGGTATGCAAAAAGTGACCGATCCGCAGTTTTTTCATAAAGCAACGCC
Organism: Ktedonobacteraceae bacterium; assembly: GCA_034437695.1. Taxonomy (GTDB): domain Bacteria; phylum Chloroflexota; class Ktedonobacteria; order Ktedonobacterales; family Ktedonobacteraceae; genus Paraktedonobacter. The sequence goes on from DAOTTJ010000375.1 coordinate 8,715, forward strand.
CGGATATATAGGTAATCAACTGATTGGCTTTGCCCAGGCCTCGCCGCTCCATCTTTTGCTGGTTAAAGTCGCGATACCGCACGCGGTCATCTTTGGTTGGACGATCGCGTTGGGAGAGATGGCGATTGGTCTGGGGACGCTTCTTGGCCTCTTCTTTCGGCCTGCGGCCTTTTTCGGTATGTTGCTGAGCATCCTTTTCTTCTTAACGGCGAGTTGGAGCGTCTATCCCTATTTCTATGGGGCGGATATCGTTTTCGCGTTTTGCTGGCTCACCATGCTACTGACAGGACCGGCACTGACCGGTTTACCCTCGCTTGATCGCTGGTTGCAGCGCAAGCTCTTTCCTGGTGGTCTGATGCGGCACGGACTGCTCATTCGTGCGGGTGCGATTGCTATTCTAGGTACAAATGTACTCCATACGCAGACCGCGGTCTCGCAGGTCGGAGGGGGATCGCGTCAGCCGCACTTCTTCCTGGCGCAGCAGCGCAAAGAGAAGCGTCGAACGTTTATCAAGGGTTTGGTGGTTGGAGGTGTCAGTTTACTTGGTGTAGGCGTGCTGGGTTCAATCCTGCATATCTTTGAACGTCCAACAGCCAGCGGACCTGCTCGAACCGCGGGTGCGAATAATGCAACGATTGGCCAGGTCAGCGAGGTGCCAGTGAATAGCGCGGTTGCTTTTGTCGTTCCAGGTACAGGAGATCCGGGACTGCTTATTCATCTGCCGAGTAAAGAATTTGTTGCCTTTGACGCTGTCTGTACGCACGCTGGCTGTGAGGTAGGTTACGATGCTGGGATTAGTCGCCTGGTCTGCCCCTGTCACGGCGCACAGTACGATCCCGCTCATCAGGCGACTGTCCTGACTGGTCCAACGTCGACGCCGCTGACCTCATTACCTATTCATATTGACCCAACCACGGGGACCATCACTCTCCAATGAGCCGGGATAAGTCGATTGTCCAGTTGGTCTGGGCAATCCAGTAGTTAGCGGGCGAGCATAGGGAGATAACCTGAAAGGAAACGGAGAGCTTTCTATCAAGTGGTCGATAGAGCGGGGAAGCGGAGGCTCTAGCAGTTGCCTCTCTATTACTATACCATAGCAGTCAAGCGCAGTGCATCGTCTAAAAGGTCGATGCGTTTTTGTGTCTCGGCGAGTAAGCTTGAGAATGGTAGAGAGCTTGAACTCCATTGCTTATAGAGAAGGAGACGCAGACTATGGTCAGGTCAATACACCCTGAGGTTGGTACAGTCAGAGTAAACGGCACACAGTTGTACTACGAGGTTCTGGGAGAAGGACATCCGCTGGTGCTCATCCCCGGCGGGTATATGGACAGAAGAATGTGGGATGACCAGTTTCAGGTCTTTGCCGAGCATTACCGCGTGATACGCTACGATGTGCGCGGCTTTGGCAGATCGGCGCTTCCTCAGATACCCTACGCCGACAGACACGACCTTGCGGCGCTGCTGAACTATCTGGGCGTTGAGAAGACGTATCTCCTCGGCCTGTCGTTCGGTGGTGTCATCGCTACCGACTTTACTCTTGAGTATCCCGCGATGGTCGCTGCGCTCGTGCTGGTTGGTACACCTGTCTCTGGCTTTCCCATCGAACTACTCTACACAGAGGCTGAGTTAGAACAACAGCGAGCACGCTGGTCGGTGTTTGAAGAAGCCATCCAGGAACGCAATATTCCGGCAATGGTCGATGCAGTGATGAACGATCCGACGCTAGTTCCTTCGGCTGATTATCCTGCGGCGCGTCAGCGCGTACGCGCCAACCTGGCGGAATATAGCTTTGTCTGGGTGCTCGATCCTGTTGCCAGGCAAGAGCTTGATCCTCCTGCCTATGAACGTCTCGCCGAGATTAGCGTCCCGACGCTGGTCGCGATGGGTGGCGAGGACGATCCTCGACTTTTTAAAGATGCAGCCAAATTCGCCAGCGATATCGCGGGTGCCAGGCGGGCGACGATTGCCGCGACCCATCATATGCCGAACATAGAGAAGCCGGAGGAGTTTAATGCTATAGTGCTGGATTTTCTGCGTAAGCTCTAAAGCCTCCGGCGGCTCACAGTGGACCTTTCATTTTTCTGGCACGTCGACTCGCTCTTCATTCAATGAAGAGCGAGTTTGTGCCTTGTTAGATCAGTCCCACTCGTGCCAGGTCGCTCTGAAGTTCGGCGCGTTCAGCGCTGGTGATCGGCAGGAGGGGGGGACGAACTGCGCCACCGACCATGCTGCCCATCAGGTCGGACCAGGCTTTCAGGTACGCGATGGGCATCACCCGGCGCGTGGCCCAGGGATCGCGCAGCCACTTATCGAAGACCTGGCGTGCAGGGTTCAGACTGCGTGCGAGGGCTGTCGCTTCTTGCATCTGTCCGGCAAGCACGAGCGCGGTGTAGTCTTTGATCGGTGTATAGCCCGGCTTTTGTAAGAGGTAGGGCGAGGCCGAGGACATATAGAACTGGCAGCCGTGATCGACCATGAGCGCGAAGAAGTTCCGCTCATCGGGATGACTGAGCAAGATACGGTCGCCAAGCAGACTCAGGGTTTCGAGCGTGTGCGTCATATTGGGTGAATTCTTGACCGCAATGATATTTTCGAGGTCGGCCAGGCGACTGACCAGCGCTGGACTGAGCGTTACGCCCGTATACCCGGTATTGGTGATCAGGATACCCAGTTCGGTGCGGTCGGAGATTGCGCGAAAATAGCTGTAGATCTGCTCGTTGTCGTAGGCCATCGTGTATGGGTTTCCTATGGCGAGATACGTCGCGCCGCTCTGTTCGGCGTGCTGCGAAAGCTCAACGCTCTCTTTAACCGAGGTATGGCCTGTGTGGACCATGACTGGCACCCTGCCGCCTGCTGCATCAATCACTATCTCGGCAGAACGTTTGCGCTCAGCCGTCGTCAAGGACCAGAATTCGCTCATAAAATGGCCGCAATAGATGCCATCCAGCAGGTGATTATCAATGTAGTAATGGATGTTCTTCCGTAGTCCTTGCTCGTCGAGTTCGTCCTCGGCTGTAAAAGGATAGGGAATAGCGCCCCAGATGCCGCGCAGATTTTCTCGGGCGTAGGCTTTTGCTTGTGAGCGGCTAGAGAGGCCAGACGTTTTTACTCCACTCATGAGGTATCCTCTTTTCTGAGAATGAGAGATTAGATATTTTTAGTATACGGTATTTTTGCTGTTTTTTCCTGAGGGTTCCACAGGTTTCAGCGCTGATGCAGCGGGCAAAAATTCCCCACTTTTAGCGTAGAGACAATATGCGACGGTTGAAGGTCGATGCCTTCAACCGTCGCATATTGTCTCTGTTACATGAAACGTCGCAGATACTACAGCGGGCTACACACTCTTACAGGCCACCCCGTTCAGGGTAAAGGCCGTTGGATTGGTGTTTGTGCCGTTCCAGGAAGCATTGAAGCCTGGGTTAACCGTTGCGCCGGGAGCGAGCGTCCCGTTATAGGAGAGATTGGTCACTGTGACCGCACCTCCTGACTGGGTATAGCTCCCATTCCAGAGCTGGGTGATCACCTGGCCATTGGCGAAGCTAAAGGCGAGCGACCAGCCTGACAGTGTGGTTGTCCCGGTATTGGGAATCACTATACTCCCGCCAAAGCCGCCTTGCCACTGACTTGTGACCGTATAATGGACGCTACACGACGCTCCAGGGGTCGCTGTGGTTGTCGGGGCGGGCGTAGGTGTGACAGGAGTGGGCGTGTGCGCAGGGGTCGAGGTAGGGATGGGAGTGGGCGTGCTTCTACCAGGGGTGGGAGTGGGCGTGCTTCCACCGCCAATGGAAACCGAGTAGGCCGTGGTATTTAAGGTACCTGCGCCAGTGAACACCTCGGTCCCGGCTTCTACGCTCATCAGGTATTTAGAGCTGCTCAAGCCGCGAGACGTGATCAAGTAGTTGAAGAAGTCGGCCAGGTTGAGCGAAGACGAGGTAGTAGTTGACGTGCGCACAAACGAATGCACCTGCCAGCCAGAAACGCCGCCCTCCCAGAGGTTCCAGCTGGTCCCTCCAATGCTGGCGGTCGTTTGCTGTGAACCGACGGGTTGAATGCTGCCAGTGTGGTCCAGCCAGACCATCACTTCGTCGGTGGGATTGGCATTGCCGAGGTTGGGATCGGTCGAGAGCCAGATATCGTAGGCCACATCCTGGCCGCCCTGCGTGGTCTGGTTCAGATTATAGTTCCAGGACGTATTCACGCTTGTATTTGCCGACAACTGGATGGGCAGGCCGGTATTGGCGAGTTTCCAGCCCCAGTGCCAGCCCAGAACCGCGCTGTCGTACGATTTGACCGAATTGGCCGATCCGCTCCAGCTCCAGTTGGTACTCCAGGCAATTGTGTTGCCACTCATAGAGGTGTTCGAGATGCACTGTGAGCCTGAGCCGCTGCTTGCACCCCACAGATTGTTGGAGAGCCAGTACGACCCCTGGGTAATCGTGTCGCCGTTATTGCAGACCTGAGCCGCTCGCGCAGGCATGGTCTGGAAGAATACGGCAACGCCTGCTACAAGCACACAAACGCCGACGACCAGTAGACGGGTGAAGTGCGAGTGAACTGAGGATTGTGAAGACATGTAGAACCTCCTTGTTTGTCTTCTAAGACGTTTCTTTGTCCAGGTTGCTGTTCAGAAGCAGTGATATCCAGCATCATCCATGATACTGCTACTTCTCCTGGAAAGGCCAGAAGTCGGGAAAAGAAGGGCATTCTCCCGCTTGTCGCGTTCAAGCTACCGGGCAATGGTCGCCATCTAGAAAGAATTGGGGCGGCCGAGTGAGGCACACGTGGTAGCGGTATACTTCTCGTAAGCGTTCACGTAAACGCTTACGAGAAGTATACCTACCGAGAGGTAGTGTTGTCAAGATGGTGAGATCGATGCTGTTACCCTCTGTACAGGCAGAAGACCAATGAATTGTCAGCAACTCCATGCCCGGCCCTCCTAATTCGAAGTGGTATCCCAGATTTGTAGCGTCCTATCGTTGCTGCCCGAGGCGAGCATCTTGCCGTCGGGTGACCAGTCGACGCTGAGGACGACATCATCGTGTCCCAGATAGGTGAATGTTGGTCTTATCGCGTGAAGGTTCCAGATCTGCGCTGTCTTATCGGCACTGGCGGAGGCCAGTTGCTTGCCATCTGGTGACCAGACTACAGAGGTAACTGCATGCTTATGGCCCTTATAGGTATAGAGGGCGGTTGTCGCGTGAAGATCCCAGATCTGCGCGGTCTTGTCAGCGCTGGTGGAGGCCAGGCGTTTGCCATCGGGCGACCAGGCTACGGAGGTGACTACGTTTGTATGCCCGGCATAGGTGAAGAGCGGTGTAGGAGATGTGAGATCCCAGACCTGCACGGTCTTATCTGCGCTGGCCGAGGCTACCCGCTTGCCATCTGTTGCCCAGATTACAAAGGCGACGGTCCCCTTATGCCTGGAGTAGGTGAAGAGTGGGGTCTTCGCGTTGAGATCCCAGACCTGGGCGGTCTTATCGGCGCTGGCTGATACCAGGCGTTTGCCATTGGGTGCCCAGGCCACGGAGGT
>DAOTTJ010000376.1:0-15198 GCA_034437695.1 Ktedonobacteraceae bacterium
ATGTGGTGTGTCGCAGGAGTTAAGAAGAGGCTGTGAGGCCTGCGCCTACAACACCGTTTCGTTCAAACGCACTACTCGCCTGCGCGTAGCTATTGTAACTCATTTTGTATCGCAATGGAACTCTTCGTTCCAAAAAGGGCAAGGCCATCGCGCTCTTGATTTTCTCACGTGTTACAACGAGCAATAGGCGTATTAACTTGACTTCGTGAAAAATCGTCGTTAAGAGACGCTCCCCAGGAAACGCTGATCACCGACGCGGCGTGTGATACGCCGTTCATCCAGATGTTCAAGCAGGGGTAGGATATACTTGCGCGACGTTCCCAAAACGTCGCGAGCTTCGGCTGCGGTCATGGTCTGATGCTCGCGCAAATAAGCAGTCAACCTGGCCACCGCTTCGTCGTAGGTTTCGCGCAGAAAAAGCGTTGGCTCGGCCGCGTTCCCCAGGCGTACCAGCACTCCTTGTTCTACGAGCGCTCCCAGCACCTCTGCACCTACTGCCTCCTCAACTGCCATTCGTCCAGGCGGGCCATAGGGATTGGCGCGAAAAACAGTCAGGAGATGCTCCACTTGCTTTTGCTGCTGATCTGTCAATCTCGGTGAAAAATTTGGTAAACGGAGCAGTCCCCCACCCGCGCCAGAGCTTCTGGCGCTCGCTTCGCTTACCACACCCTCGGCTTGCATAGCAAAAAAGACATCAGTCGCCATCCGTGAAGAGAGGCCCAGGCGGGTTCGCCATTCTTCTCTGGAGAGACCCCCTCTCAGTGGGTAGCGGTGATGTTGTTCCTGCAACATATGTCTTGTTTCGGTACAAAGTCTATCCCAAATGGATTGGGCGAACCACCACAAGCCCACCTTACGTACTCGTCTTTCTTCTAACAACGTCTCCAGAGTAGTGAGCGTCACATCTTCTGATAAATTACTCTGTCTGGTAAGTTCTGTCAACTCATACCCGCTCAGACCCCGGTTTGAGAATTTCCCCGCTGTTAGTATAGACGAGGTAGAGAGATACTTTTTGTTGTTTGAGTGGTGCAGGACCGCCAGTACCAGCTCGTCGGGTGAACCTTCGGCCAGGGTTGCCAGGGCCGTTAAGATCGGCGGCTGATGGCGGCGGTGAAAGCGCGGGTATGCATCGATGACTTCGCCACCGCCAAGCGTTGCCGAGGGCGAAGGGATGCGTAGGATAAAGCGGTCGCGTCTGGCGACTACTATGGGCTGTTCCAGGCGGAGCTGCGCCCAGCCCTGTTGTCCCGGTTCTAGCTGGTTGGCGTCGAGTAAACGCACCTGCGCTGGTACTTCCTGTGAGCCGCAATAGAAATCTACCTGTGTGTTGTGGACCAGTGGTCGCGCCGCGTCGCTCAGCACTTCAATCCGTGCGTCCAGGAGCATCGTCGCTTTGAGCTGGCCGGGTAGTGCCACGATATTGCCGCGTTCAAGTTCGCTGCGTGGGATATTGGCCAGGTTGAGTGCTACGCGGTTGCCCGGCAGTGCTTCTGCGACCTGGCGGCGGTGGGTTTGCAGCGTGCGGATGCGCGTCTTTAAGCCCTGCGGCAGGATTTCGACTTCCTGACCCTGCCTGAAGACGCCGTCGAGCAGTGTGCCGGTTACGACTGTGCCGAAGCCGGTCATCGTAAAAACGCGGTCGATCGGCAGACGTGGTCGGGCAATATCCTGGCGTATCTGCTCCACATCCAGCGCCTCCATCAGCGCGTTGAGAAGGGCGGGTAAGCCCTGGCGCGTCTGCGCCGAGACGGCCAGCATAGGAGCGTCGGCGAGCGTCGTATTTTTAAGTTCTGCGGCCACTTCGACCCGTACGAGGTCCAGCCATTCTTCATCGACGAGGTCGGCTTTGGTCAGCGCGACCACGCCGCGCCGCACCCGCAGTTGATCCAGAATTGCCAGGTGTTCGCGTGTCTGTGGCATGACTCCTTCGTCAGCCGCCACGACCAGCAGGGCCGCGTCAATCCCTCCGACGCCGGCCAGCATATTCTTGATAAAGCCTTCGTGACCTGGGACATCGATGATGCTGACCTCGCGGCCGTCGGGCAGGGTCAACCAGGCAAAGCCCAGGTCGATGGTCATGCCGCGAGCTTTCTCTTCGGCCAGGCGGTCGGGATCTATGCCGGTCAACGCTTCTACCAGCGTTGACTTACCGTGGTCAATATGGCCAGCGGTTCCGATACAGCTCATATTTTTGCTATACCAGACCCCTTCTTTAAACGAACGCACATAAAACGAACGCACATACGAATAAACTACCTATAGAAACAACGTAAAATCACCTATCCAGTATAACACTTCTGCCTGGCGGTTCGTGATGGTAATTTTTCACAAAACGGGTTTCCCTGCGCGTCCACCTTTGCTCCAGGCCTGGCGAAGGCTCACGTTTGTTTGTCGGCCTGAGACCTGCGGCTGACGACGAGCAACATCACAATCGCCACCAAAACGAGCAGGGCCACGATTGCGATGACTACCAGTGCGACTACTGGAATGGGTGTGCCGTTGGCGTTGGTGTTCTGTGCCGCGTTGGGTGGATAGAGGCCGGTGATAATAAAGTGCGGACTCCCACCGACGTAGAGCGTGTTCAGCACTTGCTTGCCTGGTACGTCGTACATGACGATATTGCCCGATGAGAGTGCGATAAATGCCAGGTTGCCGTCGCTGGTGATCGCGATCGACTGCGGTTGCACGCCCAGGGTGATCACGTGGTTAGGCTCCTGAGGAACTGTGCTGCCGTAGTAGATGGGCGTCAGCACATCGACCAGATTATGTTTGCGGTCGGGGACATAGACTTCGGCGGTAAAGGCGTCGTAGTCCATCGGTCCAAAGTCGCCCCCGGTTAACAGTGGAGCAGTGACCTGTAGATCCTGTAAACTGACCGCAACTATCGTCCCTTGATGGGTGGTGACGTAGACGGTTGCACCCTGGGGAATAGAGACGTACTGAGGGCCACCAGGAATGTTGATGGTCTGGATCTTGCTGGGCAGTTGAAAGACGTTAAGCGTGCTGGTCGTGGAGAACCAGACCTGATTGCCGGTCCCCCCATTCACCCCGCTGCCAATCTGAGCCAGAGCCATGCCCTGAACGGGACCGTTGGTCTGGATAGTTTGCTTGACCACGCAGTCGTTTCCGTCCAGCGCGGTGAGCGTTGACGCGCCGTTGCCTGCAACATATAGTCGGTTGTCGCCGGGATCAAAGACCTCCAGCGCGGGCTGACCCGTCACCGTCGCGCTGCACACGACCGTGCCAGTGCTGGCCACCAGCTTGCTGACGCGGTTGAGCGTGGGCTGCGTGATGTAGAGATAACGGCCATCGATGCTCAGATAGACCATCGATGGCGTTGCGCCCAGCGCAATGTTCTTTGTCACTTTCGTCTGGGCAATATCGATAATGCTGATGCCGGAGCCGCCGCCAGCTATATACGCCAGGTTGGGAGCACCACCATCGGCGTGAACCACCGGGAGCAGAGGCTTCAGGAAAAGCAGGCCACACAGTGCCAGGCACAGACCTGGCAAGAGTCGCCTTGAAGTCTGGCGCAAAGCTACTTTTATTGAATATGAGCGCATTACGTTTGTCTCTCTATTGGGTGCGAACTATCTGGCCTTGTAGCACAGTCTGCATATAGGTCTATTAGCAGTGAACGCGGCAGCTCAGACCGGCGGCGTGATAGATTTCCAGGTGCTACCCGCCGTTTCAAAGTGATAGACTACCACCGGGTAAGAGATGGCAAGGTAGACCTGGTTGGTCCCGTCGGGATCGGCGACCAGCACATCGCCGGTTAGCGCCTGCTGACTTATATGAATAACAGGCAGCTCGTTCCAGGTTTTTCCTCCGTCGGTGCTGCGATACACGCCGAGACCAAGCTTGCTGTAGACGATCTGTGGATCTTGGATTGAGGAGGCCAGGGACGCATACGAGTGCTGGCTCTCGACGAGTGTAAAGGTCTTCCCGCCGTCCTGCGAGGCGTAGACCCCTGCGTCGCCAGATGCGTAGAGGGGTGCGCCCTGCTTCGCGGTGGTCATCTCGAAGATGCCGCCCTGAATGCCCGCGACTACGCTCCAATGTCCCCCGCCGTCAGTGGTGCTCGCGATCCCGTTACTGCCGTAAGCCAGCAGATGACCCGGCTGGTTGGGCAGCGGTAAGAGGCCCAGCAGGTTGCCAAACGGTAGGCTGGTCCCCGCCTGCGAGAAATGTTGTCCGTTGTCCATACTCACGCGCAGGCCGAGCGGTCCCAATTCGCGCAGGTAAATGTAGACCTCGGATGCATTGTCGTTGCCTGCCTGCTCAAAGAAGATCTGGCCCGACGAGAGACTGGCGCTGGCGATCGAGAGCTGCCAGGTCTTGCCGCTATCGCTGCTGGTATACAGACCAATTGTGCTGGTGTAGGGAACCGCCGCTACCTGCGTAAGCACGTAGAGCCGCTGGGGGTCCAGCGGGTTGTAGCTCAGATAGTAGGCCATGAGATTGTGCATAATCTGCCCTGGCGCAGCAGCCGTTTGCTGCCAGGTCGAGCCGTGGTCCTGCGAGCGAAAAATCCCGTAGTGTGTGGCCAGCACCAGCGTATGCTGTGCGTCGGGTAGGACGATTAACGAATGCACATGGTTGTCGTTGCCGCCAAAGCCATTCACGCGCGGAGTGGTAGTACTGGTTGCGTTCTGGTTCCCTGACCCGCTGCTGCACGCGGTAAGCGCGATGACCAAGCACATCAGAAACGCTACTTGTAGTTTCTTCATGTCGTTACTCTGACTGATATCTAAAATGGTGTGACGATTGTAAAGTTTGCTTTGTGGATCTGGTGATCGGTTGTGCGCAGATCCACTCCAATACTCCAGTTACCCGACATCGGCAGATCCTGGGTGGCGCTAAACCCCCCTTTGGCGTCGGGTTGGAGGTCGATGTTATCTGTTCCCATATCCATATCGAGCGAAGTGGTATAGACGGTCACACCTACCTCGTTCGCACTTAAAGACGCACCGCTCAGTGCATTGGTGACTTTAACCGTGAAGAGATTAGCGCCAAAGTGATTTGGGCTGACGGTTAGCGCTACTCTGAACTTCCCATCGCTGGTCAGTCCGGTCCCTGTGTAGGGTCCAGGCGCGTTCGTTACAGTGGGAGTAAGCTGTGCTTGAGGGGTTGGTTGAGCTGCTTTGGCTAGTGTCAGGGTGCCAGCGAAGACGTTCATCAGGCCCACGCAGACGATTACGGCCACGCCCAGGCCGGCTTCCCAGCGTACGATACTGGCGAGCAGCGTTATCTTGCGCGTCAGGCGTTGTTCGCGCATTTTTGTCTGCTGACTCAGCCGTTTATGCCTGCGCGTCGATCTTTCAGTTTCGCCTGACGTTTCGTCAGACGTTTCGCGCTGGTTTTTCTCCATCTGCTGCAAGGAATGAGTATATTTCTGATACTCCCTTTTCAGGCGTGGACGGAGCCGAAGCAGGTACCAGGCGCTGGTGGTGAGCAGGACGCCAACGAGGAAACTTTTACTCAGCAGCGACCGACCGTAGGCGGTAGTCGCAAGCTGGCCGGGCGAGTTCAAGGCGAACGTTGTGCTCAGTGGTCCGGTGATGGCCATGATCACCACTCCGATCAGCGCTAGCGGTAGATACTGGGTCAGCAGCGCCACCAGCGAGCGAGCCTGTGTGGAGGTGGTCAACGTTTTCAGAACCGGCAAATATACCAGGAAGATCGCGAACGTTCCGCCGATCCAGAGGGCGGCAGCGATCAAGTGCAGCCAGTCGATTACGAGCGTGTAGGTCAGAGGTACCGCAGTCACACCTGCGGTATCGCCAGACACTGCCATCGCGACAAAGAGCATTGCGCCCAGAAAGAGGTTCACCAGTGGCAGTGCCTGCTCGATAAAGTGCGGACGCTTTTTACTCACCACTCTATACAGACCGACGACGATTGCCAGCAAGAGCACGATGATACGCAAGGTCCAGTAGGTACCTGAACGTCCGCCGGTTGCCTGGGCATTGAGTGCAGTGAGCGAGAGCGCGGCGCTCCAGTTGCCGTTTGTCTGCATGAGCACCTGACCGTAGAGCACTCCGACGTTGGCAAGCAGCAGCAGCGTCAGCGTCGGCAGTGAGAAGACGCGGGCAAAGCGTTGCTCCACGCGGTTAGCGATCTCCTGCTCAACGGGCGCTTTTTCTGCGACCGCCTGGAGCACAAAATTCAACCAGAACTGAGCGCCAACCCAGAAGATTGCTCCGAGTTCGGCCAGTGAGATCATCAGCAGGTTAAAGAAACTCGTTGCGTCGAGCGAGGTGTTAGTTGACGGTGTGGATACAATCGCGTGGATGTTGGCTGCTTCTACCATCCCTGGCAGCAGCAGCGTCAGCCCGAGAGCGCAACCAGAGGCCACACTTACAAGAGAGAAGCGATTTTTTGCTTGTTTAAACTGTTTCATAAGATCTATCCAGGTTGCAAAATAGTGTATTGGTTCGTGTTTATAGAGCTTTATAGATCAGGCATGAGAGCATGTGCATGGGACTATTTTCTGCGATCAACGAGCAAACGTCAAGAGGGTTTTTCCCTATTTACGTCTGTAGGGTTCTCGACGCTCGTCGTGATAATGAGTTATAATGCGGAGTATGGAGATGGTAGATAAACTGGCCGAATTGGAAAATCTGCTGGAAGTGCATTTTCACGATCGTTCATTGCTAGAGCGAGCCGTGACTCATCATTCCTGCTGCCCGGAGACATCTGTGCGCGATTCCTACGACACGCTGGAATTTTTGGGGGATGCACTACTGGGTGCCTTTGTGGTTGAGCATATTTATCGCACCTTTCCTACATATTCTGAAGGTGAGATGACAGCGCTCAAATCGGAGGTGGTCAGTCGACGCGTCCTGGCAAAAGTTGGACGCGAAATGGGCCTGTTCGAATACATTCGTGTCGATATTGCCAATTTGCGAACTTTCAATGAGCGTTCGCGCGATTCGCTCTGTACCGATGTGCTGGAAGCCCTGATTGGGGCTATCCATCTCGATCAGGGTGCAGAGGCGGCGCGTGCTCTGATGGTGCGTACTCTGCTCCCTATGGTGACGCTGGTCAATCAGCACGCGCTCGAAACGAACCCCAAGGGGCGTTTACAGAAGCTGCTCTTGCGGCGCTCTGGCACCCTACCCCACTATCGTGTCCTGGAACAGAGTGGCATGAACAACGACCGCGTTTTTACTGTGGGTGTCTACGAGCAGGAGTTGCTACTGGGCGTCGGCCAGGCTTCCAGCATTAAAGAGGCGGGACGCCTGGCAGCAAGCGAAGCCCTGGAGATTTTAAGCGTGCAGGAGCCGGTCGAGCAGGTGCTTATAGAAAGCATTCCTGTACATAACCTCCAGGAGATGTTCCAGGATGAACCTGGTAGCAACGAGCAGGATGCAATTTAACAGACAAGCAATAGAGCGAGGATAGCAAGGAGTGCATACTACTGTGCAGTTTAGCTGGTATGAAGCCGGTCTCGCTCCCGGCGAGCGCAAGCAGCGTGGGCATTTTTCTACTCCTCCAGCTCTGGTGGATCAGATCCTCGATGCCTGCGGCTATACATCTGAGCGCGAGCTTCGCCGCGTGCGTGTGCTCGATCCCGCCTGCGGTAGCGGGAATTTTTTGACGCGAGCTGCCCGGCGTCTCTGTCTGGCCGGTCTTAGAGAGGGACTGAGTCAACGTCGCATCGAAGCGTTGCTTCAGCGCAACCTGTGGGGCCTGGACCCCGATCCTGTGGCGTGTTTCCTGGCGGATATGCAGATGCGCCTGGCGATCGAGCAAACCTGTGGCGCACCCACAGCCAGAGTCCGCTTTCACCTTCACCAGGTCGATAGCCTGGCTCTGCCGTGGCAGCCCTGTGTCGATCTGCTGGTGGCCAACCCTCCCTATCTGGCGGCTAAAAACACTGATCTGAGCCGCTATCGTCAGACACACCAGCGCGGTCAGGTCGATAGTTATCTGCTTTTTCTCGAGCTGGCTTTGCAGGCGGTACGCCCTGGCGGCTGGATTGGACTGATCCTGCCCGATCCTGTGCTTGCGCGGGCCAATGCCATCCCCGAGCGGGCGCATCTGCTGGAAGACTGTACGCTCCACCATATCTGGCATCTCTCCGGTGTTTTCGCGGCTGAGGTCGGCGCTGTTGTGCTGATTGGCCAGAAAAAACGTCCCAGTTCGTCGCACCGGGTCCATTGGACGCGAACACGCTGGCACGACGACCTTAAACCGGGCATCTCTTCGCTACCACTGGCCGCACAGTCATCTCAGGGCGTCGCTCAGGCCCTCCTGGTACGTCAACCAGACAGCTCGTTGCGCTATCTGCTCAGTACCGAGCAGGGACGCAGTATCGAGCTTCTGCGTCAGACCTTTGTGCGTTCACAGGAGAAACGACGTGCAGGCTCTATGCGCCTGATTCCTTTAAAACAATTGGTGATGATTAAGCGCGGCGAGGAGCTTGGACGCGATCACCCGGCCCTCGGTTCACTCGATGCTCTGGAAGACGGTTATCCACTGCTGCGCGGTGGCATCGATCTCCATCCATATCGCCGACCCCAGACGACGTGGGGCATTGCGCGTACCGCTATCCGCAAGCCGCTTGAACGCTACCAAACACCCAAACTGCTGGTCGTCAAGAGTACAGGACGTTTGCAGGCCACTCTGGATACACACGGCCATGTGGTTTTGCAGACCCTCTATCTCCTCCTCCTCCATCAGTCTCCTCCCGATCTGGATACTATCTATTTCCTGCTTGCTCTGCTCAACTCGCGTCTCTTGCGTGCCTATGTCTATCACCTCCATACCGCCTATAAGCTCGTGCAGCCACAGATCGAGCAGGCAGTTCTTGAACACTTGCCTGTGCCGTGGAGTGCGCCAGAGGACCGTCAGGAGGTAGTTGAACGGGCCAGAAAGTTAGAGCAAATTTGCAGCCAGGCGGACTCCGGTGTAGAATGGGAGGAGCGCCTCGCGGTTTTATATGAGGAACAAGAATGCGCTATTCGAGCGCTGTACACAAGGCTCTTACCGGAACTTTTTATCGACGAAGGAGTCACGTTCTATGGATGAGGCTCGCCCAATACGCGTACTGGTCGCTAAACCAGGTCTGGATGGCCACGATCGCGGCGCGAAGATTATCGCCCGCGCTCTGCGCGATGCCGGTATGGAAGTTATCTACACTGGTATTCGTCAGACACCCGAAATGATTGTCGAAACGGCGATTCAGGAGGATGTCGATGCCATTTTGATGAGCATCCTCTCGGGCGCACATATGGCCATCTTTCCTAAGGTCATGCAGTTGCTCAAAGAGAATAACGTCGACGATGTCCTGGTGGCTGCTGGCGGTATTCTGCCCGATGAGGATCTCCCCGCTATCAAGGCTCTGGGCATCCAGGGGTGCTTCGGTCCAGGCACCTCTACCCAGGAGATTATCGCGTTTGTTCGTCAGCATATCCAGGCCACCCGCCTGGTCACAGAGGTATAGGCGTACGTTGCAAAATATCATTGAACGTCTGCTTGCTGGAGATCGACGGGCATTGGCACGTATGGTGACGTTGATCGAGAACGATATAACCGGCGCACGTCAGTATCTTGCTGAGCTACATCCGCATACCGGGCGAGCGCACCTGATCGGTGTCACTGGAGCGCCGGGCGCGGGCAAAAGTACGCTGGTCACTCATCTGCTGCGCGAATTGCGCCGTCGCGAGCATAAGGTGGGTGTGATTGCGGTCGATCCGAGCAGTCCTTTCAGCGGAGGCGCGATCCTGGGCGACCGCATTCGCATGATGGAGCTGGCTGGCGATCCAAATATCTTTATTCGTAGCATGGCCAGTCGCGGCAACCTGGGGGGTCTCGCGGCCGCGACCCGCGATGTCGCGCACGCAATGGATGCCGCCGGCTATGATCCGCTGATCATCGAGACAGTCGGCACCGGTCAGGCCGAGGTCGAGATTATGCGCACCGCCGGGACGGTTGTGGTGGTCTGTGCGCCCGGCATGGGCGACGAGATCCAGGCAATCAAGGCGGGCGTTCTGGAGATCGCCGACATCTTTGTCGTCAGTAAGGCCGACCGCGCCGGGGCCGATCAGACCGCCGCTGAATTGACGATGATGCTCAATCTGAATGCGACGCGTCGTCAGGCGGACCAGGCTACCTGGCGCGTTCCTGTACTCAAAACGTCCGCTCTGCAAGCGCAGGGCTTCGCTGAACTGGCCGACGCTATAGAACGGCACCGCCTCTACCTCGCCGAGAGCGGTCTGCTCGCCAGCCGGACGCAGCGCCAGGTGCGCGGTGAAGTCCAGGCACTCGTCGTACATGCTGTCCTTGCGGCCATGCAGCGCGAGGTCGGTGCAGACGAATGGCGGACCCTGACCGAGGCAATTGTCACTAGAACGCGCGACCCCTATAGTGTGGCGCACGAGCTGGAACAGCGTATTGGCTTGAAGTCTGTGTGAAAAGGGCTTGCGTGGTCGCGTCCCGTAGTGTTGTAGAAAGAACATGACTGCATGCGTAAAATAGTAATCATGGCCGAAGGGGCTTTTAACTGGCATACCGGTAAGACCGCCACTGGGGTGTTACGCTACGGCCACGACCCGGTGGTCGCGGTGATCGATAGTACACACGCTGGTCAGGATGTTTCTCAGGCTCTGCACACCGATTTCGGCCAGGGGGTACCCGTCGTCAGCGATATTCAAGCCGCTCTGGCATTTGCACCCGACACCCTTTTGATAGGTATCGCGCCAATGGGCGGTGTACTACCCGCTGCCTGGCGTGGCACCCTCTTGAGCGCGATTGACGCGGGCCTTAATCTTGTCAGCGGTCTCCACTTTTTTCTCTCCGAAGACGAGGAACTGAGCGCGGCTGCGGCCAGGCGCGGCGTTGAGATCTGGGATGTCCGCCGTCCACCCACGACCAAGCGCGTAGGCCGCTTTGCCTCTCATCGCCCTGGCAGCCACACAGTTTTAATGGTTGGCAGCGATTGCGCGGCTGGCAAGATGACTGTGGCGCTGGAACTCGATCGCGAGGCGCGTGCTCGTGGTCTGAGCAGCGCATTCCTGGCGACTGGCCAGACGGGTATTCTCATCGCGAACAGTGGTCTGCCAGCCGACCGTGTGATCAGCGATTTCCTGGCCGGCGAGGTCGAGCATCTGGTACTGGAACTGACCAGCGAGCACGATTGGGTCTTTGTCGAGGGCCAGGGAGCGCTCAATCATCCCAGCTATTCACCAGTGACGCTCGGCCTCCTGCACGGTGCGCGACCCGACGCGCTGGTCTTCTGTCACCACGCGGGCGCGATTGCGATCGATGGCCTGGAGCACGTGACTTTTCCCGCGCTCTCGCGTCTGATCCAGCTTAACGAAGAGATTGTCAATATTCTGCCCCACCAGCGAGCTTGCAAGGTGGTGGGTATCGCCCTTGTGACTATCGGCCTGAGCGACGAACAGGCACGAGCCGCGATTGAGCAGACCGAGGCCGAGACGGGTCTGCCTACGACCGATGTCTGGCGTTTCGGCAGCAGCAGATTGATGGATGCCCTGACGGCATACCTGGTTGGATAAGTGGTCGCCGGTCAATTTGTTGATTGACCCTGGTTGGAAAGCAGGATAGATACGCCCATGAAACTCACCTTCCGCCCTTTCGATCTCAAACTCACTACGCCTTTTCGCATCTCGCGACACGTGCAGTACGTCGCTGAGAACGTCATCGTCGAGATCACGCACGAGGGTGTCACCGGCATCGGCGAGGCCGCGCCGTCCGAGCACTACGGCGAGGTACGCGGGACAACGCTGGCCGCCCTTGCCAGCTTCGCCGACGAATTGGGCGACGATCCTTTTGCGCTTGAAACGATCCTGGGACGTATCGAGCACCGTCTGCGCCTTAATCCCGCTGCCCGTGCAGCCATTGACATGGCACTCTACGACCTCGTTGGTAAGCTATTGCATGTACCTGTCTACAAGCTGCTCGGACTGGACGCCGCACAGACCCCGCAGACTTCGTTTACGATTGGCATCGATACTCCCGAGCGCATGGCCGAGAAAGCGCTGGCCGCTCGCGCTTATCCGCTGCTCAAAATCAAAGTTGGCACTCCAAATGACCTGGCAAACCTCAAAGCCATTCGCGAAGTCTCCGACGCCATCATCCGCGTCGATGCCAACACAGCCTGGACTCCCAAAGAGGCCGTCCGCGCCATCCACCAACTGGCCGCATACAATATCGAGTTTGTCGAACAGCCAGTCGCCTCCACCGACCTCGCGGGCCTCAAATACGTGCGTGACCATGTACCGATACCGATTATCACCGACGAAAGCAGCATCACCGTCGACGATATCCCGCGCCTGGCTGAATGTACGGACGGAATAAATGTCAAGCTAATGAAATCTGGCGGACTCAATCACGCCCTGAAAATGATCCACGTCGCACGGGCGCACCACCTCAAAATCATGCTCGGCTGTATGATCGAGAGTTCCCTCGCCATCACCGCAGCCGCGCACCTCACACCCCTCGTCGACTACGCCGACCTGGATGGACACCTCTTAGTCGATAATGACCCCTATACCGGCGTAATCGTCGAGCAAGGCAAACTACTCTTACCCACAACCCCCGGCCTCGGCGTCTATCCCCGCCCATCAGATGTGTAAAAAAAGCAAAGGCGCAGGGGACCGTCGGAGTGTGAGGTGTCCTCCATAGGCGCGGACTTAGGCGGGAGTGCAGAGGGCGGCAGCCCTTTGCCGGGGCTTGGGGTGTCCCCAACAAACTTTTATTCTGTTTTGCGTGTTTTGCCGGAGGCAAAACACGCAAAACAGGAGTGCAGAGGGTGACCCTCTGCTCAAGTCCGCGCGAATGGAGGTGTCCTCACCAAACACCCACCCTTCTTTACAGAACTTTTAAAATTGTTTGCATCTTCCTTGAAAAATCTGACTTATGCTCTATACAGATAAAAAAATAAAATCCTAATAACCCGATCAGGTATAAGTCAACGAATAGAACAGCGAATCCTGAATAAAAGAAAGATAGAGGTAAACACATGTTTTCCGACGATCCACTACAACCGAATCCAGAAGCAGAAGGTAGCTGGTTCTCTTATAGCACCTCACCAGATCAGCCACCCGTGCCGCAGCAGCAGGTGCCACAGCCCAACTGGCAGCCGTCAGTGCCACCACAGCAGTTACCAACACGGCCCGACTGGCAGACACCACAACCGCCAACAGTGCCACAGCCCGGCTATCCGCCAATAGTACAGCAGCAAGTGCCGCAGCCTGGCTGGCAGACGCCCTATCCGCCAGTGTATCAGATGCCGCAATATGGGCAGGCAACATATTCATCAACGGTTGCACGCAATACCCGCAGCCGCTCAATCTTTATATTGACCTGTGTAGTTGTAATCGTCTTTGCTCTGGGCCTGTTCTCAGGGTGGGAACTGATCGGCACCCATACGAGCGGAACGACTACATCGGTAAGCACAACTACATCGTCTTCAACTCCCGATCAGGTTTCGAATACCAGCGCCGAGACCGCTCAAGAGGCAGTGATTGCCAAAGTTTCGCCCGCAATCGTCGAGATAGACGGCACAACTTCCCAGGGTCAGGTCATCGGTTCCGGGATTATTATCGATAGCAAAGGCGACATAGTTACCAACGATCACGTCGTCAGCGGCACGAACTCGTTGAGCGTCCTGTTGAGCAATGGCACAAGCGAGACCGCGCAAATCGTCGGCACCAATACTTCTGCCGATCTGGCGGTCCTGCACATCACCCCCTTTACTGGTATGATAGTTGCCGTACTGGCCGACTCCTCACAGCTTGTCGTAGGCGAGGATGTCCTGGCGATCGGTAGCCCTCTGGGCTATACCGGCACAGTCACCGCAGGCGTCGTCAGTGCGCTCAATCGCACCGCCTCTGAATCGCAGACCGTCAATCTGACCGGCCTGATCCAGACCTCGGCGGCGATTAACCCAGGAAACAGCGGCGGTGCGCTGGTCAACTTGCAGGGCCAGGTAGTCGGCATGCCCACACTCTCGGCCATCAACAACGAAACAAACACACCAGCCAATGGCCTGGGCTTCGCCATCTCGTCTAACCAGATCAAAACTATCACAGCCCAAATCCTAGCCAGCTAACCAAACTCGACCTCGCAATCTCTTTACTATACACCTGAAGAGCAGGAGGAGTCCCCTGACAGAGGGCGAGGTGTCCTCCATTCGCACGAATGTAGGCGGGAGTGCAGAGGGCAGCAGCCCTTTGCCGAGGTTTGGGGTGTCCCCAACAAACTTTTTCTTTTGTTATGCCTGTTTTGCCGGAGGCAAAACAGGCATAACAGGAGTGCAGAGAGATGCTCTCTGCTACCTTCATGCTTATGGGGTAGCGTTTTGCATGTACAGGGAAACGAAAGCCGCAGGCTTTCGTAAAAAACGGCTAGTAATGATATACTGGCCTCACCAAATCTCTATAGAAAAACCCCCAACAGGAGAACATCATGGAAGCTGAGATCAAACCAGAATCGCCAGACGTCAGCCTTGATGCAGAACGCCAGCAGCAGGCGCGAGCATACGCACGTATCGACGAACGCTTATCATTTATTGGCCTGGGTATCAGCGCCGCAGGCGTGCTCGTGCTCGTGCTAAGTGGCCTGGGTCTCTGGTTGCGTACCCTCTTGCACACCCCTGCCGCTCTCAGTTGGCAGCCAGTGGCCGGCTGGTATCCCTGGCAAATCCTTGTCTACTTTGTAGTCGTCTACCTGGCCTACGACATCATCACGACTCCCCTCAACTACTATAGCGGCTACATTCTGCCGCATCGCTACCAGCTCTCCACCATGAGCCTTAAAGTCTGGCTGCTCGACAAGTTAAAGAGCCAGGTATTGGGTTTAATTCTGGAAGTAGTGGTGATCGAATTGATCTATGCGCTCCTGGCCCTGCAACCGGCGAGTTGGTGGCTGTGGGTTGGACTTATCCTGGTCTTTTTCTCGGTCGTTATGGCCAATCTTGCGCCCGTCCTGATTATGCCCATTTTCTATAAATTCAGTCCTCTGCCCACAGGTGAACTGACCGAACGGCTGCTGGCGCTTACGCAGCGGGCCAATACGCAGGTACGCGGTGTCTTCTCTATGCAGATGAGCGATAAAACTACCACGACCAACGCGGCCCTGGCTGGTCTGGGCAATACCAGGCGGATTATCATCGGTGATACAATGCTCGATCGCTATACTATCGACGAGATCGAGGTTGCCCTGGCC
>DAOTTJ010000377.1:0-24657 GCA_034437695.1 Ktedonobacteraceae bacterium
AAAGCATTTCGATAGAGATACGTTTACGATGTTGTTGGTGCAAAGGAGAATTCAATGCAAGGAAATAGAGGTTGTCTTTTTAATAGTTTGCTGTTTTTAATGATCATTTTGATACCGGTAGTTGGACATGTGATTGCCACGGTCATGGTCTTGCAGGACAATCACGGTACGTTGGGGAAAATCGTCTGGCTTATCGTTATATGGCTGATGCCGATTCCTATCGTGCTCGGACCTCTGCTGTACCTGCTCTTTGGTCAGAAAGAGTCGCGCGTCTACTTTGCCCAGCCCAGTTATGTCCAGCAGTCAGCTCCGTATAACTAAATGTTTGTGCTCTTCACTATGAGCTTTTCATCGTGAACGTTGCCCAGCTCTCGGCAAACAAGAGCTAGGGAAGATGCTACATCGCCGCGTACTATCTCCCTAGCTCTTTTCTTATGCTTGGCTTTGCAAGCCTCTGGCTTGCAACCCGATCCGTTGTTCAGGAGGAGGGCCACACGCCGAGCATTCCATCGCCCTGATCTGTGTTTTGTCCAAGCTTGACATATCTATACGTATCGTATTATCATACAATCAAACAACTGTTTGATTGTATGATAATACGATACGGTGATACTGCAATGGAAAAAGAAGAGAACCCTACGGCGGCCCTGGGGGAGTCCGGTCAGGATACGCGCAAGTGGCGTGCGCAGGATATCGCTGCCCTGGATGTACGGGCCGAGGCCGATCCACAGTTTTTTACCTCGCATCTGTTCGGTTTACGCACGCTGGGTCTGGCGCTATCCGATCCTAAGCGTCTGCTGATTCTCGCTTTGCTGGCGGAAGAGGACCAGCCGCTCTATGGTCAGGCGATTGCCGAAAGGCTGGACGTGACGCCGCAGACCATCTCGCACCATCTCCAGATCCTTAAAAATGGCGGTCTGGTGCGCGAGGAACGGCGTGGGAATGCCTATCGCTACTATATGCTCGATAGGGCGCGTATCCAGCAGATCCGCGAAACCTACTTTGCCGATGACCATCTTGGACTCTTGAGCAGCGCAGAATCGCGTAGTCAGATCATCGCTACTTTCTTTCAGGACGGGCGTCTGCTTAGTGTGCCGGTCCAACACACAAAGCGCCGGGTTGTGCTGGAAGAGCTGACTCAGCGTTTTGTCTGGGGATATATCTACTCAGAGCTCGACGTGAACGCTCTGCTCAAGCCGATCTACGACGACGTGGCCAGTCTGCGCCGCGCTCTGATCGACGAACAGCTACTCGCTCGTGAGCATGGTCGCTACTGGCTGGTCCATCCTCACGCCGAAAATTTGCAACCCTAACCTGTGGTCTTGCGGGCGACGGCCATCAGGTGTGAGCTTGCGCCGAGCAAGGTTGGCTCTTGCTCGACCATGCGCAACAACCTCAGAAACTGTTGCTTGTAGTCGGGGTTGGACCAGTAGTCGAAACTGGCTGGCACCAGCCAGAAAGGACCCTCGATGGCCAGGGTCGCTCTGTGCTCTAGTCCAACTGCTTCGACCTCAGTGCGCAATTCGTCAGGGTGGTGAAAATAGGTTGTGGTGAAGTTCACGATGTCACCGGTTGGATTGCGGTGCTGACCCTGGGCGAGATCCTGGGCGATCATCGCGGTCTCCTCGGGTCGGTTAAAGATCTCGGGACGCCGCGAGAGATTGTCCAGGAGCGAGGCAAAGCACGAAATAGTCGCGGCCAGCAACCAGCCACCTGGACGCAGGACGCGGCGTCCCTCGCGCAAAGCCAGCAACCGATCAGCGCGATCGGTCAGATGGTAGAGTGGTCCAAACAGCAGCACAACGTCGGCGCTCTCATCGGCAAACGGCAGGTGGCGGGCGTCACCCAGTTGCACACTCGCCAGCGGAGTGTCGATCTGTTGCAGCGAGGCCGCGCTGGCCTGCTCAATGTGGTGTGGGACGGCGTCGAGCAGGTGGACCTCGTAGCTCTGCCTGGCGAGCCAGAGCGCGTAGGCTCCTGGACCCCCACCGATGTCGTATATCCTGGCCGGCGGCACAGGTGCATAGCGAGCAATCAGTTCCTGCGTCCGCAGACGCTCAATCACCCCGGCTCTGCGAAAGAGTCGCTCAGCCTCGTCCGCGTCCCTGTAGTACTGCAATGCCTCCGCCAGCAGGGGACTAACTGGCTGCTTCTCTTCAGACATACTTGCTTCCTTCTTTCCTCAATTCTTTGCAGCTAACAAATATCTCCACCTGACTATATCATACACAAAGAGGAGCTTTTCTCCAGATTTCCTCTTGCAGTGTATCTTATCTTTCCCTCACTCGCACTAAAAGCCAGGAGGGTGGGGGCGCAAGCTGTAGACTTGCGCAGAATTGGAATGTCCTGGGTACACATAACCCCTAGACAGATATGATAACCTTCTACCTAAGCGGGACCTACGAGCGGAATAAGAGCCTTCTTTCTACGACCAGGAAAATTTTTCAGCAGTGCATCTGTACCGCGATGGTAGGACCATAGGACTATAGGACTATGGCGACTAATGCGTAAAAAACTAAAAATCCTGGGAAACGTTGAAGATATTAACAAAAAGATTTCCTTATGCTATACTAATTTCTGACAGTTTTCTCAATCGAGAACGATCAGAAATCTTCAGTACTTTAAAGGCTCGCGGCTTTATTTCTAGCTCGTGATCTCTTGGGAAAACCGCAGAAGGAGGCAGGCAGAACAGCAAGGTAGGATGTCTCTTCTAGAGGACAAGCAAACATCCGCACGTTTCAGTCCATGTGGTCATAAGCGAGCTGTTCAGACGAAAAGGCGCGTCTGGCGGCTTAAATGTCAAGGAAAAGACAAGGAGGACTGCATTGAAACCTAGTTCATCGGGTTTTATATTTGGCGTTATCGCCTCTCTCATCATAGGCTTCGGTATTATTGCCGGAGTTTTCCTAGGACTCCGTTCTATCCAGGGTCTTGGCTATGAACCCCCGGTCTTGCAAGCCACCAAAACAGGTGCCAACACCGCTGAACTCGACATCTCAACCTTTCCAGATGGCGAGGTCTGTCATTCCAGCGAGACTCATCCCCAGGTTGACTGGGTCAGCTATTGCCCTTCCACCAGCTTTGAAGTCCCTGCTAACAGTGTGATCACCGTTGTGATCAAGCAGTATGACAGCGCATCAGGTCTCTATGACAACTTTTATCAGGCTGTCCAGGGAACGGTCGGTGGAAATGCTCTCTACAATGGGAAACCTCGCTCAGAGGTTGACGCGGCAGATATTGCTCATACCTTTACCTTACAATCAAAGGCCGATGAGCCTCACCCCATCTTTGTCAGTGTCCCACTTCTGGGTGTTGCTGACGATGCTCCCAGCAATACAACGGTCAACGGCAATTCGTATCCCGCACCCAATGTGATCTCGTTTCAGTTCCGCACGGGTCCAGCAGGAACCTACATCTGGCACTGCTATGTCCCCTGTGGGAATGACCGCGAGACGCCTTATGGGTTTGCCGGACCAATGTCGACGACCGGCTATATGGCTGGTACTATGAACGTCACCAGTTATTAAGGGGGCAATATGTCTGAAGCAAACATCGACGGAACTCCGGGCGGTGCCGCATCGCCCCAGGAGCCGCGTCATCTGCGCCGTGTCTTGATTCTCTGGGCTGTGCTCTCGGTCGTTGTCATCGCCATCTGGTTGGCTGTGGCCCAGTTTATCCTGCCTTTTGCGGCCAGTTCACTCGACAATACCGATAACTTTACTCTGCTCCTGTTGACCATCCTGGCCATTCCTGTGGCGCTCTTCGTCTTCGTGTTTCTTGGCTATAGCCTGGTCTTTTTCCGCTCGGATGGCAGGCCAGCCGATAACGAAGTCGGCGCTCCTTTGCAGCCCAGACCGGTCTTGCAGATCGGGTGGTTAGGCATCACTTCGGCGCTCTGCCTGTTCTTGTTAATCTGGGGCATGATTGCCTTCTACCAGGAGACCTCTGCCGCCACTACCTCCAATACCCTGGTAGTGAATGTCACCGCGCAGCAGTGGATGTGGACGTTTGACTATCCTCAGTATAGTGCGTCCAGCACCGGGGCGCAGTTGATCGAGATACCGGTCAATCGACCGGTGATCTTCTACGTCACCTCGCTCGATGTCCTGCACGGATTTGCCGTGCGTGCGCTCGGTGTACGTGTCGATGCTAATCCAGGGCAGATAACTACCACTGCGATAATAACGCCGACGCAGCTAGGGACCTACCAGGTCCAATGCGTAGAGTTATGCGGCCTCTATCATTCCTATATGTGGGAATCTGTCCAAGTAGTCAGTGCTGATGCGTTTAGTGCCTGGATACAACATCAAGGAGGACACTCGTGAGCAGTATAGCTACTACTCCATCCACAGAAATGGCCAGACGCCCTGCCCGCTTCAAGCTGCTGTTTCCCAGCGTCTTGACCGGCATCCTGCTCGGGGTGATTGCTGCCGCGCTGGCCGGCTGGCTCGTCAATATGGTCACAACGCATGTGAGTCCCGATAGTGTGCCGAATGACGACGCGGTTGCGGCTGCTGTCTACACCGCCTGGGTCCTCTTCTTCTTTATCGGTATCGGGGCCTTTAATGGCATCTTTAAATGGGGCTTTGACCGCAACGAGCCGACTGTGGCCGAAGAGCTTGAACTGGCAGGCAAAGATCACGGTATCTGGCGCTACTTCCGCTATACGACCGATCATAAAGTCGTGGGCATGCAGTACCTGGTAACTGTGTTCGTGCTCTTCTTCCTCGGTTCAATGGGAGCCTTTATGATCCGCCTGGAGCAATCGGTGCCGGGCGCAATCTTCTTTACTCCCTCGACCTACAATACGATTGTCGGTATGCATGGCATCCTGATGATCGCTTCGACTATCATCATGGTCAGCGGACCCTTTGGCAATTTCATCCTCCCCATCATGATTGGGGCGCGGGATATGGCCTTCCCACGCTTGAATGCGCTCAGCTACTGGCTGCTCTTCGCGGCCATTCCGGTCTTTCTCTCTACTCTCTTCCTGGGTGGCTTCCCGACCGGCTGGACCGGCTACGCGCCTCTCTCGGTGCAAGAGCTGACTCCTGGTATGGACGCTTACTGCTTCTTGATCCTGATCTTCTCGGTCTCGACGACGGTCGCAGCTATGAATATTGTGACGACGGTTATGGTCATGCGTACAAAAGGTATGACGTGGGGAAGACTGCCGATCTTTGTCTGGGGCGTTGTGCTCTCGGTGATCTTGAGTCTGACCGCCTTCCCTTCCTTTATCGTCTCGCAGATCATGGTCTTGATGGACCGCATTTTCAATACATCGTTTTTCCTGGCCGCCTCCGGTGGCAGCAACTGGCTGTACGAGCACCTTTTCTGGTTTATGGGCCACCCCGAGGTCTATGTGATCGCGCTGCCCTCGATGGCCATCGCGGCCGAGCTGACGGCGGTCTTCGCCCGCAAACCGATCTTTGGCTATCGCTTGATGGTGGGCAGCCTGGTTGGTATCTCGATCCTCAGCGTGCTGGTGTGGGGACATCACCTGTATACCAGCGGTTCTGAGAATGCGCTTGACGGTCCGTACATGCTGGATACTGAGATCATCTCTATTCCGACCGGTCTCTTTTTCCTGGTACTGGTTGGGACGCTCTGGAAAGGGCGCATCTGGCTGACGGTTCCAATGCTTTTCATCGGCGGTATGCTGGTTAACTTTGTCATCGGTGGTATCACGGGCATCTTTCTGGCGGACTTGCCGACCGACGAGGTCTTGCACGGCGGTATGTTTGTTACCGCGCACTTCCACTTTACGCTGGTCGGCGCAATGGTCTTTGGCTTTATGGCTGCCCTCTACTACTGGTTCCCCAAGATGACCGGGAGACGGCTGAATAGCCGCCTGGGGGTGCTCCACTTCTGGCTCTTTGAGATTGGCTTTCTCGGGACGTTTATTGCGCTGTTCTACGCGGGCTTGCAGGGTGAGCCGCGCTGGTCAGCCGATGTCGCGCCGCCTTTTGCAACCGCCAATCTGATCGCCAGCCTCTTCGCGATTCTGATCGCTGCTTCGGTCTTTGTGCTGGCATTTAACGTGATCCGCTCGTGGCTGCGCGGCGAGATCTCCGATGGCAATGAGTGGGGCGGCAGAACCCTTGAATGGGCTGTGCCAACGCCTGTGCCGCTGGAGAACTTCGAGGGCGAGCTGCCCGTTATAACGTCTCTGCCTTACAACTTTGGCACGCCTCTGCCGGCTGCCCTCCCGGTCGCGCCCGCGACTACGATCGATCGCGTTGATGCGCCTGTCGAAGCGCCAACCCAGCCGCCGAGCGAGAGCCAGGCGTAGCGGGGAAGGTATGAGAGGAAAAGACGATGGAAACATCTCTGGAGCATGTTCCTGAGCACGCACATGGACTTGAACCCCATGTGAAGGTTGCCCGCGCTCGCGCAGGCGTACTGATGCTGATCCTGTCGGATGCGCTTTCGGTGCTCGCTATCTTCGCGGCTGGCGGCTATCTGAGCGCTCTGAATACGGAGAATCAGTTTAAGATTACCGGCGATTTCGCCCCGGCCTTTCTCCCAGGATTGATTGTGACCCTGGCGATGGTGCTGAGCGCACTGCTCTACTTTGTCTGGGTGCGCTCACTGCGCTCCTCCGGCAGTGGACTGACGTTTGCTCTGGTGCTCGCCTGGCTGCTGATGCTGGGCGGGGGCGTGGCAGACGTATGGATCGGCGCAAGTCTGAGATATGGCGTCCCGATCTCGGCTTATGAGAGCGTTCTTCTGTTGGTGACGTGGTCGACTGCGATCCACCTGCTGCTGACCGCGATTATCGGCCTGTTACTGCTCGGACGTAGTATGCGCGGCCGTTTACGCATCGATGGACTGACGTTCGTCCCCGAGGTCACCGGCTACTGGTGGTACTACACCGTCGCAGCCGGCGTGCTGATGTGGGTCTTCGCTGTGTTCTTTCACTAGCTCTTTTGGGGAAGGAGATGCCGCAATGAGCATCTGGGTTGACAAAAATGGGTGGCCTGTTCCGCCTCAGCTGCTGCTTGGATGCCTGATCCTCGAAATTCTGTACTTTCGCGGGTGGATGCAGATCACTGGCGAAGGACTGGTTGCGACGGATGGCAGCGACTCGCACTCACCTGCACTGACGCCCCCTGACGACAGTTCACTGTGGCGTGCCTGGCTCTGGCGCGGCATCGCCTTTCCCGCTGGGCTACTGGCTTTTCTGGCGGTTGCCGCTGCACCTATCGATACGCTCTCTGGGAGCTTGCTATGGGTGCATATGATCCAGCATCTCTTCTTGCTGGGCATCATTCCGCTCCTGCTGGTGGCAGCTACTCCCCTGCGCCCACTCTGGCTCGGCCTGCCGGTGCCGGTGCGTACGTTTCTCAGCGCCTGTGCCAGACCCGGCATCAGGCGCGTCGGCGCACGCGTGGGCAACTGGCTGTTCCAACCAACGTTGGCCTGCGTCTTGCTGGTCGCGGGGATCTGGGTCTGGCACTGGCCACCGCTCTACGATCTCGCACTGACCAACGACCTGATCCACGACTGGCTGGAGCATTCCACCTTTCTGGCGGTCAGTCTCTTCTTCTGGAGTCAGGTCATCCCTTCGCCTCCGCTGCCAGACCGGCTGGGCTACCTGGGACGCATGGCCTGCATCGGGGTGGCGATTATTCAGAATGTGATGCTCGCGGCTGTGCTCGGCTTTGCACAGACGCCGCTCTATGCTCCCTATGCTCATCTGATGCTGAACAATGGCTTTACCGCCCTCCAGGATCAACGCCTGGGCGCAGGCATTATGTGGACCTTTGGCGACCTGCCGTTTGGCATCGCCTTCAGCGTTCTTCTGCACGGCTGGCTGACCAGCCAACTGGGCGAAGACGGTCAGGTCTATCTCGACGAAAAACAACACGCCTAAACTCGCAAAATTCAGGGCGTATCCCTGCTTGCTCGCTGGCGAGAGCGGCGAGCTTTGCACAACAATCAGGCACTGGCGAAAGGATCGATGTATGCAACACTCAGCGAACCTGCAAAAACTGGTAGTTGCAGCCTTTCTTGCCACCTCGGCGATGGTGCTCATCGCCGGGGCCATCTGGGGCATCAGGTTTTTTATGACCAGACAGGCGCAGACAAACCTACAGACGGCGAATATGGCGATAGGTGGTTTTCCTCTATCAGGCTCACTCGCGCCAGATTTCACGCTGACCGATCAGTTTAACCATCGGGTGACGCTCTCTGGTCTGCATGGACAAGAAGTTGTACTGGCTTTTATCGATTCGCGCTGTACGACGCTCTGTCCGTTGACCTCAAATATTATGTATAGCGCGAAAGCGCAGCTCAGCGCGGCGCAGGTCGGCCACGTGGTCCTGCTGGCGGTCAATGCCAATCCAGCGGCCACCAGTGTTTCTACCGTTGAGGCCTGGTCGATCGCGCACGGCATGCTGCACCAATGGTCTTTTCTTACCGGTTCGTCGGCGCAACTCGAAGCTATCTACCACGCGTACAACGTCTTTGTCCAGGTTGACGCCAGTGGTAACGCCGAACACGACCCGATTACCTTTATTATTGATGCTCAGGGACATGAGCGCCTTTCGTATGAGACGCTTGCCTCAAACGACAAGCTCGATCTGCAAGACCAGGAAGATGGACTGGCTGACGGCATGCGTCAGTGGCTTCCGCATATGTAGAATCAGTGGTTTTGCCCTACCTCTATCTGTCAGGAGACTACTTCTATGAAGAAGTTTACATACTCTACGGCCTGGGTGGCGACGATCGTTATCTATTTCCTGATTGCGCTCGGCGGGACGGTGCTCGCGACCAGTTCCGGGATGAGCTGCGCGACGTGGCCTTTCTGTTCTGGCCACGCGGCTTCGTCGACCCTTTATCTGCGCGTCGGTCAGCTACCGCCTTTCAGCGCTGTGACCGCCGGGGTGCTCGGGATTCTGTTGCTGGTTGGCATCGGCGCTGTCCTGGTGGCGCGTCGGCTGGGTCAGCGTTCGCTGCTGACCATGACGGTGGCTGCACCGGTCTTGCTGGGCCTGCAAACGCTGCTGGGTGGACTGACCGCGCTGGGCCAGCTACCGCTTCAGATTATCGCCGCGCTCGTCCTCTTCTCGGTGATGATTACCGTCGCGCTGCTTGGCTCGAAACCGCTGGCGAGCGTCGAGCACCCGGCGCAGACGCGCAAGTTCGCCTACCTGGCGATTGCTAATATGCTGTGTGTCTATCTCTTGATGCTGCTTGGCGCGTACGTCGGGACCGGCAATGTCAACCTGGTCTTTCTTCACAGTCTCGCCGGTTTCGTCGTCGGTCTGGTGATGTTGTGGACCGTCGTGGCGGCCCTGCGGCGCTGGCGCATCGCGCCCGTCCAGGCGGTGATTGGTCTGCTCGGCGGCGTCTTGTTTGTCGGACAGGCGGTCGTCGGTGGCTTGATCGCCCTCGGACGCACTACTCCTCTGATCGCGGTGCTGCACCTCGTACTGGCTACTGCCGTCTGGTGTACGCTGGTCCTGCTCTCCGCGCTGGCCGCCAACCAACTGCGTGCGCTGCCTCAGGGTGAGGCCGTGCTGGCCGAGCAGCCGGAAGAGGTCAGCGTGGTCCGCCAGACCATCGCCAGCTATGTCGATCTGATGAAGCCGCACGTCACAACGTTGCTGCTTGGCACTACGGCTGCGGCCATGACGATAGCGCAGCGCAGTCTGCCCTCGCTTCCACTGCTCGCCGCAACCCTGCTTGGGGGCGCGATGGCGGCTGGCAGCGCGAACTGCATCAACTGCTATATCGACCGCGATATCGATCTGATTATGGGACGCACTCAGCGCCGCTCGCTGCCCTCTGGCCGCGTTGAGCCGCGCCAGGCTCTGGTCTTTGGCATCTTCTTGGGGGTCTTCTCGTTTGTGCTATTGACCCTGTTTGTCAACCTGCTCAGCGCCGTTCTGGCCTTTTCGGCGATCCTCTTTTATGTCTTTATCTATACACTCTGGCTGAAGCGCACGACTGTGCAGAATATCGTGATTGGCGGCGCAGCAGGCGCAGTGCCAGTCCTGGTCGGGATGGCCGCAGTGACCAACTCGATCACTGTGACCGGCATCGGACTCTTCGCGATCATCTTTTTCTGGACTCCGCCGCACTTCTGGGCGCTCTCGCTCTTGATCCAGAAGGACTATGAGCGAGCTGGTATCCCCATGTTGCCCGTGGTTAAGGGCGAGGCCGAGACGCGCTGGCAGATCCTGCTCTACTCGCTGCTCCTGCTGGGCATCACTACCTCGCTCTTTGTCATTCATGCGATGGGCTACATCTACCTGGTCGGTTCGCTCCTGCTGAGTGGGGGCCTGCTCTACCTGGCGATCCGCCTGTGGCGCGAGCACGAGAAATCCTGGGCGCGTACCCTCTTCTGGTACTCGAATATGTACCTGGCGGCGATCTTCGCCGTGATGGTAGTGGATCGCGTCATCCACTAAACACACGCTGCGCATCTTACAAGCAGACGAGGCGGGCAGACCGGTAAAAGAAAACAATACTGGTCTGCCCGCCTCGTCTGCTTTTCTGGCTGGTCTAGTCCTGGGTCGGCGTGGAAGGGATTACCTTCTCTGAGAAGTGACAGGCTGCGTAGTGTTCGCGTCCTGCTTTGGCCTCGAAGGCTGGCTCGACCTCGCGGCAGATAGCTTGTGCGATTGGACAGCGCGTATGGAAGCGGCAGCCGCTTGGAATATTGATTGGACTGGGCAGGTCGCCGTGCAGGATGATGCGCTGACGGCGCTTTTCGATCTGCGGATCAGGGATCGGGATGGCCGAAAGGAGCGCCCGCGTATAGGGATGCTGGGGTGTGGCATAGAGTTCGTCGCGGTCGGCCAGCTCGACGATCCTGCCCAGGTACATCACGGCGATGCGGTCGGCCACGTGGCGGACCACGCTCAGGTCGTGCGAGACGAACAGGTACGTCAGGTTAAACTCGCGCTGGAGGCGCTGCAAGAGATTGAGCACCTGCGCCCGAATCGAGACATCAAGCGCGGAGACCGGCTCGTCGGCGATGATAAATTCGGGGTTGAGCGCAAGTGCACGGGCCACTGCGATGCGCTGACGCTGGCCGCCGCTAAATTCGTGTGGGTAGCGATCGATGTATTCCGGGCGCAGACCTACCACGTTGAGCAGCTCGGCAGTGCGTTCGCGGATCTCTGCGCGTGACGCGGTGTGGTAGATGTGCATCGGCTCTGCAACCAGCGAACCGATGGTGAAACGCGAATTGAGCGACGCGTAGGGGTCTTGAAAGATCATCTGCACCTGACGGCGCACGTGGCGCAGCGCCTCACCGCGCAGCGTCGCCAGATCGATGCTGTTGAAGAGGATCTGCCCCGAGGTCGGCTTATACAGGCGGGCGATAGTGCGGCCAATCGTGGTCTTCCCCGAGCCGCTTTCACCCACCAGTCCCAGCGTCTGCCCGCGTTCAATCGTAAAGCTGACGCCGTCGACCGCTCGCACGTAGGCATTCACGCGTTGCACGATCAGCCCGCTGCTCAGTGGAAAGTACATCTTGAGGTCGCGTACGTCGAGCAGCGTCTTGCTGGAAGTCGCTGTTCTGGTCTCCGTCTCCATCATTTCGTTTCCTCCGCGGTCTGTAGGGCTGCCTGTTGCAGGACGGCCTGGGTTTTCTCCTGGCGGGCCAGACGACGCTTTTCGGCGTATGCCTGCTCCTGTGGATTGGTCACATCGATCCAGCAGGCTTTGCGATGGGTGGCCTGACCCGGCAGGGGATCGAGCGGAGGAACTGTGCGGCAGATTGGCCGGGCAAAGGTGCAGCGTGGCATAAAAGGGCAGCCGGAAGGAGGCTTTAAGAGATTGGGTGGAGCACCTTCGATAGTCTTTAAATCTTGCGTCCGCTGCTCATCCAGGCGTGGGATCGACGCCAGGAGTCCCAGCGTATACGGGTGGCGCGGATTGGCGAAAAGCTCTTCGGTCGAAGCCGTTTCGACGACCTTGCCCGCGTACATCACCACCACGCGGTCGGTCATACTCGCCACGACGCCCAGGTCGTGAGTGATCAGGATCAGTGCAGTGCCAAAATCCTTACACACGCCGTCGATCAATTCGAGGATCTGCGCCTGGACCGTGACATCAAGCGCGGTCGTCGGTTCGTCGGCCACCAGGAGTTTGGGATTGCAGGCCAGGGCTATCGCGATCATGACGCGCTGGCGCATGCCGCCGCTGAACTCGTGGGGATAGGCCCCGGCTCGCGTCGTCGCATCGGGGATGCCCACCTGCTCCAGCAGACGAATTGCCCGCTTGTACGCCTCCGATCGGCCCAGCTTGAGGTGGATGCGCAGTCCCTCGGCGATCTGATTGCCCACCGTCATGGTCGGATTAAGACAGGTCATGGGATCTTGAAAGATCATGCCGATCTGGCCACCGCGAATTTTACGCATCGCTCGCTCGGGTAGCTCCAGCAGATCCTGGTCGCCAAACAGAATACTTCCATTGATGTACTCGCCGGGCGGCTGCTCGATCAGACGCATGATTGAGAGCGCGGTCACACTTTTGCCACAGCCGCTTTCACCGACTATCGCGACCTTCTCGCCGGCCTGTACGGCAAAGCTTACCCCATCGACGGCTCGCACATAGCCCGCCTTCGTTTTAAAGTAGGTTTTCAGGTCCTGTATCTCTAGCAGGTATTCCCCCACAGTTCGCCTCCTTCTAACCGTATGGAGCGCTTAACGCTCGGTCATGTGCGGGTCCAGCGCGTCGCGCAGACCATCTCCCACGATGTTGACGCTGAGCACCGTGAAGAAAATCAGGAGCGCGGGTACAAATACCAGCCAGGGAGCCTGGTCAAAGTACCCCTGTCCATCGGCTACCATGTTGCCCCAGCTTGGACTGGGGGCCTTGATGCCGAAACCAAAGTAGCTCAGCACCGACTCCAAAATGGTGTTTGAGCCGATCAAGAGCGTCGCGTTGACGATGATTGGACCCGCTACGTTGGGCAGGATGTGGCGGAACATCAGACTCAGGTCGCGTGCACCAATCGCTCGCGCCGCCAGTACGTATTCGCGTTCGCGATGTGCCAGGTATTCACCTCTCACCAGACGGGCCGCGTACGTCCAGCCGAAGATCGAGATCAGGATGACCACGCTCTGCGGCGAGCCATCGGTGAAGGTGGCCGAGAGGACAAAGAGTAAGAGGTAGAGCGGGATGGCCAGGTAGACATCGGTGAAGCGCATCAAGATATTGTCGATCAGGCCACCGTAAAAGCCCGCGAAAGAGCCGATACCCAGACCGAACAGAATCGCCCCCACCATCGAGGTCAGCGCGACCAGCAGCGAGATGCGTCCACCCGCAAGCGCCCTTGCCAGTTCGTCGCGGGCAATCCAATCGGTCCCAAAGGGATGCATGAGATCCGGGGCGGTGAAGCGACTGGTCACTACATCGTTAGGGATCAGGTCGGGATCGGCTTGCCAGAAGAGCGGACCCAGAAAGCACAGCAGAAAGAGGAAGGCCAGAAAGATCACCCCGACGATCGCGGCGCGATGACGGATAAAGCGATCAAAAATGATGCGTCCCTGGCTGCGCCGCTTCTGCACCAACTCGGATGTCTCTTCCAGGTCCAGGAAGGTCTCATTCTCCTCGGCTACGCCGCTAGTAAACTGCTGGGGTATCTCCATGAAATGCTCCTTTTTGTCGTCCTCGGTGCTTACGAATAGCGGATACGCGGGTCCATGAGGGCGTAGAGGATATCGGCGATCAAGTTGAATGCGATGACAAACACCGCTCCAAGCATAAGCATTGCCAGTAGTACGGGATAATCGCGATTTTCGAGCGACTCGATAAAGAGCAATCCCATGCCGGGCCAGTTAAAGACGCCCTCGGTAATCGCAGCTCCGCCGGCCACCGCGCCAAAGTCGAGCGCGACCACAGTAATCAGCGGAATGACCGCATTGCGCAGTGCGTGGAAGATCAGAACTCTGAATCCAGAGACGCCTTTCGCCCGTGCGGTGCGCATGTAGTCCTGTTTGATTACATCCAGCATACTGGAGCGCATATAGCGGCTCCACTGGGCGATGAAGGTAATCGCGAGGACCAGCATAGGGAGCAAGAGGTGGAGAAAGAAGTCCAGAAAGGCATTAAAGGGATCGAAGACGAAGCCGGGTGTGGAAGTCCCGGAGGTCGGCAAGATATGCAACTGCACGCCGAAGATATCCTGTCCAAGCAGACCGATGAGAAAGATGGGCATCGAGATGCCGAAGTAGGAGATAGTCGTCACAGTATAGTCGACGATCGAGCGGTGACGGATAGCCGAGAGCATACCCAGGGCGATGGCCACGATGAGTGCAAGGATGAGAGCGGTGCCAAACAACTCTAGCGTGAGTGGAAAGCGCGTGGCGATGATGCTAGAGACCGGCTGATAGGTGGTGAAAGAGGTGCCGAAGTCGCCCACCAGGATACGTCCCAACCATTTGAAGTACTGGAGCCAGGGGGGATCATCCAGTCCGAAATCGGCTCGCAGTGCGGCTCGTCCAGCGGGACTCAGGCGCGGATTGAAGAGGACCGCCTCGGGTCCACCAGGCATTAAATGGATAAGTGTAAACATAAAAACAGAGAGCAGAATCAATAGTGGAATGGCTTGCAGTAGTCGCCTGATGACATAACGTCCCATAAAAGCCTCCTACAGCATAGACAGGGAAGGAGTTGAAAAATGTTGCGAGTAGTATACGCAGAAAACTTCTCTCTGTCAATGCTTTTTTGCGTGTCGTCAGGGCTATTCCATTCTTGCAAGCCTCTGGCTTGCGAACCCCCCTCCCCAGGATGTTGGGATCGGACTGCAAGCGTGGGAGCCGTGACTCCCACGCTCGCAGTCCGATCCTTTTTCAGAGGGTGGGGCTACGCGTCAAGTATGGAGTAGCCCTGACGTGGCGTCATTGCACCATCTCGTTTTACCATTTTGAGATGTGGTAAGCGTTAGAGCTAAGGCGTGCTAGCAACGCGGATAATTTCGTCCGCGTCACTAGCAATTCATTCAGGGCCGGGCAGTGAGGTATATGCTTGCAATACCGGCCAGCCAGTCCCTGGAAATGTCCTTAACAGGTACCGCCAGTACACCACCAGTTCCAGACGTTGACAGTCTCCTGAGCGCCCATTGGACCCGAAGCGTAGTTGTGCGCGGTATTCTTCACGATTGTGGCGTTAACCGGCGCGTACTCGGTGACGAATGGGAAGTCGGTCAGGTAGATCTGGTGGATCTTATTGAACGCGTCCTGGCGCACTGTTGGGTCGGTGGAACCAAGTTCCTGGTTGTAGAGTGCGTCGAGCGCATGATTACAGTAGAAGGCATAATTCTGACCGCCGTAGCTATTAGCTGCGGAGGGGATAGAGGCGCAGTTCAACGTCGAGGAGTCATCGGCATCGTAGGAGTACGTCTGCTCAAACTCACCGATGTCATAGACGCCGGGCTTGCCCTGGGGCAGAGTCTCACCAAAGAACGTGCTACCAGGCTGGTTGACCAGCGTGGTTTTGATGCCGATGTCGGCCAGGTTCTGTTGCACGATCGTCTGATCGGTTTTACGCCAGGAGAGCGTCGTCGTCGTGTATTTGAAGTCCAGGCGTAAGCCACCCTTGCTGCGCACTCCGTCCGAGCCTTTCACCCAACCGTCCCCATCGAGCAGGGTATTGGCCCCAGCGGGATCGAATTTAGGACAGGGAGCATCCGCCTGGTAGCCGGGGACAAGCGAGGCCGGATGGTCGGTACATAGCGGTTTAGCCAGACCGTTACGCGCTACAGAGATCAATTTATTGTGGTCGATCGACATCGCAATGGCTTTGCGTACATCGACATCTTTCAATGCTGGATTATTCTCGTTGAACCACAGGGCTTCGTAGCCGGCTGAGACTTGGTCGGGGGCGGCGGTGTAACCGGCGATAGCCTTATAGGTAGCGATCTGGCTGATATCGATAAACCAGCTTGAAGTGATCTGACCGGCCTGGGCGTCTTTCAGGATGGTGTTTGTATCGTTGGCGATATTAAACACAATCTTGTCCAGGTAGGGTAGACCCGGCTGGTAGTAGTTGGGGTTGCGTACGACGGTATATTTCTGCTGGGCTGTGCTTGCGCTGGCCGAGATCATGAAGGGGCCATTGGTCACGGTTGGCAACTGGCTATCGGCGGATTTGAGGATATCGCCGGGCTTCATGCTGGAAAAATGGTGGGCGGGTAGTGGTGCTCCTGGATTGGCGTCCACAAAGTTAGAGACGAAGTTGCCAATGGGCTTATCCAGGTGCATGGTGATCGACAGTTTATCCGGGGAGACCGTGGTTGACATGATATCAACGAAGCCCGTGGTAAACTTCGCGCCGTACGTCGGGTCGTTATAGGTTTTAAAGCTATAAGCGAGATCGTCCGCGTTCAGGGCCACGCCATCCGACCATTTCAGGTTTGGCCGCAGCTTAAAGGTCCAGGTTTTAAGATCGGCGCTGGCATCTCCGTTTGCGACCGTAGGGATCTCGGCCACCAGGCCGGGATGGATATGTCCCAGGGCGTCTCCATAGAAAAGTGGAGTATAGATTGCCTGATCGATCAATACGGAGTAGGTCGTATCCGATCCCTGGGGGAGCAGCGAACCCGGAGCCGCCGGAACATCGTCGATCCACGTACCCCCTTTGACGGGTTGAGTCGTGGACGGCGTGGGTACCGCTGTCCCTTGCGCTCCACAGGCACTGAGCACCAACGTCAGCAGTGCGAAGAGCGAAATGGATAGGGTCATCCAGCTCGGCCTTTGTCTCTTGAACATCTTGTCCTCCTAAATACTAAAAAACCTTTGATGCCGCCCGCTATCTTTCTCGTACCATGCTCTGACTCTCAGTGGCACCGACACTTTTTAAGAGCCGAAAAAGGCGGAAATGAGGTAGGTAATCCATCCACCTGTAGTTCTTCATGCCTATTTCACTCATTTTACAGGTAAGAGCCATCATTGCTTCACGCGTCGTTCTTTCCCAGAAAATTTTGTTGCCTGGCCTGAGGAATGGCGATAGGTGTTGCATAATATACGTCATTTTTTGCGGTATTTCTCACGGTTTCCGAGGCTACCTCAGAAACTGTCTTGAAGCTCTCTCGTCTCTTCCTCGCGCGGAGTCGATAAGGGGTGGCTCTATAAACAAAAGCTCACGATAGAAGGTGACCAGCCCCCTTAGCCGGGGGTCGGTGCCTCGGGGGAAGCACCGGGTTATGGATGGGCTGGACCCGCCTTCTCTTGCTTATTCTTTCTGGCGCTGGCAAAAACGGTCATCGGGAATGTGAAAAAACGAGCTACAATGCTGCTGGCCACTGCAAGCAGCGCACCCGCCAGTCGTGACCCTGAGCCACGAGTGCACCCGCATAACGTGTGCCAGGGTATAGTGCTTGGAGTAGCCAGCGCTCGGGGGCGTCAGGCTCCTCGCGGCTGGCCAGCAGGGCCGCCGCTTCGCGGGGATCAAGCGAGACATCGAAGTCGCGCAGGGGCAGCGACAATCCGCGACCTCGCGCCTTGATATACGCCTCCTTGCGTGACCAGCACTGAAAGAAGGCCTCCTCCTGTAAATCGGCGGGTAGCGCTTCAAGAACTGCGCGTTCGTGCGCAGAGAACACGTGCCGAGCCAGTTCAAGGTAGCCAACATTGGCCCGCATATACTCGACATCCACTCCTACATCTCTGTGTAGTGCGAAAGCGTAGAGCGCGAGCGAGCCAGAATGCGAAAGGTTGAAACACAGCTCCATCTCGCTGCCTGACACCACAACCGCCGGTTTGCCGTACTTATTCGTGACAAAGCGCGGAACCGAGGTTGCGACCGCGAGATAGCGAGCGAGCAAAAGGCGCAACACCCCATGTGCCACCGTCCAGCGCTGGCGATCGTGAGCAAAATGGAAGCGATCGGCACGCACCAGTTCATCCTCAACCAGGACACGTCGATACTCCTCAACACTCGCCGTCGCAACATCCAGCGAAGCCCGCCAGACATGCACCTCCTGCGCCGCTAGCACAGGTTGCACAGGCGCATCTGACCAGAGATCCTGCTCAAATCTACTCATACTATATCTATACATCTCCCTCACCTTCAGCCTATCATATCGCAAATAGCCCCGCAAGTACTCGTCGTTTTATATCCAGGACTATTCAAATTACCTACAGGAAGGCATTGTTCGGGCGCAGGCCTGCGCCCGAACAATGCCTTCCTGTATCTTCTACAAAGTTCTTCTCTAGTTTTGCGTGTTTTGCCGGAGGCAAAACACGCAAAACGGGAGTGCAGAGGATGTTCCCCTGCTAACTTCATGCTGATGGGTGGGGGCGCAAGCCACAGGCTTGCCAATCCCCCTGGACTTTGCATAAAAAAACACGCTATAATTATGTACTGAAGAAATAAAAACCATCGTTCTTCATCCACCTTCACCAGGGTTTCTCAAACGTCCTCAGAAGCAGGGGTGCAGGGGACGGCCAGTCCCCTGACGGCACCCTGTCCGGGGGGACTAGTAATCAGAGGTGTCCTTGCAGACCCTTTTCTCGCAGGGTGGGCGGGAAAGCAAAGACTTTTGAGAAACCCTGCATCTTCACCCGTCTTTAAAGTGAAAAAAGGGCTGTTGCACAATCAGGATTATCAGAGAAAAAAGACACGCGGCGTCCTCGTGTCCTTCATACTCTCTGTACGTACCTAAGGCGATGGCAAGAGTCAGTAACGGTTCTGCTACACAAGAAAGCCGTTGTTGTAAAACAGTTCTCTAAGATGTGTCCAGCGCAGGTTTGGCAAGATGACAAACAAAAACCGGAGGGAGTACGGAACATGAAATTTGGGTATTTCGACGATACCGCCAGAGAATACGTGATTACCACCCCCAAAACCCCCTATCCGTGGATCAACTACCTGGGGTCCTCAAGTTTTTTCTCCTTGATTTCCCATACCGCAGGTGGATATTCTTTCTACAAAGATGCTCGTCTCAGGCGTATCACGCGTTACCGTTACAATAATGCTCCTTTGGATAGTGGGGGGAAGTACTTCTACCTCAATGACCAGGGCGACTACTGGTCGCCTGGCTGGTTGCCATGCAAGAAAGACCTGACGAAATACGAGTGCAGGCATGGTCTGGGTTACACGCGTATCTACGGTGAGCGGAATGGTATTGGACTTGAGACGCTCTACATGGTGCCTTTGCAGGGGGATTGTGAAGTTCACAAGGTCAAGTTAACCAACTATTCGTCTTCGCCGCGTAACGTGAAGCTTTTCTCTTTTCTGGAGTTTTGCCTTTGGAATGCGCTCGACGACATGACCAATTTCCAGCGCAACTTTAGCACGGGCGAGGTTGAGATCGATGGCTCGACCATCTATCACAAGACCGAGTATCGTGAGCGACGCAACCACTACGCCTTCTACCACACCAACGCGCCGCTAGCTGGCTACGATACCGATCGCGAGAGTTTCCTGGGTCTCTACAACGGCTTTGACACTCCGCAGGTGGTGGTTGAGGGGCAAGCAAGCAATTCCTTCGCTCGTGGGTGGTCGCCGATCGCCTCGCACCAGATTGATGTTGCGTTAGAGCCGTACGAAGAGCGGGAATATGTGTTTGTGCTTGGCTATGTTGAAGTGCCGGATGCCGAGAAATGGCAGGCTCCGGGCGTGATCAATAAAGCGCCAGCCCATAGTCTGATCGAGCGTTTTAAGGAGGTCGAGGGCGTCGAACTCGCGATGGAGGAACTCAAGGCCAACTGGGACTACCTGTTGTCCAGGTATACTATCAAGACCACTGATGAGAAGCTGGACCGCATGGTCAACATCTGGAACCAGTATCAGTGCATGGTGACGTTTAATCTGTCGCGCAGTGCTTCCTACTTTGAGTCGGGGATTGGACGTGGGATGGGTTTCCGCGATTCCAACCAGGACATTCTGGGCTTTGTCCACCAGATTCCTGACCGGGCGCGGGCGCGTATCCTGGATCTGGCGGCAACGCAGTTTGAGGATGGTGGCGCGTATCACCAGTATCAGCCGTTGACGAAGAAGGGCAATAGTGAGATCGGTGGAAATTTTAACGATGATCCGCTCTGGCTGATCCTGGCTACGGCGGCCTATATCAAAGAGAGCGGCGACTTAGGCATTCTCGACGAAGAGGTCCCCTTCGATAGCAATCCAAAGAATACCGCAACGCTGTTTGCGCACCTCAAGGCTTCGTTCTATCACGTGGTTGAGAACCGTGGACCGCACGGACTGCCTTTGATCGGACGCGCCGACTGGAATGACTGTTTGAATCTCAACTGTTTCTCCACCGAGCCGGGCGAGTCTTTCCAGACGACGACCAGCAAAGATGGGAAAGTCGCTGAGTCGGTCTTGATCGCGGGTATGTTTGTTTTTATTGGCAATGAGTATGCCCGGCTCTGTAGCTATCGTCATCTCGACGACGAAGCTGCTGCGGCTCAGGCCCACATTGCCGAGATGCGTGAAGTCATTCTGCGCCACGGCTTCGACGGCGAGTGGTTCCTGCGGGCCTATGACGACGCTGGTGAGAAAGTGGGCAGTGCTGAGAACGTGGAGGGGCAGATCTTTATCGAGCCACAGGGTCTGTGTGTCATGGCCGGCATTGGTTTGGAGACAGGCGAGGCCGTCAAGG
This sequence comes from Ktedonobacteraceae bacterium, assembly GCA_034437695.1. GTDB lineage: Bacteria > Chloroflexota > Ktedonobacteria > Ktedonobacterales > Ktedonobacteraceae > Paraktedonobacter. The sequence continues at coordinate 20,567 of DAOTTJ010000377.1, forward strand.
CGCTCGACTCGGTCAAGGAGCGCCTTGATACCCCTTACGGTCTAGTGCTGCTCAATCCTGCCTTTACGACGTATCACCTCAACCTGGGCGAGATCTCTACGTATCCGCCTGGATTTAAAGAGAATGCGGGCATCTTTTGTCATAGCAACCCCTGGGTGATCGCCGCTGAGACCGTGTTGGGGCATGGCGACCGGGCCTTTGAGTACTATACCAAGATCGCTCCCGCCTACGCCGAAGATTTTAGCGAGATCCATAAGATGGAACCCTATGTCTACTCGCAGATGATAGCCGGCAAGGATACGCCGAAACACGGCGAGGCCAAGAACTCCTGGTTGACGGGGACTGCCGCCTGGAACTTTGCCGCAGTCAGTCAGTGGATTCTGGGTATTCAGCCCGACTACGCGGGCCTGATCGTCGATCCGTGTATCCCACCTGCGTGGGATGGCTTTACGGTGCAACGGGCCTATCGCGATGCCATCTATCATATCGAGTTCAAGAATCCCGCGCACGTCGCCAAAGGCATCAAAACCGTCACTGTCGACGGCAAAGAGATAGCTGGTAACATCTTGCCCGTCTTTAGCGATGGGCAGGAACACACCGTTGAGGTGATCATGGGCTAGCGTGCGGCTTTGCTTTCATCGCATCTCTCTTGCGGGCGCGTGGATCTCCCTCCAAAGGTCTACGCGCCCGCTTTCTGTGTTCAGGGCAGCAGGAGGTGCAGGTCGCCGAACTCGTGCCAGAGATAGCCGGCGGCGAGGGCGGCGCTATAGACCAGTTGTAGGTGGGCGCGACCACAGATTGCTTCAAGCATGGCCAGGTGGCTGGCTTGCGGTTCGTGCATGCCGGTGAGTAGACCGTCAACGGCGCAGACGCCGCGCTGCGGGGTGACGAGCAGATCCGTCCAGCCCTCGCCTGGATGGGTGACTCCCGCCCGGTCAGTGACCGTTTCTAGGGCACGTACGACGGTTGTGCCGATGGCGATCACGCGCCGCCTGGCGTGGTGAGCACTGTTCACGGCCTCGGCGGTCTGGGCGGGGACGCGGTAGTATTCCTCGTAGGGCGGCTCGTGCTCTTCAAGACTTGAGACGCCGCAGTGCAGAAGCAACGGGACAATCTGGACGCCGTGCGCTACCAGTCGGGTGATCAGTTCGGACGTAAAGGCTCGCCCCGCCGATGGCATCTCGGCACTGCCCGGCTCGGTCGCGTAGACCGTCTGATAGTAGTCACTCGGCCACTTATCCTTGACATAACTATAGCGAATCGGCGAGCCATATTGCGCGAGGTAGGGGTGAAGTTGGGTGGGCAGGTAAAGACTGGCGATCCACAGGCGGCCAGTTCCTGGTAAGGTGTCGGGTGCGTACGGTGTATGCAGCGTGGCGAGGCCTCCGGCGGGCAACTGAAAGGTCTCGCCGGCCTCGACCGCCGCGAAAGGACGAGTGATTTTCTCAGCGGTGTCCTGAAAAGAGCGCATCTCCACGACCCAGAGGTTAGCTGGGAGATGCGTTGAGAGATGGAGTTCCAGATGAGTGCCATCGCTGTGCTGGACCGGAAGCGCGGCGTTGAGCGTCCCGCTGGTGTTGATCACCAGCACATCTCCGGCCTCCAGAAAGTCGCCAATCTGGCGAAAACGCGTATGGACAACCTGGTCGGTCGCAACGTGCGAGACGAGCAGGCGAACCTCATCGCGGGCCAGACCACGGGCCTCCGGTGGCTCGGTCGCTTCCAGTGAGGGTGGGAGCGTAAAGTCCAACGGCGCAAGTTCGGCCAGTTCCTCGCTTCTAGAGAGCCGGACAGGTGGAATTGCTTTCTTCATGGTATGTGTTTCCTTAACACTCTGGTGGCTCTCTCTACTTGGCCTGTGCTTCGGGACTGAGCGAGCGGGCAGCGTAGCGTCCAGAGGGCAAAGTACCTTGAATCAGCGCGAGCAGACCCGGAACGCTGCTCTCGGGGGCTGGTCGGTCGCTAATATCTTCCCCTGGAAAGGCTTCCTGGTGGAGTTGGGTGTTCATATCGCCTGGATCGACGCTATAGACGCGCCAGGCTGGATTTTCGGCGGCCAGAATGTTGGTAAGCTGTTCGAGCGCGGCTTTGCTTGAGCCATAGCCGCCCCAGCCCGCATACGCTTCCCGCGCGGCGTCGCTGGTGATAGCGAGAATGCACGCCTGTGCCGGCAGATAGCTCTGGAGCGCCTGAAGCAGCGCCAGCGGGGCGACCGTATTGGTGCGATAGACCTGGGCCAGCGTCTCAAGCGGATAGTCGAGGAGCGCGGGCTGTGGACTGGGTCCCAGAATACTTGCATTGTTGACCAGCAGGTCGAGCCTGCCATAGTGCGCGACCCTGTCGGCCAGAGCTTTTCTATGCGTTGCATCGGCGATATCGCCGGGGACTGCCTCGACAGTTGTCCAGTTGGCCAGTTCAGCGCGGGCTGTCTCCAGCGCGTCCGCTGCACGAGCATCGATAATCAGATGCCAGCCTTGCCGGGCCAGTTGGCGGGCCAGGGCCAGACCAAGACCTCGTGAGGCTCCCGTAATCAGGGCAAGAGGGGAGGGGTTCTGCATGGGATGCTATCCTTTCTTTCTCATCAGAGCTTCTCGTTGTCTGTTCCCTCCTACTGTATCTGAAACGCGCCAGACCTGGATGGTGCAAGAGGACAGAAACGTGCTGCCCTTTTGGACAGGTTCAGCCCCTCAGAATCACCCCGAAATCTACATCATCTCACAGCCAGGAGCTTTTCTTTTACTATGTGTCGTGACCCCCGAAAAACCCTCTGCGGTTTTACCCCAAGAGTGGAAATCCGGGGGTCTCATGATGAGACGATAGATTTAGTTGAAAGCGTCGTTGATCGGAGTCGCGTACTGATCGTTGGCGGTTAGCGGAGCAAGGCCGAGCGCCTGTTCGATGGTTCGCGTGGTGCTGTAGTGATCGTAGCGAACCCTTGAGCTGTATCCAGCTTTCACCAATCCCTGCGACCCAAGCATAATCGTGGCTACCTGGTTCGTTTGACCAGACCCGAAGCCACCTGGAAGGTTATTGCCGTCTTCATCCCATGTGATAATGAGCAATGACCGTTGAGCGGTCCATGCCGGCGAGTTGAATACGGTCGGTAAAGTACTTTGGAGCCAACTGTCACCAGAGCTGATTCCACACGATTCCATATCCTGACAGTCGTTCGCATCAAACCAGACAAAAGCCGGGGTAGTCGCGGTGGACTGTAGATCCGTTGTCATCTGGATCAACGGTTGCCAGTGAGCCTGGCAATAGTTGAGATTATTTTTCATAGTAGCGAAATACCCAAACGGTACATCGTCTGGATAGTAGGAACCATGTTGCGTGTAGTCGCAGTTGCCGTTGGCATCCTGAGCATATTGTTTCCAGGTTAAACCCACAGAATCAACTCGATCAGCCAGACTAGGGTCGGGGTAGGTACACGTACTCATGCAGTTACTCGTTGGCGCACCCGATCCCGCGCTGTGTCCAAAGGTAGTGCCAGCGGCTAGTGCGATGTAATTGGGGTCTGAGTTATGGGTAATCGCGGTGTAGTTAGAAAGCAGCGTGCCTTGACTGAGCAAGCTGTTGATATATGGCGCACTGGAGTTGCCAATGATTCCAGCTCCGCCATCCCCCTTGTTACTACTGGCTGAATAATTCTCATTCTCCATGTAGACCAAAAAAACATGGTCGAAGCCAGGTACCATCGATGGTGGAGGAGTCAAGGTGGGTGTCGGAATACTCGGACTCACGGTCAATGAGAGATTCGCTGCATACCCATCATTGCTGGAACCAGTTGTCCACAGAAACTGTAAGTCAAGCTGAATGGATCTGGTCCCTACCGGGATCGATCCAGACTGTTGCCTATTCAAGAATTGTGTCACATTTTTTCGATCTTTATTCGTCACCGGGCCAATCGTGCTGGTAGCGAGACTAGAACCGGATGAACTCAGAAACGTCGCTTGCAGATCAGCTCGGTCATTCTGTGACTGATACCCACCAAACCAGCCAGACATATGATAAGTGGCAGTACCTGTGTCGATTGTTGATGCGTCCGCCGATACATCGACTACCTGGCGCAGCGAGCTACTGCCGCGAGCACC
>DAOTTJ010000378.1:0-10381 GCA_034437695.1 Ktedonobacteraceae bacterium
AACCGGTGATCAGCTCGATCTCGTCTGGTTTGCCCAGCGTAAAATCATTGACCACCTTCTGATCCTCCGACAACAACGGATGGCCCAGGTCGCTGGCGGCGAAAACCGGCGGCTGCTTCTCACGCGTGCCAGGTAAAATCTGCGGAAAGGTGTAGTCGGGGTGCAGGTACGCAAAGGTAGCAACTGAACAGAGCGCCTCTAATTCAAACCAGTGCTCCAGCCACTGGGGTAACATGCGCAAGACAAGACTCTTGTACTGACTGAGCTGATAGGCATTATAAGCGTCAAATGGCAACAGTGAGTTGACCAACAACTGCACGGTAGCCTGCTGGCTCACCATTGTACGCCGGGCCAGGCTCGATAAATTGTTCAAGACCTCCGCAGGTCGCCTCCCCTTAAAAAAAATCTCACAGTGCGCTCTAAGGGACCGATTCTGGCTATACCTATAGGTCTCCAGGAAGTGGAATACCGAACTCAATTGTTCAAAGACAATACGCATACGCGATGCGTCTTTAAACAGCTGACCATAGCGTTTCTGGGTCGCTAAAAACCAGCAGGCAGAGAACGCGATAGAGAGGAGGCAGGCCCAGGGTGGAAGCACGCCAACAAGGAAAAGCACAAAGAGCACAACCGTCGCCACGCTGGCCAGCAACGGAATATACAGGATCGAACGCGCAACCTCTTGCTCGATCTCGCCACTCAACCAATCTAGCAACTTGCTCTCATCGTACTGATCGTCTGTATAGCGCGTGGCCTCCAGCGAGTGAAACAACAGTTTATTGCGAAAGCCGGTTAACGGCATCAATTCCTTGACAAAATCCTGGCGGCGGCGGATCTCACCGACATTTTCTGGCGTCTGCAAGAGCCAATCGCTCAAGCGTTGACCGCCCTCAAAGGAGACCGCCGTATTCATCAGGCGATGCAGCGAACGTTCCCCCGTCAGGTCCAGATCGACCTCAAAGGGGTGCTCTGCTTCCTCACCCTCTAACTGGGGCGGCAACGCATCCCAATCCAGGTGCATGCGAGCGAGCTGCATCTTTTTCATTTTGGCAAAGACGCGGTAACGCTGCAAGCCTCTGGCATTTTTATCACGATAGTGTCCAGTTACCAGAAAAGCGACGATCCCCAACGCAATCACAACGATACCAGCCCAACGCACAACAAAGAGAAGTAGGATAAAGAGTATACAGCCACCCACAAAAATCATCATCTGATAACTCGTCGCCTGACGAGTGGCCTCGTCTAACCGTTTCGTCAATCGTTCAAGCCGTCCAATCTGACGCTCAAGGGCCACCAGACGCGTTTGCCTGTCAGGCATTATATATACCCTCCCTGGTAGAGTATGAAAACGAAAAAGTTTTTGCACTCAATCTGCGCCGCCCTCTGCACTCCCACTCCACACACCATTTATTCGATCCTCGACTGACTATCAATGCTCTGTCACGCTTCAACTAACCAGCAGGGACGCAAAGGGTGCAACCCCTTAACTGGGGTTTGAGGCTGTGCCTCCGCTTTCCTCTCTCTCTACGTCGCCGCAGGTAACGCAGGTTCACTTCTTTTTAACTACAATGACTATAGGCAGGTTCGTATACGAATCGATGCTCACGTTTTGATTGCCTCCACGCACATAGAGACCAGTAGATGAGCCTCCGTCAAGGTTGAGCGCGGTCGTCAACCCCAGGTCGGACTGAGCCAACTGGGTGGCCATCTCATCCAATGTAAAGGTAATACCCGGACTGACTATAAAGAGCAGACGACCCTGCTTATCAAGCGCTACAACAGTACGTGGAGAGGTCTTACTGTCGGCGCTAAACTGCGTACGCTTGCCTCCCATTAACAACATCGGCGATGATTGTGTCGCTTGTGTGAGATTTTCCACCGCGCTATACGGCTGGTCACGCAGCGAACGGAGCTGGATCTGTCCCTGAGCATCAACGTCAAGCATGCCACCAAACCCTTGATACGAGGTGCCAGCAACGTGTCCATCGGACACGACAAGCGCTGTCGCATTGTCCAACCCATCAAAATAGCCCCCATTCATGACGGCTACCGCCTGCTCTTTTTGCATCCACTGCTGCATGGAAAGCGGCTGATCTGGCTGGTAGGCAACGCTGAGCTTGATGGCGTTGAGATCAAAACGCACGATGGTGACCGTGTCTCCATCCCCCGAACCATCGGGAATACTCCACGTCTCCTGGCGCACCTCGACCCCAGCGACAACCTGGTTCCAACTATTGGCCGTAGGTACCGGCGTTTGCGACGTTGAGCCTAATGAAAGCGTCGGGAACGCATCACATCCAGCAAACAGGCAGAGGAGCAATAACGGACAGAGATATCGAAAAAAACGTCTGGAAAACGTTGTCGAGCGCATAGAATTTCCTCATATTTTTAACCAGCAAAACACTCATTCTATAGCATATACCTGAGAAAAGAAGCGTTCCACCTACCCCCTGCTACCACATATATAACATCAATTTAAGAAAGGGAAAGCACAATATAAGACAAGAGCTGCACACGAGTTATGAGTCATCCCTGATCTTTCTGCCGGTTCAAGTCAACCAAATACAGCAAGAATGAAGTCAAGCGGGAGTGCAAAGGGCAACTGTCCTTTGCCGGCACCCTGTCCGGGGGACAGGTACTCTGGGGTGTCCCCAAATACCTCTTTTCTTATCTTCCGCCGCCGAAGGCGGCAAAAAAGCAGTGCAGAAGGAACCCTTCAGCTAACTTCATGCCTATGGAGGTTCGGGGGACTGCGCCCCCGAAAACCCTTTTTGATTGTACAAAATCAGGCATAACCCATAACAGACGCTATTTCTTCCAGGTCGCGGCTTCGATCGCGGAAACTGTTCCTTTGAACTTCATGGCCAGACTGAGCGCAGCAGCATGAGCCGCGTCCTCAATCGCATCGTCCAATGGCGGCAATTCAACTTCGCCGTACCGACGCTCAAGCGCTCGCTTGATGAGGTAGTCGGTGAACCAGGGATTTTTAGGCAAGAGCGGACCGTGCAGGTAGGAGGCAAAGACATTTTTATACATAGCTCCCTCGCCGCCGTCTTTGCCGTTATTCCCCCATCCAACCAGCACTTTACCCAGCGGCTCTATTCCGCTCCCCAGGTAGGTACGGCCGCTGTGATTTTCGTAACCCACCAGCACGTTTTGCTCGTTGTAACTGAATTTACACTCCATCGCCATATGCGTCATAAAACGCTCGCCGCCACCCTCGGTATAGAGATCAAGGATACCCACGCCGTTGAGCCGCTCACCTTTGGCTGGCTGATAATAATGTCCCATCAATTGGAAACCAGCACAGACACACAAAAACACCCCCCCGGCGTCAGCCGCGGCGTGCAACGAGTCGGCTTTAAACTGAATATCACGTGACGCCAGCTCCATTTCACGATCGGCCGCCCCGTGGATCAAGATAAGATCAAACTGCGTGAAATCGGGCGTCTGCTTGACATACACCGACTCAACTTCCGTCTTGATGCCGCGCCACTCACAGCGCCGCTGAATCGAAAAAAGATTTCCCCGATCAGCCGCCACGCTCATCAGTGTCGGGTAGAGATGGCAGATCTTTAAGGACATGCCTGTATCTTTGACTTGTTCACTCATTCAAGCAATTCTCCTCGCAGGAACTATTCTTCCCAGAAGTGTTTTACCCAGCCGCGCTTCTGCATGAGCCGCCGCAATTCCTGAGTAGGACTGTAGGTAGCCATAATATAGAGTGTCCCACCAGGACCAGCGTTCTTCAGGGCCGCATCCAGCGCCGCCTCACGGTCCTCGATCATGCGGATCTTCTCCGGTAACACTTCGGCATACTTCAGACGCATCGCCAGCTCTTCGGGCTTGTTGCCGCTACATATCGCATCGACTATCTCGGGGGCCAGCTCTTCCAATTCTATATCCCAGAGCCACGAAAAATCTTCTCCGTCAACTACCGTATGGCTGGCCGCCAGCAACATATGCTTCGCGCCGGGATGCTGTTTGATCAGCCGCATAATCAGATTAAACGAGGTGGGATTCTTCACAAAGGCCAGGTAGATAGTCTGCTCGCCCGCGTGGATCTCTTCAAGACGCCCAAAGGCCGGCTGAAGCTTGCTCAAAGCCACCGGCAAGGTCTCGCGCGGGAAACCGGCAGCCAGCGCCGCGCTCACCGCCGCCGCGGCATTGTATACATTGTGGATGCCAGGTAAGGGGATCTCCAGGTGCATCTCGCCTTCCGGCGTACGCAGCGTTACCTGCGTCGGACCTTTGCCGTCGTCTGCTAGCTTCACCGAGGTCGCAGCCACGTCGAGCGTAGGCAGGGTATACCCGCAATTGGGACATCGATAGAGACCCAGGTGCGAAAGATATGCCACCTTATATTCCAGATCTTCCTGACAATGGATACAGCGAATAACATCGGCCGACTGATCCGGCACCGGGGTCCCAACCTCTGTGGTATCCAGCCCAAAGAAGAGTCGCCGCGCCCTGGCGTTTACGCCAAAGTTCGCAACCTGCGGATCATTGCCGTTTAAGACGATGGTCGAGGTTTCTGGCAAACCCTCCAGCACTTTGTCCAGACTACGTGCAACCGCGTACAGCTCCCCAAAACGGTCAAGCTGATCGCGAAAGATATTAGTAATCACTACAACATCGGGCTGGATCTCAGGGATTACATGCTGCATCGTCCCCTCATCGATCTCAAATACCAGCACATCGCTCGCCAGATGTCCAAACACACTGGCAAAATTCACCGCCACCGAGGTCACACCCTGCAATAAGTTTGAACCGGAACGATTGTGCGAGAGCCGGTTGCCACTCTCCTTCGCCATCTCAGCAATCATGCGCGAGGTTGTCGTCTTACCGTTACTTCCTGTGATGACTATCTTCTTCGCCGTACTCCCATTCATCACCGCTTTCAACACATCGGGATCGATGCGCCGCGCCACCATCCCCGGCAGACTCGTACCCCCACCTATCCCTAAGATACGCCCCGAGACTCCCACTAGCTTCCCCGCGGAGATGGCCAGGGCCAGCCTCACCTGGCCCAGAGGGGTTCTCTTTGCACCCTTTGCTACGGGCGTCTGGACAGAAGTAGCTTTTATATCGTCGTTAACCATCGAAACTCCCTGCTTGTAAGGCTCTCTGATATCTGGCTCAGTATAGCAAAACAGTCGGATGCCCACAAGTAAACTACTTCACGTAGCCAATATTGACTTATTCACAGTTCCTAAACTCGCGCCCCCTGCCTATCTCCCACTCAATCCCCCCTATGCAGTTGTACACACAACACTTCTATCTACATTCACTCATTATACAGCACGACACTGCTTACTGGAAAAATCGCACTGAATAGTACCGCGCTGGAATTGCTGACCTAACACGCTGCCACCAAGCGGCACAGGGATCTTTGATGGATAGCCAAATTTTGTCAGACCTCCCTGCTGATTAAAATAGGTTAAAATCGGACCAGAGACGCTATAGCCGGTGTAGGCGTAGTATTGCCCACCACCGGCTGTGGGAATAGTTATCTGCTGCGTATCCTTCGTAAAGTAGTTCCAGAGATTATCGTAGGGAATAGGTTGACCCGAGGCATCCACGTCACGCGGCGAAACCCATGTGTAGTCGTTGGCACCGTAGTCCATGAGATTGCGCATGTCGGTCCACCAATCGCTGCTGTGCATCACCACCCCGACCATCGTGCGCTGATTGCGCGTAACCATCATGACCTGGATAAAGTCGGTCCCACCATCATATCCCGTTTTCCCGGCCTTGACCCCCGGATACCACCACAGCAGTTGATTCTCGTTCAGCAGCACTCGCGCTCCATGCTTGCCACCCGCAGCGATATGATAGACTTTCTGTCCACTTATGGTCTGGAGCGCCGGGATGCTCAAGCTGAAAAGACCCAGCACGGCGAGGTCGCGAGCACACGAATACTGGCCCGCATCCAGCAATCCGTGCGGATTAACAAAGTGAGTATCCGCCAGACCGAGCACCTGGGCCTTCTGGTTCATCTGAGCCACAAAATTCTGAACACTACCGGCCAGGGCATCGGCGATGATCAGCGCGGCGTCATTGCCCGACACAAAGAGCAACCCATACAGCAGATCACGCAAGGTGTAGGTCTCGCCTTGCTTGACGCCAAAAATCGCGCTATCGGCACTGAGCTTACTGATGTCGTGCTCCATCGCCGCTGTAATAGTGATATTCTGGTCGAGGTTACCATCCTCAACCGCCAGGGTCGCCGTCATCAGTTTGGTCGTACTGAGCATCGGCAAATGCAAAAAAGGATTCTGCGCATAGTAGGTCGCTTCGCTGCTCGCATCCAGCAGATAGGCCGAAGTAGCCATCACAGGCGGCGCTGGGTGTGTGTTGTTGGGAGGTCTGATCACTAGCTCGTGCGGATTAGAAGGGACACCCTGGAGGCGGCTCACAGAGATCCCCTGGTTGTTCGACCCACTGTTGCTCGTCGCTTGCGGCGTCGGCTGTGCGTTATGGACGGTTGTGATCAGGAGCGGAGCAATCACCAGTACAGCCAGTGCCAGCAAAACAACCAGCAGGAAATTCTGTCTGCGCTTCCAGAAGGTCTGGTAGGCACGACTTGAACGCCGCGTAGCATGAGGCGCTACTCTGGTGCGCGTCTGCCCCACAGAAGCTTCAGCCCCCACGGCTCGCTGTCTGCCCGTCACCTGCGGAATCTTGCGCGTGCTGCGACTCGTCCGTGTGGCATTTTCCTCGTCAACCTCATCCTCTTCGATACCGGTAAAGGGCAACATCTCACGGTGGCCTTGCTGGCGAATCAGACGCGTATAGGGCGAGGTCTCGGAACTCTTTGCCCTCTCATCATACCCTGTAAGTGGTGGAGTATCCTTTCTGACCCGACGTGTGCGCGGCGCAGTCGCCTGGTCTTCTTCAACATCAACCCCAGCAAACGCCGCAGCCTGAGGCTTGTTCAAAGAAGCACGCCGAATCTTTGGCACCTCCGGGTGCTCGTCGCTATAAAATTCTTTATGCGTCTTCTCTGGCACCTGGCGCGGCACAACACTCTGACGAGGACGTACCCGTGGGGGTTTCCTGGTCGCTTTTCTATCCGGCTCCTCTTCAAGAGGTATCTCATCTTCTGAAGGTGGCTTATACACGGGGCCTGGCTACTCCATCTCTAGCTACAGGGGCAGCTACGGGTCGTTTCCTGCCTGCCCATGACTGGTTTTACACTAAAGAACGCACAGCGATCCTGTTTTCCTGGTGATCATACCTATGAGTATACACGCAAGCCGCGTCTCTGGCAAAGCAAAGTGGCAGCATTGCAGGGTCTCTGGCTTTCTCCACCAGCCCATTTTCACTTTTGCCCTGCCCTCGCACAAACCAGAAGGCTTGACGCTGAAGAGCGAGAGTGCTACCCTGCTTACATTAAAGGCAACCTCTCCATTACCTGTGCGAGGAGAACCGCAGCATGCATCTCAAGATAGCCGTGCTTCAAATCAACACGCGTGAGCACCCCGCTGAGAATCTGGCGCAGGTCGAGCACTGGCTCGATCAAGCAGCCGCGATGGGAGCGCAGTTGGCCTGCCTGCCCGAATTCTGGTCGTACCTCGGCCCCTATTCAGGCTTTGACCAGGCTGCGCAAACCATCCCTGGTCCTTTTATCGAACGCTTGCAGGCCAAAGCTCGTCAGCATCATATGCTCGTCCACGGCGGCAGTATAGTTGAACGCCACCCCGACCTGCCTACCAGGTTCTACAACACTAGTGTGCTGATCGATCAAGCAGGTGAAATTGTCGCGCGGTACCGCAAAATCCACCTCTTCGATGTCGATCTGGCCAACGGTGAGAAGCACTATGAGTCCGCACGCATCGAGCCTGGCCACGAAATTGTGACTGCGGAGATCTCCGGGGTTACGTTCGGGCTGACTATCTGCTACGATCTGCGCTTCCCCGAGCTGTATCGCTTGCTGACTCTGCGCGGCGCACAGGTTCTCTTTGTCCCTGCTTGTTTCACACTGCATACAGGCCGCGATCACTGGGAGGTGCTCCTACGCGCTCGCGCTATCGAAAACCTCTGCTATGTCGTGGCACCTGCGCAGGTGGGTTCTTACCCGCCAGGTCGCCAAAGCTTTGGACGTTCTATGATTGTAGACCCCTGGGGATTGGTGCTGGCCCAGGCACCCGATCTACCCGGCGTAACAATGGCCGAAATCGATCTGGAAGCCATTGAGCGAGCGCGAGCACAGATTCCAGCGTTGACCAACCGACGACCCCAAGTCTATACGTGGTAAACCACTCTCACGCGTCGTAGTCATACAGCGCAAGGTCTGCTCGCACTCAGAAAGGATGATTCTAAATGGATAGAGCTGAAATCAAACGCCTCATCGATGAAGGCAATGTCGAATACGTCAAGATCGGCACTCCCGATATCGAGGGGGTCTACAGAGGAAAACGCGTGGCGGCCAGGCATTTTCTCAACTCGCTAGACGAGGGCTTCGCTCAATGCGACGTTATCTTTGGCTGGGATATCGCCGAGAATGTGCTGCCGAACCTCAAAGTAAGCAACTGGGAACATGGCTTCGCCGATGTTATCTTACGCCCCGACCTCTCCACCTTTCAGATGGTCCCCTGGGAAGATGCCATTGCCTCCTGTATCTGCGATGTCTGGACCGAACATGGCGAGCCACTCCAGGTCTCGCCCCGCTATGTGCTCAATAGCGTCATCGAGCGAGCACGTGCGCTCGGCTACGCACCCCTGGCCGCCTCGGAACTGGAATTTCGCTTCTTCCGCGAAACGATGGTCTCGCTGCGCGATAAAGACTATGGCCCAACGCTGACCCCCCTGAACCCTGGCATGAACTGCTACGCGGTCGGACAGGCCAGCGCCGATGACCATCTGCTGCGGCGCATCGCCAGCAGTATGCGCGAATACGGCATCGAGATCGAGGGCTACAACCGCGAACACGGTCCAGGCATGTACGAGATGAATCTGCGCTACGCCAACGCGCTCACCGCCGCCGATCAGACGATGGCCTTCAAAACTGGCGTCAAGGAGATCTGCTACCAGGAGAATACAATGGCCAGCTTTATGGCGAAATGGAACGACCTCGAAGACGGCAGCAGCGGCCACTCGCATATGAGTCTGTGGGACCTCGATCTGGAACGCAATCTCTTCTGGGACGAGCATGCCGAGGGGCATATGTCGGAAACGATGAGTTATTTTCTCGCGGGCGTGCTCGATAAGCTCCCCGAAATGATGGCGCTCTACGCACCGGTCATCAACTCCTATAAACGCTACGTCGAAGGTACCTGGGCACCTCTGAATACGACCTGGGGCCTGGATAACCGCACGTGCTCGATCCGCATTATCAACAACGGCAAAAAAGCTATTCGCCTGGAAAATCGGGTCCCCGGAGCAGACGCCAATTTCTACCTGGTCTTCGCGGCCCTGCTGGCCAGCGGTCTCTCTGGCATCGAACGCAAGCTGGCACTGCCAATGCGCCTGGATGGCAATGCGTACGACGCCGCAACCATCACTCAGGCCCTGGCCAGCGGACAGATCAAGTCCCTGGCCCGCAATCTCGGCACCGCCACCGATCTGCTGGAAAAAAGCGAGTTCGCCCGCACCTATCTCGGCGAGGATTTCGTCGAGCATTTCGTGGCCACACGCCGCTGGGAGGTCAAGGAGTACGAAAAAGCCGTGACCAACTGGGAACGCAGACGCTACATGGAATTGATTTGATCTTCGCACTATAGATGTCCTCCAGACACAAAACAACAAGCGAGCGAGAAGGCGCGAAGCACGGCGCACACGCCCCTCACACCTTCTCTCACGCCCAATCACACAGCGACCAATCAGTCTGAGGTCATGAGTACCTCTCCTAATGCCTGGCTCCAACGGGGATTCCAGGGCTGGCAGTGATGCGGTATAATAGAGCGACGAGGGTCTTGCAAGAATTGCCTTCGTCCCTTTATTCCACACGAGGAGCAGATGCATGTTGGAAGAGCCAACGCTACCATTAGTGACCAACGAGGTAGACAAAGCCGTCAGTGAAACAGCAACCGAAGATTTCGAGGCAGGGGTCCTGACACAACTGGATAGTCTGTATCGAACCGCCCTGCGCCTGACACGCAATCAACAGGAGGCTGAAGATCTGGTCCAGGAGACGATGCTCAAAGCATTTCGCTTTGCCGGCACGTATCAGCGCGGAACAAACCTCCGCGCATGGCTTTTCCGTATTTTAAACACCTCTGCCATTAACCGCTATCGGAAACAGGCGACCCACCCGACGACTACGTCGCTGCCCGACGGCGAGGAATTTTATCTCTATAATCGCATTCGCGATATTAATGGCCAGGAATTGAGCATGGGCGCTGAAGAAGAGGTGCTCAGCCAATACCTGGACGAAGAT
>DAOTTJ010000379.1:0-3594 GCA_034437695.1 Ktedonobacteraceae bacterium
GAATCTACAGGATCGCCTGCTAAGGTTCTTACAGCACGAGTAAGATAAACGTTACTCATTGGCTTTTGTTGCTGAAGGGCTTTCTCAAAGATCTCAAGCGATTCAACTGCAAAGCGCCGGGCTGCTTCAAGATTGCCTTCGCGCCAGAGAAGAAGACTTTGTTGAAAACGAATCCTGGCCCAGGCAGGTCCACTATTGATATCTACTTTAAGTAGCAATTCTTCTGCTTTATTGAAACACACCTTCGCTTGCTCATTATCTCGAGCATAGTGCCAGGTCTGTCCAATTTCGCACAAGATAAGTGCTTCTAATTGTGCATCATATTTCTTCTCTTCTTCAGAGCCAAAAACCTGCCTCTTATCGCGGATTTCCAACACCTGCTCATAGAATTGACGTGTTTCCTCAAATTTGCCCAGGATCATTGCACACTCGCCCAGTCGTTCGAATATATAGGCGTAGTGTAAGCGTTCGTCGTGGCTGGTGGCTGAAGTGAGGTTGCCCAGATATTCAAGGGTGAGTTTGTAGTGCTTTTCGGCTTCGGGGTAGGCGGAAAGGGAGTAGGCGTGATCGGCGGCGAGTTCGGCATAGCGAGCGACAAGCTTGGGATCGGAACCACCACTGACGAGGTGGCGAACGATTTTTGCGGCTCCTTCGGCCTCGCGGTTGGCGTAATAGGTTTGCAGGACCTGGGCCGCGCGACGGTGAAGACTGGCCCGACGAGCTGCCGAGATGTGTTCGTAGAGGTAGGTCAGCAGGAGCGGATGCCAGAAACTGTAGGTGATGTACATGCCGTTGCCTTCTTCGGCGAGCATGCCCGCTTGAATGGCCTCCTCCAACCAGTCCAACACCTGATCCTCGCTGACCGGGACTCCTCCGCTGGCCATCGCGCAGATCGTATCAAAGTTGAATGCATCGCCAAGCACGGCCCCGCGTTCCAGAAGACGCTGGCACTGCTGGCTGATACGCGCAAGGCGTAAATCGAGCACAGCCGAGATGGTGCCAGGCAGATTGTCGGGGTTGTTGGAATCGATGGTGCCGATATCGCCTGCAACCACTCCACGGGCGAGTTCTTCGGCAAAGAAGGGGTTACCAGAGGCGCGAGTAGAGATACTCTCGACAATCGCCGACGGCACGTGCGAGATCAGCGTGCGGATCTGCTCACGGCTCAGCGGCTCGACCTTGAGTAACTCGACAATCTGTTCGCGCTGGAGATCGGTGAGCAAAGGACGCAGATGGTGACCCTGCGGCAGTTCGGTATCGCGACAGGTACAGAGGAACATCACCGATTGACCGCGCATCTGGCGCACTAGATAGGTCAATAGTTCGCAGCTACTACTATCGGCCCATTGCAAGTCGTCGAGTACGATCAGCAGAGTGGTATTTTCACAGATAGTGCTGAGCAAGGCGCGAGTCGCCTCCCACAGACGCAATTGCTCCTGTTCGGGCGGCGGCGGCAGCATCTGAAAAGACTGCGGCAGCAGGTCTTGCAACTCAGGCAAAAGGGCGCGGAGTGGCTGATAGACCAGCGGATGATCTTTAATCTCCTGACGCTGCCAGAGACCCTGAGTCATAGCTTTACGCAGCGTCTCAGTCCAGAGGCGGTAGGGAACGTTGTTCTCTTGCAGGTAGGCGCGAGACCAGGCGACGGCCCAGTTGCGGCGTTTGGCATCGCGAGCTGCCTCTTCGGCCAGACGCGTCTTGCCGATGCCGACATCACCCATGAGCAATACACACTGCGGACGGTGCTGAGCTTCGAGACTGGGAGGAGCAAGCAGCGAGAGGGCTTTCTTCTGTCCAGCCAGGCGCAGACGTTTAGCTTGTTCGGTAATCTGCAAAAGCTGGTTGAGACGCACAACTTCTTCGTCGCGACCAACCAGCGGGCTTTGATGGGTACGGCCAATGTGCATATGTGCCGGAACCACCGAAGGCATGCGCCCCGAAGTAGTGCCAGTCGAACTTTCGACCGAGCCGGGAGGCGCGTGAATCTCGCGGGTACGCGGCAGAGCAACAGTCGTACTGCCGCGCAAAACCATTTCGTAGAGCGTGCGTGTTTCTGGCAGAGGCGTAATTTTATAGTCCTGCTTGAGAACCTCGGCGAAACGCTGATACGCCTGAATAGCCTCGCCGCGTCTGCCCATCTGCGCCAGAAGCGCGACAAGGCGCTGAACCGCCGCCTCATTGGTCGAATCGACAGCGAGCAAGCGGTCGAGTGTATCGATAGCTCCGGGAATAGACTCGCGGTTGATACGCAGATCGGCAAGTTCCAGAAGCAGACTGATCCAGCTCCGGCGGAGGGAATCGCGTCGACTTCTCACGCCATCGATCTGGTTCTCATCGGGCAGAAAATCGCCGTTGTAGAGCTGCATAGCCTCTTCGAGCAGCTGCTCGGTCTGACCGGGATCGGTACTGGCACGCGCCTGGACTATCAAATTCTCAAAGGCGTCGGCGTCGATCCAGAAGTAGGACTGCTCGGCCAGAGCCAGCGTCGAATATTCGGTCAGCAGCAGCTTGGAGGTAGCAGGACGACTGCGCCCCGGCTCAAAAACCTGGCGCAAGCTGTGTACAGCACGGTCCAGACGATGCGAAGCCGTCTCAAAATCAAGATCAGGCCAGAGCGTATCAATGGCCTGTTCACGCGCCAGCTTGCGCCCCGGACTACTCACCAGGCAACTCAAGAGCGAACGCACGCGCTGATGCTGAAGCGACGGGTCGCTGACTGACTCCCAATGGGCAGCAGTACCATTCTGCGTACCTCGCTGCTCCAGACGGAACTGCCCAAGTACATACAGGCGAAGTTGCGTATTGACGAATTCTGACGAGACGGGAACTTCCAGCTCAGCCGTCTGGGCGACCAGTTCGGCGGGCAACTCTTTGCCGACATATGTACGTACCGTACGCCCATTTACCGTACGATAAGCATACCAGTAGGGACCATGCCCAATACCATCACGACAACGACGACACCGCGGTTTGCCACAAAAACTGACCTGCTGGTGATATGTGATCTTGCCGTCCATACATCACCTTTCAAACATACACCGATAAAACCAACAGAGGGCGCGTGCCAATGAGCAAAGAACCGGCCTCCATACTCTTTGTGCGCTTCCACCCATGCACACAAAAGGGCGATCTACCAGGCCGCTTCTCTGATTATATCAGCTTATGTCAATGCATAGAAAGATTGAGCTTGATTTGCCAATTAAGGTTTCTGAAGATTGCGCAGGTATTTTTGTATATAGAGAGTTTGCATCTTCGATTGCCTAAAGAGCGCCGGGTGTGACGCGTCAGACAGCGCCCCAGACAAGAGATATATAGGAAGATCCTGTCCTTGTATAAGAAAAATTTGACGCGTGGAAGCGAGACCGCTAAAATAGAGCGAGGTCACTTAGAGAAGAGAGCACCAGGAGGGTAGAAGACAGGGCTAGCGACAAAAATCGCGCGGGTTTCGCGTCTCATAGCTCTTTTTTTTTCGCACAGAGCAGGCGGCTCCGCTCGGGTACACAAAGGAGATGCTACATGCCACTGGATCGAACAGGGCAACAGCTAGGCAATTACCGCCTCGCAACGCGCATCGGCGAAGATGGATATGCCGAA
>DAOTTJ010000380.1:0-6198 GCA_034437695.1 Ktedonobacteraceae bacterium
GGGAGCCAGGCAGAGGAGCAGTTGCTGGGCCGCGGGCGAGAGGTTGCGGTAGGAATAGTCGACGCAGCGCAGGATGTTTTCGGTGCGCTTCTCGCTGGTGCCGACCTGGAGGGTGGTATCGCCTGCCTGGAGGGCGGCGAGCACCTGGGCGGGCGTCTGATGAGCGAAGTTGGCCAGGACGATCTCCAGGGCCAGGGGAAACCCGTCCAGGAGCTTGAGGAGCGAGGCAAAGGCCTGCTCTTTCTGGTAGGCGGTGACGCCGTGGCGTTCGAGAATACGTTCGGCCAGTTGCGAGGCGGCCTCGATGTCCAGACCGGCCAGGTCGTACATATTCTCTTCAAAGGTACCTTTGCTCAGCCAGAACTCCGCGCTGCGCGAGCCGAGCAGCACAAGGGTCTGACCATCCGCGAGATCGGCAAGCAAGAGGCGCAGCGCCTCCTGCTCTTTGGGCGAAAGCGTATGCTGGAGAGCCAGCTTTGAGCCGGTGATCGACTCCAGGTTGTCGAGGATCAAGAGGTGGCGCGTGCTCTTCAAGAGTTGCACCACGCGGAGTTGCTGTGCATCGAGCGAGAAGCTCTGGAAGGTGAGAAACTCATGCTTATCGAGCAACTTACGAGCGATTGCGTGCAGGATCTGCTGGCGGTTCCAGGCGCGTTCGTCGTAGCCGAAAGAGAAGACCTCCTGGATCAGTCCGGTGCGCTGCCACCACGAGGCCATGTGGTATAGAAGGGTGGTCTTGCCTGCGCCTCCCATGCCGCGCACCAGCAGAATGGGACGCTTCGTCAACAGACGTTTCTCGATATGCAAGATATCCAGGTCGCGTCCGACAAACCCATAGGTGGGCTGCTGGACAGCACGAAAACGTCGCGCCCTGGCCTCGAAGAAAGCTGTCTCGGCCTGCGGAGTCAATGGCTGAAGCGTTACCTGCATAGCCTGGTGCTGGTAGAGAATGGGCAGGAGCCAGTCTTCCAAATCGATCAACTGATTGAAGAAGACGCGCCGCTCTTTGTGGTTGGCGAGGGCCTGGCGAGCCAGACAGAGCGCCTCGGGCAAGGCTTTGCGCTCAAACAAGGCCTTGTAGAGCACCCGCATCAGAACCTCCGCCGCACTTACCGTCACCGAATAGCCCATCGCAACCACCGACTGCACGCCCGCTTCGATGAGGTGATTGCCCAGACTCGTCTCCATCTCCCGACTCAGCTTGCCGGACTGACAGGCATTCAAAAGTACCAGCGGGATCTGATGCAGCCGCAAGAGCTTCGCCAGTTCGGTCGCCTCAACCGGGTCGGCCTGCTGGTCCTGCTCGCCCTCCAGAAAGAGAAAGGCCCGCTCGCCTGGATAGTCCTTGAGCGACGAACGGCCAAAGCGAGCGGCATAGAGATAGCGGTTCGTCTGTGCGCCTTGCTGCAACTGCGCGTGGTCGAGCAGCGCCCCATGCACATCAAAATGAATGATCTGATAGTGACCGATACCGTGCGTACGCGTTGTGTGCTCAAGGTGAGCCACCAGCGCCTGATAGGTCCCTGGACGCAGCAGCGTCACCTCGACCGGCAGGCGCGTCTTCTCCAATTCGTCCATCAGCGGACGCGAGATCGTACGATAGCCAACATCGCGCGAACCGCGAGGACGCGCCACAACCACCAGAACATTGAGCGTCGTCGCCGCCTGCACAGTCGCCGGGAGAGTCTGCGGGACCGTATTCTTGCGCACCAACGCAGCGTGCAGCGAAAGATGCGTCTCCAACTCGGGATCAAAGAGCGCCTCCCAGTGCAGGCGATGGAAGGCCGACGAGCCAGCTACCTCGATCTGAAGCGTATGCAGACCCTGCTGACGCGCCTGCTTGTAGGCCGCCAACGCGCCTGGATCGGCGAAGAGCTGCGCAAACAAAGACTCCCCGTAGAGCCGGATACTCTGCGCCGCGTGCTCCGCTCGCACCCCCTGCGCAAAGGGAAAGGTCAGATACTCCTCAAAGTACCACTCCAGATCAGTCTCGCGGTCTGGATCGTCGGCAAACGGATCACGGACGTGCAGAGCATACTCTACACCGTGATCCAGACGCAACACCGCGTTGCTCGACGAATCGGAGGTCGGCTGCTCCTGAATGCGTATCACTGCCATACAGACACATTCTCCCCTGGTTGCCCGCTACTCGTCGATATCGATAGTCAGAAGATGAGTGCCATCGGGCTGATCAAGCCTGGTGATCTTGATATGCTTTGCGTGGTCCTTCTGAGTGCAGACCTTCTTGATCAAATCATAGAGAGCGTTGGTCCCCAGACCCAGCCCAACCGTACTGACGACCAGCGAGACAATATCCAGCAGCGGATTATAGGTCGCCTGCGAAGTGGAGGTCAGTTGCGCCTGCGCCACCTCGCGCATCGCCGGTTCGGCGTTCCAGGTCGAGACAAAGGTCGCGGGTGCGAGTTCCAGACGCGGCGAGAATACAAGTTGATAATCCATAAAGCTTCTTCCCCTGAGGCAAACAAGATACTTTTTCTATTAAACATAGATCGAGAGCAGTCTACGCAGAGTGTATCACAGAAAGGAAAAAATTCAAGGAGATACCGCGCTGGATAGTCAGTACATTGAAGCCGGAATACACCTGGAGTAAAATGAGTCCAGGCGAGAAAACCTACAATTTTTTTACTGCGGGCAAGACCTCCGTGGCGAGTAGCTCCATGACTGCTGGATTGAAGAGATCTGGTGTCCCCACCATGACATGCTCAATACCTATCTCTGCGAACTGTGCATAGCGTGCAACCAATTCGGCAGGCGTAAACGCTCCATCTTGCTTCGTCGATGAGATCTTGACCGTGTCGGCGCTGGTCTTTTCAATCTGTGCGTACGGTCTGCCAAGTTCCGTACAATGTGCCTGTAAAATACCTAATTTACGTCGCATCTCGTCAAGACTATAGCGTGTACTGATGTTGCAAGCATCGGCATATTGAGCAGCCAGGCGTAAAGTCTTCTTCTCGCCGCCACCACCAACCATAATCGGTGGATGTGGTTTTTGTCTATTCAGTGGCACACTCTCAGTACTTGAAAGCTGGTAATATGTTCCTGTATAAGGTTTGTCCTCCCCTTGCCACATTTGTAGTGCCAGTTGAAGTGTCTCTTCTAAACGTTTAAAGCGCTCAGATGTGGGCGGAAAAGGGATACCCAGACGATGATGCTCATCTGCCTCCCAGGCAGCACCTATACCAAAATAGGCACGACCGTCGGAAAGTGCATCGAGGGTATTCACCATCTTGACGAGGAGGCCAGGATGGCGATAGGTATTCCCTGTGACCAGGGTTCCGAGCATGGCGTGTTGGGTCCTGGCTGCGATAAAGTTGAGGGTACTCCAGCTATCTAAAAGCTCCTGGGGAGAAGATGACTGCGACAGGGCAGCTCCGGGTCCTGTTTTGCTTGTAGCACTCCCCGGTACACGTACGCTGAGTAGCGCCGGGTCAGGCATGAAAAAATGATCCATGACCCAAAGACTATCAAAACCTGCCCGGTCAGCTTGCTCAACAGCGCTTCCTATACATTCCCGCGCACCGATAGATGTAAAAGCGACGGTTGGAATCTGTAAACCAATTTTCATCGCGAATTCCTCTTACTACTAGTCGCCAACGACTGGAGTCGAAATACGAGCATCGACAGATCGTGCTCATCCGTATATTTCCCTGCGAAGGTACACATACCGTCCAGTTTGCAACACAAATTATACGGTATACGTACGCTATAAACAAGCGTCAGATGCCTTAGACTATACATCCCACTATTCTCACTATGAAATGGAGCAGATCAGCAAAGACCAGGCAAAAGCACAGACGACGATCGAAGGTGAGCAGATCGCTCAGAGAAAAGCTCCTTGAAACCGTCTCAATTATTGTATGAAATGATAAAAGAGACAGAGCAACAAGGCGCAAGATCTATTCTACAGACTCAGGTTGACGAAACCATCATCGATCGAGTGCCGAAGCGGACTCGATCGGTGATGGAAAGGGTTCTTCTTATGAGGGAATCAGTCGGTGCGTGTGCAGCTAGGCATCGAACGCTGCAAGCTTGCCTTGAATAATCGCACGCGCCATCTGGTAGCCCTGCTGATTGCCGCTCTGCGCGTAAAAGCGCAGCCCGATCAGAGCGTGGTGGCACTCGTAGCAGAGCAAGCGTTGCGCGTAGAATGGCAACTCATATCCGCGCTGTTGCTGATCGACCAGAAACGCCTCACGGAGGCCGAGGCGGGGCCGCCAGAAGTCCAGGGCAACGAGATCGTAGACCCGATCGCCATAACTCGCATCGACCAGATCGAGAAGAGCCGTAATCTTGCCATCCTGAGCCAGCATATTGTTCGTCGTAAAATTGCGCAAGATCAGCGTGCGCTCCTCGGGACAGAAGGCGAGCAGGGCTTGCATACGCTGGTAGAGGGACTCGAAGAGGTCACGCTCTAAAAAGGTCTCGTCGAACAGGCGGTGCCATTTGCCAAAGTAGTCGCGCTCGTCCTCCTCGTTGGCAACCT
This sequence comes from Ktedonobacteraceae bacterium, assembly GCA_034437695.1. Taxonomy (GTDB): domain Bacteria; phylum Chloroflexota; class Ktedonobacteria; order Ktedonobacterales; family Ktedonobacteraceae; genus Paraktedonobacter. Next base: position 4,505 of record DAOTTJ010000380.1, read on the forward strand.
CCAACAGACTCGCGTGCCAGCTCGTGTTCATACCACAACCCTGGTCGTCAAAGACTCCATAGCCCCGCGTTGCGCTAGTATCGACACTATGCGCGACTGCAAGCAGTTCGAGGATCTGCGGCAGTAGCGCCTGGACCTCTTGAGGAGTATGCTCTTGCAGCATCTTCCCAGGCATTTTGCGCGAAATAGCAACGTGCAGGTTATCCAGACGGCCCACATACAGCAGAGGCGCGAAAGGCAGCGAGGTCCCGGTCAGCGTGCGTATGAGATACGCCTCCTTAGGAAAATTCGAAGTCAACATCTTATCGAGGTTGAAGCGCATAATATAGTCCTGATCCTGCACACGAAACACGAAGACACGCGCCACCTGTCCACCTTCGACAGATGCAAGATCAAGGATCGGGTCGCGAAAATGTTGGTTCAACAGGCTCAGGGCCTGCGCTGTTGTCACCGTTGGACGTAGATCGGGCATAAAAACTCCTTTGTCACCATACATCTCTTCATCAGCAGAAAAAATGCAGAACAAGCCAACAATACAAAAAGGGAGATGCTCATGAAGGGAGGTGAGAACAGGAGCAAGAGCCTGTAGACAGGTGAGGAGGACATGGACGCGCTGACCTGGCTGACCGCGTTACTTACGTGCTCACCATCCGCCACCGCCAGCACAGACTTTCCCCAGGCTCAACCAGCCTGCCGCGCTCGTCGATTGGCCCATTCAGAGGTATAATGTATGCTTGTCGTAAGGAGCATGAGGATAGGCAGGCCAATATATCCGGTCTCTCAAAGGATGCGAGCAAGAGAGGATGGAGAAATCGCTATGTCAGTGGAGGTCTTAGCAAGCTAACGTCCAGGTCATTGGAGGGCAAACCTTTCTTTCGTCGATAGAGATCAATCGGTCACATATGCAGTATAAACGGTCAAAACGAATTTTTCAAGGGGATAACTGAGATGTTCATGGCTTTGCAGTTCGGCGTGCTTGTGAGGAGCGCGAGGTCTGCGGCCTCGCGCTCCTCACAAGCACATCTTGGAAGTTGCCAGGCAAGCCTCGTAAGACCTGAAAAGTCCTGGCCTTTTTTACTTTTTGTAGTTCTTCTTGCGTCAAATACCTATCGATACGCTGACACTTTTGATGCTTTTTGTCGATAGTATATACGATAGAATACAGAGTCATTCTCTAGGGAAGGTTTCTTGCGCGGGTATTTCTACGGCATTTTCGTTTGCTTTTTTGGGTATGCTCCTTAGCATATTTCGCGTAGTATAGAAATAGAGCACTACCTGTACAATACCACATACAACAAAGACACAGGCAACTATCGCGAATACTGTTCTGATGCTATCTTTTTCTAATAGAAAAAAGGTAAAGGCACCTATCGCGGCGATAAAGCATAAGATGCCCGACACAAGGTAGAGCTTCAGATATTTCTTTCTAGAGATCATTTTGCTTGTCCTTTCTCAGCAAAGATTGTTTTACTGTTTTATCAATGAACAGAATACATTAAAGAAGGTGTTAGTCTGGCGATTGTATTTAGTAGATGCAACGATGGGATAGCCAGGCGAGGTGCAAGGTACAGATAGTTTACGCATCTTTCGTCTCGCCATCTGTACCTTTCAACCCTCAATAAAGCTTACGCGTCAAAAACTACAGACATTGCTATACCAGGTCCCAATAGCGGCTGCGACACCGCCTATATAGG
>DAOTTJ010000381.1:0-7353 GCA_034437695.1 Ktedonobacteraceae bacterium
CTCCATCAATTTAACAAGGTTGAGCTTTTTCAACTCGTGGAGCCGCAGACCTCCTACGAGGTGCTGGAACAGATGATCGCCCATGCTGAGGTCATCTTGCGCCGGCTCGAACTCCCCTACCGTGTGGTTGAGCTGTGTGCACAGCATCTCCCCTTTACCTCGGCCAGAACCATCGACCTGGAGGTCTGGATGGCCGGCCAGAATCGCTATCTGGAGATTTCGTCGATTAGTAATTGTGAAGCCTTTCAGGCGCGACGTGCGGAGATCAAATATCGGCCGCAGCAGAGTACGCGAGCAGAATATCTCCATACACTCAATGGTGCAGGGCTGGCGGTTGGACGTACGATGGCTGCGCTGCTTGAAGCGTATCAGCAGGCCGACGGCAGCGTCATCGTCCCGAAAGAGCTGCGCCCCTTTATGGGCGTTTCAGCCCTCGTCGCCGACTAAGTGGTCGGTGGGGCAGGCTGCTTGAAAACCAAAAGTACTGGTACTTCTTCACCTATGCCTCTCAATACCGATCTATTTGCGCAAACACTTGGCAAAATGAACGCGGATATGGTATAGTCTGAAACGGAGGGATGGCAGAGTGGACGATTGCGGCTGTCTTGAAAACAGCTGAGCCAAAAGCTCCGGGGGTTCGAATCCCTCTCCCTCCGCTCTACGGCAGAGCAGATGTTTGCATCTCGATGCACGCTCTGTCATTTACGATTCTGGGATTGACCACGGGATAGGCCATCGGGGGATTGGTTTATCAAGTGCCGTTTTAGAGCAACATCCTGATAACCGTGGTTGGCTTGCTGTGAGGTTCGTCTATGGCTCACAGAGCCTTGTCAACGGCTTGCTTACTTGCGCTGTCTCGTGCTGTGAAAGGTGAAAAAGAGTGTCACTGATAGGTTCATTAGAGCAGTTTGATCTCGCAAATATTTTGCGGCGCATCGAGGTGTTTGCTAAAACTGGTCTGCTCGTGGTAAAGCACGAGCGACTCTGGGTTGAGTTTTATTTTCGCCAGGGCCAGCTTGTCTGTATTGGTCCAGTGCGCTCAAATGCCACGCTGGTCGATCGCTTACTCGCTGCCAGACTGCTTACTGCCCAGATGAATCCTCAGTTGAAACAGGTGGTCGCTGCGGTTAGCGCGAATGAGACGCAGATAGCGGTCGCGCTGATTAACCAGGGGTACCTTAGCCGCGAAGGGTTGCGAGCCTGGTCGGCACACGAGACGACGCAAATTTTGCAGGCTGTACTCATGTGGTCGGCTGGCTCAATCTACTTCGAAGACGACCAACCAACACCCGCCGATCGTCTCCTGGTGGCTCTCTCTGTCTCCACACTGCTCGATACCCTGACCGCCGCAGGTCAGCAGCCTCTCCCCCGTCCTGCCAGCACGAGTGCACCTCTGACCGACGAACCTATCTCTCCGTTAATTACTACGGCTTTGCCCGATACAGATCGACCAAAACAGATCAACCCTGCGCCAAGCAATGTTCCGTCTGTAACGGCGGTTCCTAACTCGGAGCCGTTGCGCACAGTTCCGTCGACAGATCAGCCTTTGAACTTCTCCGCGCCTCAGGACCTTTCAGGCGGTTTCTTAAATGCCTCGCAGCTTATTGACGATAATCCATTCAAGCAGGCTGCTGTCCCACTTAGTGCCGCGCAGTTGATTGAAAACTCTTCGCCCGAGACCTTTGCTTCGCTTGCTCCTGCGAAAGGTCTGTTCGGTGGTGAGGTAGAGATTGTGGCCCAGGCACAACATTTTCTGACACCTCCGCAGCCTGTGCATCATCCTCTTCCGCCCGCACGTATCGATACATCTTTTATGACACCAGCTCTGGTATTGGTTCCGGTTGACCTTTCCGCTCTACGGATACGCAATCCGCAGGTCCAGCTCACGCCAGATCAATGGCGTCTCTTCTCAGCGGTCGACGGTCATGCTTCTTTGCAAGATATCTGCCAGGCGTTGAGCGCTCCCAGTGAGGTCGTCTGTACCCTGGCCGGAGAGTTGATTGCGATTGGCCTGGTTACGCCTCTTACGCAGGCTCCAGTTGGCTTTAGCTCATCAGCTAATGTATCAGTAAGTGGCATGACGGGCGCACAGTCGTCCATCCAGCCTTCTGCTGCGTATATGGCTCTCCCAGGGCGGTCTTCGGCTGGCGCTCCCCCCTACGCGGTGCCGATTGAGACGCATTCGCAGTGGGGAAATGGGAATAACGGGACGACCTTTATGGTCGGTGGAGGTTGGGTATTGAATGCGGGCCAGACGCAGAGTCAGTCCATGCCCGCACAGTTAAGTTCTGCCTATGCTCCTGTAGGTGGTGGTTATCGCTAGCTCATAGTGCGCCGCGCCAGTCTACCTCTTTTGTAACCCGCTTGCTGGTTATTCAGCTTTTTCTGCTCCGCGCTGTATTGTATTGTTGAAGGGATAATGTGTGAAGGGACACCTCGTGCCATCGGGATATGATTATAGGCCGCCTGAAAAACAGGCTGCTCAGGAGAGTGTGTTAGATCCGCTCGCCAGTATTGGTCTGATTGTAGGCAATAGCCCTGCTATGCGCGAAATAGCCGCACAGATGTGCCAGGTGGCGGCTTCGCCAGATACGACCGTCTTGCTGCAAGGTGAGACTGGGACAGGTAAGGAGGTTTTTGCACGTGCGATCCACTTGCTGAGTCGGCGAGCTGCTTATCAGTTTGTCGATGTCAATTGTGCCGCTATTCCCGAAACTCTCTGGGAGACCGAACTGTTTGGGGTCGAGGCTGGTGCATTTACCGACGCTAGAACCTCCCGCGAGGGCTATTTTCTGCGTGCGGACGGGGGGACGCTTTTTCTGGATGAAGTCGGGTCGATGCCTCAAGCGGTCCAGGCCAAGCTGCTGCGTTTCCTGGAGACACGCAGTTTCAGGCGCGTAGGTAGTCTGAAAGAGATCCATGTGCGCCTGCGCGTTATCTCGGCAACCAATGTCGATCTGCACGACGCTGTGGCTCATCGCGCCTTTCGCGAGGATCTTTACTATCGCTTACAGGTGCTTACCCTCTATCTGCCCCCACTGCGTAGCCGGGCGGAGGATGTGGAGCCGCTAGTCCAACATTTTCTACGTCTCTCTTCACCTCAGGGCGAAGAACCCCTGCGCATCAGCACTGAGGCTCTGGCGCTGCTTCAGCGCTATTTTTGGCCGGGAAATATTCGCGAGCTGCGCAGTGTCATTCAACGTGGTCAGATTCTCTGCCGGGACCATGAGATCCGTCCCGATGATCTACCTCAGGTGATCCGCCAGGGCGGTTCCAGCGACCTGGAACGTCTACGCGAGGTGAGCGAGCGCATCCACCTCCCCGCTGAAGGCATGAAACTCCCGGCTTTTATCAACGAGATCGAGCATCGTCTGGTCGGTGAGGCTCTGGAACTCTGTCACGATAATCAGGTGCGAGCCGCCGCGCTGCTTGGCTTGACGCGGGATCAGTTGCGCTATCGAATGCGTCAACGTCAGGCGGCTATGCAGTCGGGAGAGCGAGGCTAGACCTCGGGCCAGTCCAGCATAAGCGCTTCAACTGATTCGCCCGGCTTGACGCTCACCTCGGGAGGAACAATCAACAGTGCGTTGGCATAGAGTAGAGAGGTCATAATATTTGAACCCTGATTGCCCGTTGTGCGAGCGACAAAGCGCCCGTCTTCTCGCTCTACATGGGCGCGGACATAGTGGCGGCGGCTGGCTTTATCCGCGACTCCTTCAATCGATACCACTTCGATGTGTGGACGATGCAGACGGGTGTGGCCCAGCATTTTACGGAGCAGCGGGCGACCAAAGAGTTCAAACGTGACGGCGGTCGAGACTGGGTTGCCCGGTAGTCCGAGCAGCGGCGTCTGACCGATATGCCCGAAGGCGACCGGCTTTCCAGGTCGCATGTCGATGCGCCAGAATTGCATCTCTCCACGCTCCGCCATGATGTCTTTCACCAGATCAAAGTCGCCGACCGACACGCCGCCAGAGGTAATGAGCAGGTCGCTGCTACTGGCCTGGTCGAATTTTTCGCGCAGACTGGCGACGGTGTCACGCGCTATACCCAGCGACCGCGTATGTGCGCCGGCCCGCCTGGCTGCCGCTTCCAGCAGATAGCTGTTACTGTTGCGGATCTTGCCCGGCTGAAGCGGTTGGTCGACCTCGATAATCTCGTCGCCTGTTCCCAGGATGGCTACCTCTGGTTGGCGCGTGACCGCTACTGTTGCTCGTCCAAGCGTGGCCAGGACGCCGATCTCCCAGGGACCTATCGCGCTTCCTTTGCGGAGAATAAGTTGCCCGCGCTGCATATCTTCGCCCGCCGGCCGCACATTGTTGCTAGGGGGGACCGCGCTGAGTACCTCGACCCAGGTGCTTGTGGGACCGTCGTAGTTGGTCAATTCAATCTGAATCACCGCGTCAGCACCTGCGGGCAGGGGCGCACCTGTCATGATACGCATAGCTGTCCCCGCCTCCACCGTGCGTTCAGCCACGTAGCCAGCCGCGATCTCACCTGTGACGTGCAGGCGTGGGGGACGACCAGCCTGCGGTTGACTATCCTGACTGCGCAGCGCAAAGCCATCCATCGCCGAATTAGCAAATGGCGGCATATCCTCATTAGCGCTTATATCCTCGGCCAGAACCAGATTCAGGGACTGAGCCAGCGGTACCTGTATAGTTGAAAGCGGGTGAATCGCGTCCAGAATGCGCTCCAGAGCTTCCTCAACGCTCATCATAGATTTGTTGTCCTTCCTTACTGGCAAGGGGCAGATTAATCAAAAAAGAAAGAAGCCTGCCATGTCAAAAATAAGTGGACATAGCGGGCTTCTCTCAAAAATAACCAATACCTCGTACGGGATTCGAACCCGTGGTCTCCGCCTTGAAAGGGCGGCGTCCTGGGCCGCTAGACGAACGAGGCATGTCCGATGATCGCAAAAACTACTTCATGATAGTTCTTGTAACCTCTCAAGCACTGTGATTGTAACGTATAACGTGCCTCACTGTCAAGCTCTTTGAGGGTCTGTTTTGATGTTTTGCAAAAAATGTCTAGTCTTACTACTCTCTGGGGTGGGGCGACCAGCAGGGACATAGGCATGAAGTGAAGCGGGAGGTAGCCCTTTGCCGGCACACTGTCCGGGGGACAGGTAATCTGGGGTGTCCCAACAACCTTTTTCTTTTGTTTTGCCGGAGGTAAAACAGGCAAAACAGGAGTGCAGAGAGATGCTCTCTGCTACCTTCATGCTTATGGGTGGGGCGACCAGCAGGGATGCAAGGGGTGCAACCCCTTGACTGGGGACTAGGACACAGCCCCAGTTTTCTTCTCCCTCCGCGTCGTCGCAGGTGACGCATCAGAGGAAGCGTGACAGAGCACTATGGAGAGCGCAAGCCGCAGGCTTGAACAAGACTGGAAAGCCCTGATTGAATAACACACAACGAAATCTACCCCGCGTACATTATGATACAATAGAAGGCAAATTTTCTTTAACTACAAAGGACGATGAGTGGCAGTTATGGCAAAATCAAAACAATCGGGTTCGGCAGCGCAGCGCCGTGCGCAGGAGCGTCAACAGCGTCAGCGCCGTGAAGAAACGCGTGTTACTACCAATACAAATAGAGGAGCAGCCAAAGTCGCGCCAAAGCGCAGGAAAGACCGCAGTGGACTTTACATGATCCTCGGCGTTTCGGCGCTCTTAGTCTTAATTGTGGCTGCATTTGTGTTTGTCTCGCATCAACCAGCCACGCAGACAACCAACACCAATTCATTGCTCAAACCCACCGCAGCCAATACGGCTGTAGTCCAGCAACTCACTGGCGTCAAGTCGTCTACCTGGGAAGCCATTGGCACCGGGGGAGTCAAGAACCCCTTTCAAGTGATGAGTGGTCAGCCCGCGCTGAAGGGTCCTCATGGCTATCCCGAGGTACTATACGTCGGGGGCGAATATTGTCCATATTGTGCTGCTCAGCGCTGGGCTATCATCAATGCCTTGAGCCGCTTTGGCACCTTTAGTAAACTTAGTCAGATGCAGTCGTACGAGGACAATATTTCGACATTCAGTTTCTATGGCAGCAGCTATACCAGCCAGTATGTGGACTTTAGTCCGGTTGAGGTCTACGGCAACGGGCTTGACAATACCCAGCAGGCCTATGTCCAGCTACAGAAAATGTCAGCCGACCAGCAGAAGATTTTTACCCAATACGATGGCGGCGGCAGTTTCCCATTTGCCGATATAAACAATCAGTATATCCTGGTGGGAGCCAGCTATAGCCCGACCATCTTGCTCGACAGTTCGAGCAATGCGTACTCCTGGCAGATGATCGCCAGTGCGCTAAATAATACGAAGTCGCCGATCGCCCAGGCGGTTCTCGGAACCGCGAACTATATGACCGCCGCTATCTGTACGCTGACCAATCAGCAGCCCGGCAGTGTGTGCAATGCCGCGGCCATTCAGCAGATCCAGCATTCATTGAACAAGACCTCAAGCACTGCCGGTTCTGTTCCTCTGACGCTTGCGCCTGCCGATCTGAGTATGGTTCGTCGTCCTGGGCTGATGTAGTGTCAGTTGTGATACATATCCGATAGATTGTACCTAAATTTGGCTCTCCGGCGATTCTGGTGCTATTCGCTTGCTGCTCTTTGCCTTCAGACCGCTTCTTGCCGCGACCGCCTGGAAGTCGGGGTATGTCTGGCCTTAATAGCACGAAAGTAGACCTGGCATATATGATCTGAGCACCAAAAGTGCACAAGATCCACGCTTGAGCACGTAACACAAGCCATGAGCATCGGCATGGAGATGCCTGTTGCCAGCGAGCCGTACGCGGAACGCGGACTGTTGCGCCTGTAACAATGCGTTTCAGGAGCACTAGCGTCAGTATGGCTCGGTGCTTCCGTATGCTAACAGCAGATCGAGCATGCTTTGAGATCCATCGGGGCGGAACATGATGCTCAGTATGTTGGTGGCTTCAGCAGCAGCGGCTTCACTGCGAGGGAAGGATGTTGCTTCATAGGATGCAAGAGCGGTTTCCACGTCGTCCGGGTGAGCAAGGAGGGCTTCCGCCAGTTCCGCGCCATCAAGCATGGCGAGATTAGCACCCTCGCCAGACGGGGACATCAGATTGATCGCGTAGATTCTATTCACAATCAATATAGAGGTCAAATCAGGCGTTGGGATTGACTTGACCTCTGTCTAAAAGGGCAGGTGGGTGAGGAAGAAAAGACTTTTGAGAAACCCCGCTTTTGGGTAGGAAAAATATTGACCACGCCTGTAGAACATGTTAAACTAGTTAAGCTGCTCATTTCATAGAGAACCCTACAGACAGCTACAGACATGAGGAGCAAGATACGGGGTAGCCATGCACTATCCCGCGTAAC
>DAOTTJ010000382.1:0-23349 GCA_034437695.1 Ktedonobacteraceae bacterium
AAAAGTCAGCGCTAAGGAAAAACCCATTGCTACATATGCAACCTTTAGAGACTGGTAGCCACCTCTGCGCCGCCTATCTCGCGCAAACCCGCCCGGCTTAGGCGAGAATAATCAATCTATCATGTCGTATACTAAAATTGAGAGTGGAAACACTTGTCTCTGCGATAAGAAATTGGTATCATTACAACAAAGAGCGTTCAGGCGAGAGTTCAAGGAAGAGAACAGGTATGCCAAATAAGTACGAGCGGGAAATAGAAGAAATATTGCGCAATCTAGAGCGTAGCGATCCCAAAGCAGGCGTGGGACGCAAAGGAGCTGTACGCGAACGCCCCTATGTGGGCGCACGCCATACGCTGCCTGTCATTCGGCTCACTTTTTCAGAATGGTGCCTGGTCATTGCCTGCACCACCGCATTGGTAGGCGGTGGCTGGGCGTATGCACAGCACGCCGATGGCGGTAATCTCATCACAGGCGTCCTGGCGGTGATCGGCATGATCTGCTTAGTTTGCGTGGCAGTCTCGCCTTTTATCACCAGAACACGTCGCCCGGCAACTAAAAAGTACAACAATGTGACACGCATGCCCGGCAATCCATTCCGCCGCCTGGGAACACGCTGGCACCTCTTAATGCTAAAAATGCGTTACAGCAAACGGAGAGACCACGAATAGATCTCATACCTGTATCTATCTCTAGACTTGCCGCCAGCTTGCAGCTATCTGTCTCGCCTGTCTTCTCATTTTGCATGGTTCCTGACCATGCATCTTTATATGGTGGAAAGGAGAAGAGATGTTAACTCCTGTGGATATTTTAAAACAAATGAAGGAACGTGCGGTCGAGGTTGTAGATTTTAAATTTGTCGACCTTCCAGGTACCTGGCAACACCTGAGCATTCCCGCCAACCTCCTGACTGAAAGGCTGTTCGAGGAGGGCATAGGCTTCGATGGGTCGAGCATCCGCGGGTTCCAGGAGGTGAATGAAAGCGATATGCTGTTGAAACCCGATGCGAACACAGCCTTTATCGATCCATTTATGTCTCCCACTACATTGAGTCTTATCTGCAATATTTTTGACCCCATCACGAAAAGACCGTACACCCGCGATCCTCGCTATGTCGCTCAGAAGGCCGAGAGCTATCTACGCCGTACCCCTATCGCCGATACTGCCTACTTCGGACCAGAAGCGGAGTTCTATATTTTTGATTCCGTGCGCTACGCTTCAACCGATAACTTGCAATACGCTGAGGTCGATTCGGTCGAGGCTCATTGGAACAGTCGGGGGCGTGCCGATAAACCCAATCTGGGACACTTTATGCAGCAGCGAAGCGGCTATTTCCCGGTTCCCCCCGACGATACCTATCAGAACCTCCGCACCGAGATGATGCTGCATCTGAAAAAGCTCGGCATCCCCGTCGAGGGCCACCATCACGAAGTGGGCGCTCCTGGTCAAACCGAGATCCGCATCCACTATGGCTCGCTGCTCGAGACTGCCGATAGACTGCTCCTCTACAAATATGTCACCAAAAATATAGCTCGCCAGCATGGCAAAACGGTGACATTCATGCCCAAGCCGGTTCTGGGCGACAACGGTTCCGGGATGCACACGCATCAAAGTCTGTGGAAACGCGGGCAGCCTCTCTTCTACGATGCAAGCGACGAGTACGCGGGCATCTCACGGCTGGCGCGATACTACATCGGAGGCGTGCTCAAACATACACCTGCGATCCTGGCGATCGCAGCGCCCACGACCAACAGTTATAAGCGCCTGGTACCAGGCTTTGAGGCTCCGGTCAATCTCGTCTTCTCAAAAGGCAATCGCAGCGCCGCGATACGTATCCCTCTGACTACCAATCCCGAAGCCAAACGCATCGAATTCCGCCCGCCCGATCCCACGGCCAACCCCTATCTTCTCTTCTCCGCCCTCCTGCTCGCTGGTCTGGACGGCATTGCGCAAAAGATAGATCCTGAACCAGAAGGATTTGGTCCAGACGACCGTAACTTTTATAAGGATGACGAGAACCTGGGTTCAGTCCCTCGCTCCCTGGAAGAGTCGTTGAGTGCGCTTGAAAAAGACTCTGATTTTCTCCTGGTGGGAGATGTTTTTACCTCCGACCTGATTAAGAAGTATATCGAGATCAAACGCGAACAGGCCGACCTGGTCCGCCTATGTCCGGCACCGGTTGAATTTTCTCTCTACTTTGGAGGATAACGGAAGATAACGTTTTTGGCAGGCACACGATGCATCTTACACCTGAGTACAAGCAAGGAGAGACGACAGGATATTGTGCTCACACAAGGTGTTTTATCCCACATAAGGAATGTGATTGTACTTAGATCAATCCCATGAGGAGAGCATGATCCATGCCTACCCTACACCATCGCATTTTTCTCAGCCATAGCAGCGTAGATCACGACTTCTGCACCCGGCTCGTCGATGATCTGCGCCTGGTCCTGGGAGAGAACGATGCCGTCTGGTACGACGAACACGGAGGAGTCTACAGCGGCGAGGATTGGTGGCCCCAGATTGAACAAGAGTTGCAGGCTAGCACTATTTTTATTGTGATCCTCTCGCCGAACGCAATGGCCTCTGACTGGATTAACGATGAGATCGATAGCGCATGGCAGCGGCAGAAGCAACTCGATCCCGAGCGCAGTATGCAGATTATTCCACTCCTCTATCAGTCCTGTGAGATACGCCCGGACCTGGCGAGTCTCCACTCCATCACTTTCCTCCCACCCAGAACCTACGAGGCCGCCTTCCAGGAGATCCTGGCCACCCTGGGTCTACCTTCCGCACTCACCAGCGTACCCGAGAACATCGAGACGCTCCGCGTGCTTAGAGGTCACACGGGCCTGGTGCGGAGCATGGCGTGGAGCGGCGATGGTCAAACACTCGCTAGTGGCAGTTCCGACCACATGCTCAAACTCTGGCAGGCCCGAACCGGGCAATCTCTGCGCACCTTTTCAGGTCATGCGAGCGCGGTCTTCTGCGTGGCGTGGAGTCCCGACGGCCTTACCCTCGCCAGCGGCAGTGCCGATAAGACTATCAAACTCTGGAACGTCCAGACCGGCCAGACCCTCCACACGCTGACTGGCCATACCAGGATAGTTCACAGCATCGCCTGGAGTCCCGACGGCCTGACCCTCGCCAGCGGCAGCGGAGATACGACAATCAGACTCTGGAATACCCAGACCGGCCAGACTATCCTTACGCTTAAAGATCACACCAATTATGTGCAGTGCGTGGCGTGGAGTCCCGACGGCCTGACCCTCGCCAGCGGCAGTGCCGATAAGACTATCAAACTCTGGCATGCCCCGACTGGTCAGCTCCGCCAGACTCTCCAGGAACATACAGATACGGTGCATAGCATTGCATGGAGTTCCGACAAGTTGACGCTGGCCAGTGGCAGCGCCGATTATACCGTCAGGGTGTGGAATGGCCAGACCGGCCAGATCCGCCATACTCTCACCGGCCACAAAGATACGGTTCACAGCGTCGCATGGCACGCCGATGGCCTGCTGCTGACCAGCGCCAGCGACAATAAGATGATTAAGCTCTGGCACGCACGCACCGCTCAGCCGCTGGGTGACCTCTCCGGCCATACCGGCGCAGTGTTCAGCGTGGCATGGAGCAACGATGGTCTTACCCTCGCCAGCGGCAGCGCCGACTCTACGATCAGACTTTGGGGGGCAAAAACGCAACGCCTCTCAGCACCCGACACGGTTTCTCTCTCTATCGAGAGCGGGATCAGCGCAGTCGACAGATCCTCCCCGAATAGCGAGATCTTTACCTCTGGCAATGGACCGTCTCTGCCAACTACCATTTTTTTCTGTTATTCCCATACAGACGAAGCGCTGCTCAATCAACTCAAGACTCACCTGCGCCCTCTCCAACGTCAGAAACTCGTTGAGTTCTGGTACGAACGCGAGATCCACGCCACCAGCGCAGAACACGAGGCAGAGAGCAAGAAGAAGCTAGACACAGCTCAGATTATTTTGCTGCTGATAAGTCCCGATTTTATAGATTCCGACTATTTCTATGGCAAGGAGGTGAAACGAGCCTTAGAGCGCCACCGACGCGGGGAGGCGACAGTTATTCCGATCATGCTGCGTCCCGTGTACTGGCACGGCGAACTGGCCGACACGCTACAAACCTTACCCATCGATGGCAAAGCGGTCACCAACCCGGATTGGCATATCCAGGATAAAGCCTTCTATCACGTCGCAAACGACATCGCCAGCGCAATCACACAGTTGACCGCCCCTCTGGTATCTACGACCAATGCCTCTACACCAGGGCTATTCCGCCCGGTTCCTCAGCACCAACCCACCACAAACACCGGAGGGCTACACATCTCGGTACCTATGCCGCGACCCAAAGAAGCACTTTTCACGCTCACCGGCCATACCAACGATGTCTATAGCGTCGCCTTCAGAGCCGATGGGCTGACCCTCACCAGTGTCAGCGGCAATAAAAATCTGCTGGTCAAGCTCTGGCACACCCAGACCGGGCAACTGCTCCGCACCTTCTCCAGCCAGACAGCTCATAAAGGGACGATTACCGGCGTCGCATGGAGTCCCAATGGACAAATCCTGGCCAGCAGCAGCTACGACAAGACGATCAAACTCTGGAATATCCAGACCGGACAGGCCGTGCTTACCCTCAAAGGCCAGACCGGTCATAAGGACGCCGTAACCAGTGTAACCTGGCGATCGGATGGCCTGGTCCTGACCAGCGGCAGTATCGGGGGAGCAATCAAGCTCTGGAATGCGCTTTCAGGAGAACTGATCCGCACCCTCCAGGAACATACAAGCTACGTCGGGAGTGTCGCGTGGAGTCCCGACGGGCTGGCACTGGCCAGTGGCAGTATCAGTGGGACAATCAAGCTCTGGTATGTCAATGCTGGCCAGCTGATCCTGGCCGACCACAAGGATGCACTGTGGAGCGTGGCGTGGAGTCCCGATGGCCAGACCCTCGCCAGTGGCAGCGCCGATAAAACGCTCAAACTCTGGCACGCGCAGAGCGGCCAGCTTCTCCACACACTTACTGGCCATACCGGCGTCGTGACCAGCGTGGCGTGGAATCCCGATGGTCAGATTATCGCCAGCGGCAGCGCCGATAAGACTATCAAGCTCTGGCACGCGCAGAGCGGTCAACTGCTGCGCACCTTCACCGGCCACCTGAACACCGTATATCGTGTGGCGTGGAGTCCCGACAGCCAGCTCCTCGCTAGCGGCAGCGCCGATAAAACTATCAAACTCTGGGCAGTGAAATAGCCACCCTGAGCGCCTGTACCATCTCTAGCACAATCTTATACGCGGGTAGGTCTTCGGCTCAATGAAGCATAGATTTCAAGTGCAGAAAGAAAGAGGTGCTTGACAAACGCAAACGTGCACCTGCAAAGCACCTTCTACTCTCTGGAGTGAGGCGCTTCCACCTGATGATCAGGGGAGGGCAAACCTTGAAGGTGACAGTCGATCAGGATTGCAGAAAATCCAATAGGTCGGCATTGAACTGATCCTTGTGGGTGCTGGTCAGCCCGCGACTCGCCCCCTTATCTTCAGTTCCGCCCCTTTGACAAGCTTCGAAGAAAGATAGGCCGAACCGCCAATTGGCACGATCTGGTCGTCGTCACCGTGGATAATCAATGTCGGAATATCAAACTTCTTGAGGTCTTCCGTCATGTCGGTCTCAGAGAAGGCCTTGACACAATCGAGCGCTGCTTTGAGGCCAACCTACATCGACCAGAGCCAGAATGCATCGAGCACACCTTGCGAGACCTTGCTATCGGGTCGGTCGGCACAGGTAGGTTTTTCGCTGAATACTTCGCTCCAGCGAAGCCCAAACCCCACCGCGCAGGAAGGAGCTTTTCAGGCGCAGGTTGCGCCTGGAAAGCTCCTTCCTGCACCTTCTTCTCTTGGGTGGGGCAAGCTTGCCCGATCATCAGGGATGACTCATATCATATTACTTAGAGGACCTCTACAGCGGTGCTGACAACTTCACGTTGCTGGTAGACAACGGTCTCACCGGCAAGCGTAATCGTCTGCTCCGCCCGTATATCGGACGAAGAGGCTCCCACAGCCAGGTAAAACTCTCCTGGCTCGGTGACGAAACGCATGGCAGGATCGTAGAAAGCCAGCCGCGACGGATGAACCGTGAACCTGACCCGGCGCGTCTCACCCGGCGCAAGCGCGACACGGGCAAAGCCAAGCAGGATATAATTGGCCCGCGCCACCGAAGCGACCAGGTCACGACAGTAGAGCTGAACAATCTCGTCGCCCTCACGCTCACCTGTGTTGCCGACGCTCAGGGTGACTACGATAGGCTCGGCAACTTGCTCGGCCTGAACGGAAGACTGACTATAAGCAAAGTTGGTGTAGCTCAGTCCGTGACCAAAGGCAAAGAGCGGCGAGGTCGGTGCGTCGACGTATCCATCAAAGAACATCGCCCGATCTCCCCCGGCACGGGTCCCCAGAAAGGTCGGCACCTGCCCAACTACACGTGGCAGGCTGACAGGCAGACGCCCGCTCGCATTCACTTTGCCGGTCAAGACATCGGCCAGACCATTGCCGCCCTCTTCACCCGCAGGAAAGAGCTGGAGCAAGGCATTGGCCTGCTTGGCAACCGCAGCAAGGGTGTGAACGCGTCCACTGAGCACGACCACGACCAGAGGCGTTCCATTGCCGGCCAGGGCCGCAAGCAGTTCTGGCTGCACGCTAGTGAGGTCAAGATTGGTCGCGTCATTCGCCTCACCAACCGTGACCGGACGCTGAAGACCGCTTTTTCCCGCGACTATCACGACAGCAACGTCGGCCTCGCGAACCGCCTGGACTGCTTCCGCAAACCCTGAACGGTCGTCGCCCAGCACTTCACAGCCCTTTGCGTAGTGTATCTCTGTATTCTGCCCCAGCGCAGTTCGCAAACCCGCCAGAGGCGTGACATGCTGGGTATAGAACGGACCCGGCGCGTACTCTCCACTGGCCTGCGGAATGTTGAGTCCACTGATATCAACCTTCGCTTCAGACTCATAGATTATCTCCAGATGAGCCGGGTAGTGGTAGTCGCCCTGCAAGAGCCGCCTGTCGTCTGCGCCTGGTCCAATGACCGCGAGACGCTTGACTGACGGTGCAAGTGGCAACACACCGTCATTCTTGAGCAAAATGGTCGCTTCAGCCACCACTTTGCGAGCAAGTTCGCGCTGCGCAGGGGTTTGAAAGACCGCGCTAGCGGCCTCTTCGTCAACGTAGGGAACTTCAAAAAGACCAAGCTGGAACTTGAGACGTAGCACGCGCCGCACGGCGGTATCGATGACCTCCAGCGCCAGGTGTCCAGCCTCAATCTCAGCTTTCAGCGGCTCTCCGTAGCAATCGATCGAAGGCAGCTCCATATCCAGGCCCGCCTGCAAAGCCTGGCACGCAGCCTCGCCGGGAGTCGCTGCGACCCGGTGGTGCTCCTTGAGCATGACAACCGAGGCGTAGTCGGCAACCACGGTCCCCTGAAACCCAAGCTCGCCACGCAAGAGATCGGTCAGGATAGCGTGACTGCCCGCGCAGGGCAGACCGTCGACCGAGGAGTACGAGTTCATAATCGTCGCCAGCCCGGCGTCTCTGATCACAGCGGCAAAGGGTTCGGCATAGACCTCGCGCAGCTCGCGTGCGCCCAGTTGCACGGGTCCCCAGTTGCGTCCACCCTCCGCCATAGCGTAACCGAGAAAATGCTTGCCGGTCGCAGCTACTCCGTGCGCCAGGTCGTCACTCTGCAAGCCCTGCACATACGCGGTCCCAATCGTGCCAATCAGCACCGGATCTTCTCCGTACGTCTCTTCCACACGCCCCCAGCGCGGATCACGGGCAACATCGAGGACCGGCGCAAGCGCGTGCCTGGCACCAACCGCCAGCATCTGCTCACGAATCACTCCCGCGACCTGCCTGACGAGTTTAGGGTGCCAGGTCGCAGCTAGAGCAATGCCCTGCGGAAAAGTCGTCGCATCGCGATGACAGAACCCACCTGTCGATTCTTCGTGGACGATCAGAGGAATACCCAACCGCGTTCGCTCGATGGCAATCTTTTGCAGCGCATTCATGAACGCAGCACTTTCACGCGGGTGCAAGCCCGTCGAGGCTCCAATCCGCGTTACCTGCCCGATGCCGTGGGGTATCTTCTCAGCCACGATTTCAGGATCGAAGGTTCCTGTGCTGATAAATGCCGTACTCCAGTAACAGCCAAGCTGCGCAAGCTTCTCGTCTAGATCCATCAGAGCAAGCAGGCTTTCAACCCGGTCATCGATAGAGGCACGTGAGTCACGATAAGATGCAGTAGTGGCCATGCGTTTTAGGTTCTCTTCTTTCTATCTTTTAGCGATGCGAGCAAAGAGTATCGGCACTGGTAAACTACTTGCTGAAACCCGCGACCAGGCCACCAAGCAGTTGCCGTCTCCCCACGATATAGAGGAGAATGATCGGCGCAGCTGAAAGAAAGACTGCCGACATAATTGCCGGAACGTTGGTAGTATATTCACCCTGAAAACTCCATAAAGCCAGGGGAAGGACGCGCACTTCTGTACTTTGGGTCAACACCAGAGGGAAAAGAAAGCTATTCCAGATCTGGATCGTCTCATAAATCACGACGGTGACTACTGCCGGGCGCGATAACGGGAGCACCAGACTGCGCAAAATACGAAAATGCCCCGCTCCGTCCAGAATCATCGACTCGTGCAGTTCCTTGGGGATATCTCGGATGTAGGTCACAAGCACCAGCAGCGAGAGTGGAATGCCAAAGGCTACGTTCGGCAAAATCAGCGCGAAGAGCGTATCGTACAGGTGCATGTTGCTAATCATCACGTAGATCGGAATAATTGTGGCCTGGAGAGGGATCGCCAGTCCGACGAGAAAGAGCCTGAAGATCAACTGAGTAAAACGATTATTGATCTTCGAGATCGAATAGGCGCTAAAGATCGAAACAGTCACGACCAGGAAGACACTTATCACCGTCACAAAGACCGTATTTGCGAAGTAGAGTCCAAAACTGTTGGACAGAACCTCGCTATAATTGCCTAACGTAGGCTGCGATGGCGGCAACCAGGGAATATCGGTAAAGTAGTCAGCCAGCGGACGCAGACTGGTCATGAGCATATAGAGCACAGGATAAAAGGTGAGAATCAGCCAGATTGTCCCCAAAACAACCGGCACAACCTCCCAGAGGTGCAACCGGACTTTGCGTTGCTTGCCGGAGCTTCGTTGCTCGTCTGTCAGGGTCTGAAGATACATATCTACATCCATAAATGACCTTTGCTTTCTACCATAGCGTTTGTACTGGTACTTCAAGCCTTCAAGCTGGCTCGACATCTTTGTGAAGCCGGTGAAACGCAGAAACGCGAACGAGAGGGCGATTCCGAAAAGAGCCAGAACAACCGCCAGTACGCTTCCATAGCCCACCGATTCATCAGGGAAGGCTGTGATATACATCTGAAGCGGAAGCACGCGAGTAGCATAGCCGGGTCCACCGCCAGTTGTCACCCAGAAAAGATCAAAGTACGTCAGAGAGCCTGTAAAAATGAGCGTGGTAGAGGTAATCACTGTATATCTAAGCTGAGGTAAGGTAATAGAGGTGAAGGCCTGAAAGCGTCCGGCCCCGTCGATGGTCGCCGCTTCATACAGCTCTTTCGGGATCTGACGCACGCCACCCAGGTAGAGCAAGGAGTGGAATGGAATAAACTCCCAGCAGATGATGGCCATTACGACGAAAAACGCCAGGTTGGGATTGCCCAGCCAGCCCTGCGCAAGGGCCGAGAGACCTATCATCTTGAGCAGTGTATCGATCAAGCCACAGTTTGGATCGAGTAGCGACGTCCAGGTGAGACCGATAGCGACCGCTGAAAAGAGCAGGGGAATAAAGGAGACGACGCTGAAGACCAGGCGATAGCGCTGCGTTCCGGCCATAAAGACGCCAAGTAGTATACTTATCGGGGTCTGAACGACCCAGCTAATGATCATCACCTCAATGGTCAGCAGCAATGCATTGCCGGTAACGCCATCCGAAAAAAGGGTAATCCAGTTTTTCAAACCCACCCATATAACATTGAGTGAAACACCATTCCAACTGGTAAAACTCAGGTATAGAGCGATAAACATCGGAATGATCGCAAAGAGGAGGTAGAATGCCAGCGCTGGTAGCGACCAGAGTACCGACACCCAGTTTGCCTAGCGTGACGCACGGGCCACGGTCGAGGCTTTCGCTTGCTTTATCAACACGCTCATAGTGCTCTCCTAGCAATATTTTCGCGTATCCTTCCTTTTGCCAGCAAAGGATACGCGCAATAGAGTCTTCCTCAGACGATAAAATGTTCTACCTTAACGCGTTTACGACGCAGGGAAGGTCTTATTCATATTGTCTGAAAACTGTTGAGGTGTGATCTGCTTCAGAAAGACCTGACTCAGATTGGTGAGCACTGACTGTGCGGGCGAGGGTAACATTGCCTGGTCCCAGGAGAGTTGGAAGTGGGCCGCGTTCACCGCTGCCTTATAGTTGTAGTCCAACCATTCACCATTCGGCGAACCAGCGAGCTGTGCATCAATGCCCAGTACAGGAGGAACATCACCCACGGTAATAAACTGTTTGACTTCCTCGTCGGCCAGGACGGCGTCTTTGAGGTAGGTCACACAATCCTGGGTGGATTTGGCGGTACTCGTGACTGAATAGAAATTACACGGATTGCCATAGACGTTGGTGGGATCGCCCTTACCGCCATCAACACTGGGGAACGGGAACCAACCAAGTTTCCCACTCTGTACAAAGGTGGGACTGTTCGTCTGCACAACTGGGAAATTCCAACTCCCCTGGAGCATCATCGCAGCTTTGCCAGTATAGAGTAAAGCAGCATCCTGGTTGGTATCGGCGCTGACCGAGGCAAAGTTGGCCCCAAAGGCATTCATGCTCACTAACTGCTGCACCATTGTATTCGCTTTGATGAATGCATCCTGCGACCAGGCACCGACCTGATTGGTAAGGACAGAGCTGAAGGCATCCGGTCCGCCAATTCTGTCGACCAGGTATTCGGCGTACATCAGGTACGGCCACTGACTCCCACCTGCGAGTGCAATGGGAATGATACTATGCTTGTTCAGGGTAGTGACAATACTGAGCAGTTCATCCCAGGTCTGCGGCGGGTTCAGGTTGTACTGCTTAAAGATATCATAGATTGCCTTTGCTATGCTTCCGAGCTTGCTCCTTTCAATTACACCGCTGAAAGAGAATGCTCCTTGATTGACGCTATACGGGCGAGCGCACTGGAGCACAGGAATCGCGTTCGATCAAACTGGTAGTCAACTCGACGCGCATGCTATCAAGCGGTTCGCCCGCAATGAGGCGAAGCAGCATCGTCGTCGCAACCCTGCCCATCTCCATGAGCGGCTGACGCACTGTTGTCAGGGCAGGCGTAACTAGTGGCGCAAGCGGAATATCATCGAAACCGACAACGCTGACATCGCCAGGGATATGCAAACCACGAGCACGTAGTGCGCTATACACACCCATCGCCTGAGCATCGCACCCGGCAAAAATAGCCGTAGGAGGCTCCGGGAGATCCAGGAGCCTGGTGGTCTGCTCATAGCCCGTCTCGGGAATGAAGGCCCCAGGGCGTATAAGAGCGGGATCAAGGGGGAGGCCCGCATCCGCCAACGCCACGCGATAGCCCGCGATACGATCAAGACTACAACGATGCGTCTCCTGACCAGCAATGATCGCGATCCGCTTGTGTCCAAGCCCGAGCAGATGCTCAATGGCGAGGCGTGCGCCAAGCCAGTTCGTAGCTCCAACCGAAGGAATATCAGACGCCAGGTTTCCACGCTGATCTACAACCACGAAAGGGATACTATGGCTACGCAGTAGATCAAAATGCTCTAATTGGCTGAAAGCAAGCACAAGGATAGCTCCCCTGGTCGACCCATTAAAGATTTTGGCAATCCAGCGCTGCTGGAATTGCAGGGAATCGTGCGAAGCCGACACCCCTAAACGAAAGGCTGTACGCGAGAGCACCTCTTCGACGCCACGCATGATCTCGACCGAGTACATAGCGTCCAACCCTGGTACGAGCATGTCAACGATGCCACCACTCTGCACGGGCTGCTTTGTCCGGCTAAGAACAAAACCGCTCTCCTTGATCACTTGCTCAACGTGTTGACGCGTTGCAGGCGCAACATCTGGACGACGATGCAAAACACGCGAGACGGTAGGAACAGATACTCCTGCTTTTGCAGCAATCTCCGCGATAGTACTGCGCTTGGCCAAAGGTTGTTTCATGGTCGGAAAATATGCATCCTTTTATCGGATTTGTGCTATCAATATTACCGATAAATAGCGATTTGTCAAGGGGCGTCAAGACTGTGCTAGAGCTATTTCATGCCCCCACAGGCCTCTGGCTTGCAACCCAATCCTTTTTTAAGGGGTGCTTGATCTGCGGCGAAGCACGAAGTACCTGCTTCAAGGGGGTGGGCAGTTTCACTTTTCGAACAAGGAAGAGTTAAAACCTACCTGTAAAGGAACCACGCAGATGAAAGCTTGAGGTCGGATATATAGCTCTGGCAATAGAATAATTACCGGTAATTACCGATAATTACCCCCGTCCCAAAAGATAAGAATCTCTGGTGCCTTGTATCCACACAGTTTCTCTACTATACTTTTCCCATACTCATTCATAGTGAGCATATTACCTGCTCCCACGAAAAAGTGTGAAAAGTCAGAAAGGCAGAAGCGATGCTACAGGTTGCTACACTTCAATCAATCCAGGTAGGAACGCCCCAGAAATATGGTATCGAGGGGTCACGGGCAAGCATGGAACGGCGCTGGGATACATCATTTTTCCGCGCACCGAGCACACAGCCACGCTGGCTCTACACGACGCATCTGGAAGGCAACGCCCAGGCCGATACAAAAAATCACGGCCAGCCCGGCCAGGCTGTCTTGCTCTATGCCGGGGCGCACTATCCCCTCTGGCAAGAGGAGCTAAACCTGCCAGAGATTGGTCCTGGCGGCCTTGGCGAGAATTTCACTCTCGCTGGCATGAGCGAACAGACGGCCTGCGTCGCCGATATCTACGCTATCGGTGAGGCACGCATTCAGGTCACTGGACCGCGCTATCCCTGCTGGAAAATTGCCCGGCGCTGGGATGTCGCAGACCTGACGAAGCGCGTGGCCGCGACCGGACGCACTGGCTGGTATTGCAGTGTCCTTCACGAAGGTCTGATCGAGCCAGATATGCCCGTCCTGCTCGTCGAACAGCCATATCCACGCTGGACTATGGCGCTGATCAATGACTTTGTTCACGGTCATAACAAGGATATCGCGCTGGCCCGCGAACTCGCCTCGTGTCCAGGCCTTGAGGAGTGGTGGCAGGAAATGATCTTACGCCGCGTGCTGGGCAACGACAGGGACGACTACGCCGTAGCGTAAGGTCTATCTGTCATCCTCAATGCACTGCAAAAAAACATCTCTAGCAGGCCCTGTCTTTGCCGAGAAGTCTGGCCCTGGACTACCATTCAGGGCTATTTTATGCTCCGCAAGCCAGAGGCTTGCGATCGGGCCACACGCCGAGCATTACATAGCCCTGGACTACCATTGCCAACGAATACCTATGCACATACAGATGAAGTATACTGATCGTATGAAATCACAACAAAGCTGGTCCTATAAAAGCGTATGCAGCCCGGCAAGCTTCTTATGCTTATTGAGCCTCTTCAGCGCCGGGAGTATTCTCAGTATTGGCAGTACGGGAGTATTCTCAGCATTGGCAGTACGGGAAGTATTCTCAGTATTGGCAGTGTGGGAAGCATCCTCTGCATTGGCAGTGCCGGCTCCCTACTGGGGATTGGTCGGCGCGGAGCTACGCGCAAGCAGGCAGAGTGAATTGAAAGGGAGCGATTACTCGTCAATAGAGGGCTGGCCCTGCGCTTCACGTACTGTCTGCCTTTTGCTCGCCTTGCACCTGTGGCAAGGCGAGCGAAAAGCAGACAGTTGTCCCCTGGCCCTCTTGACTTTCAACCCAGATCTTGCCCTGGTGGCGTTTGATGCATTCTGCGGAGATATACAGGCCCAGACCAAGTCCGGGGTAGGTGCGCTGGCTTTCGCCTTCGACGCGGTAGAAGCGTTTAAAGAGATGGGGCAGTTTCTCTTTAGAGATGCCGATGCCGAAGTCTTGCACCGAGGTAATGATTGCCTCTGCTGTCAACTGCGTTTTGACGAGAACTGTTTCGGTCCGAGGCGCATATTTGATGGCGTTGGTTAGCAAGTTGGTCAACACCTGGCCGATGCGCTCGCGGTCCGCGTGGAGTGCGACCGATTGCGCCAGGTTTTGCACAATCGTATGCCGGGTTGCGGCGTGCTGGGTCTCTTCCACGATCTCCCCGATGAGCGTATTAAGATCAAAAGTGGAATAGTGAAAGACCATCTGCCCGTTTTCGATCTTTGTCACATCGAGCAGGTCCTCGACCAGGCCCGCCAGCTTATTGATTTGCACGCCCATTTTGTGTAAAAGGTCGGCCGAACGCGCATCGCCGTCTTGCAGAAAGCGCCGCTCCAGGATCTGCGCGTAGCCTTTTAAACTGGTGACAGGCGTCTTTAGCTCGTGGCTGGCCACGCCGATAAAATCGTCTTTCTGTTGTTCAAGCTGCTTCTGTTCGGTGACATCGGTATTGGTCCCAAACCAGCGCACGATCGCGCCATATTCGTCGCGGATCGGCACCGCGTGCGAGAGGAACCAGCGATAGGTCCCATCGCGACCGCGCAACGGGAAGGTATCTTCCCACGTTTCACCGCTCTGAAAACAGGCACGCATCTTCTCGACTGTCTGCTTGACATAGTCGGGGTGGTGTAGTCGCTGCCAGCCGCCGCGCTCCATATCCTGTGCATTTGTGCCTGTATAGTCATACCAGCGCTGATTATACCAGAAGATGCGGCCAGCAGCGTCGGTCATCCACGCGAGCTGGGAGATATTGTTCGCCAGGGTGCGAAATTTTTCTTCGCTCTGCTTGAGCGCCTCGGCGGCCTGTTTCTGGCTGGTGATATTCTGCGTGATGCCAACCACGCGTGCGGGCAAACCCGATGTTCCCATAATGGCGACGGCAGCAGAAAAGACCCAGACGGCTTCGTGCGTAAAGGGGTTGACCATTCGGCATTCGAGCATAAACTCTCCGCCGTGTGCGCCCACCTGCGCGAAGGCTTGCTTGACTTTCGCCACGTCTTCGTGGTGAAGCGTCGCCCAGAATCCAGCCAATGTCTCCGGGAGGGGAAAGCCAATTATATGCCCGGCATTCTCTGAGTGGAGCAAAGTCCGACCGAGCAGATCGACATCCCAGGTGTACATGTTTGCGGCTTCGGTGGCAAGGCGCAGACGTTTCTCCGACTCGAAGAGCGCGGCCTCGGTACTTTTGCGCTGGGTGATATCAACGAGCGCTCCCGAGAAACTCTGTGGCTTGCCATCTTTGTCATAGTTGACCTTGCCTCGCGCAACTACCCAGCGCATCTGGGCAGCAACGCCGATCACGCGATATTCAGTCTCATACGGTGCTCCAGTTTCAAGCGAGCGAGCCATCAACTGTTCAACCTGCAAACGATCGTCGGGATGAATAGCTTTGAACGAGTCGGCAAGCGGTAAGCCCTGCGAGATGCATCCGGGTTCCACCCCAAAGAAGACCGCGAACTTCTCATCCATGACCAGACGATCGCTCGCAATATCCCATATCCAGGTCGCGATCGCGCTGGCCGAGAGGGCCACCTCCAGCTTGCGCTGCGTCTCCTCAATCTTTTGCCTGGCTTTGACTTGCTCAGTGACCTCGTTGGCAAAGGCGATCATGCCCTCAGGCCTCTGCTGTTCGTCGAAGGTCGGCTCGTAGACGAGGTTAAAGTACTTTGTGTACGGGCTGCCATTCTTCTCCCAATCCAGCAAGATAGGCAGCTCGTTGGCGATGAAACGCTCGCCTTCAAAGGCTACCTTTTTCACAATGGCCAGGAGAGCCGGTTCTATATCCGGGGCGACATCGAGCAACGATTGACCATCGATGGGACGATCGACGCCCAGAAGTTGACGGTAGGAAGGATTGGCAAATTCAAAACACAGCGTAGGACCCGAGAGGACCGCGATGCTCGCTGGCGCTTGCATAAACAGGGTGTAAAGGCGCTGGCGTTCGTTGATCGGACGCTGCGCGGACGCTTCTGCGGTACCACTCTTCAGCGCACTAGCGGTGTTTCTTTGCACATCACACATGAGATGTATCTCTTGCACAGACTTATCACTTCCATTCTGTACAAGCGCGGTGGACGAGAGAGCACGACGAGCGTGCTGCATGTCGAGCAGATCATGCTCTGTAAAGCGCCAATCGCCGCGAGGCCCAACTTTCTGGCCCTGTAGCTTTCCGGTTTGCGCCCAGCGACGAACCGTTTTGACACTCACCCCCAGATACTGGGCAGCCTGGCGACCATCGAAAAGCGACTGACGATTCATAAGCATTGCTCTACACCTCTAGAATTACCCCAAATTGTCTTATTCAGGATATCATATGTTCGCAAATTGGAGAAGCCTGAAGGGAAAGGTTATTCAAAAGTCTGCCCTACCGCCTGCGGCGGCGGGCAAAAGAGGAAAAAGAGGTTTTTCGGGGACACCCCTGATTACCTGTCCCCCGGACAGGGTGCCGGCAAAGGGCGGCCGCTCTCTGCATTCCTGCTTCTGATGACTTTTGAATAGCCCTGGAAAGGACAGGACTTTACTCCGCTGACCTGAGAGGAGAGCCTGTGTAAGACCCTGGACGGGTGGAAGTGGGATTGCGCAAGCTCTCTCTCCATCCAGCTTTAAAGCGCCTGGATATCTTCGCGCTGGCGGAATTGGGTGATGTGCGTGCAGGCTTCCTGGATATGTTCACTGATCTCACGAATAAAATCGGCCAGGGACTCGTCCGGGGTATACCAGGGCAGAGTGCCGGGGCGCTGAATGGTCTCAACGGGCAGCAGCGCCAGGAGCGACGTTGCCTGGACCTGAAGGTCCTGGTATTCGTCTTCCACCTGCTGAGCGGTCCAATAGCGCCGCTCTGCGACCTCATCCCGATCAAAGGCAGTTCGCTGGTAGAGCCAGCGCAGTGCGTCGGGACTGATCTCCTGACCCTGGAATGTATTGAGCACATCGACAGTCACACGCTCGTACGAGGCCAGATGGGCAATTGTATCCTTGACCGACCACTCGCCGTACACACCTGGCATCTCCCACGCGACCTCTTTCAGGTCGTCGATGGTCTGGATGACGAGCAGATTACTGTTTTCAAGCAAGGTTGTGGTTTCCAAAAACGAGTTCTCCTCTCTGACTTTTTGCTCTCCTCTGACACGTGCCAGAGCCTCTCTTCGTTGTGTGAACCCACATATTGATCCTGGCACTGGCGTTGGACGACATGTGACTAATGAGCTGGTGGTACTTCTCTCGATCGCTGAGGTTGGTTTGGCAGTACGCGGAACACGCTAGAAAAGATGTATACGCTTACGCAGTGTTATAGCGCTCAAGCGCTTGAGTGGAGAGGCTTGCAGATCTCTCCTTGCGTCCCTACTCTTTTATGTATCGACACTTTTCTCTGGCTCAATAGGGGTCTGGATAAAATTCGTCAAAGTGCCAATAGCATATTCCTGTTGTGTATGTTTTGCCTGCGGCAAAACATGCACAACAAAAGAACAAATTTGTTGAGGACACCCCAAACTTTTCACGGGCAGGTTTCTCGTCCTTCTCGAAACTCTTGGTCGGGACCGCCCCACCTCCGAGAGAAGCATCCAGAAAAAACCTACCCGTGTAAAACACCCCAAACCCCGGCAAAGGGCGGCCGCCCTCTGGACTCCCGCTTGTGAAGGCGGGGAGCGTTGGTTGGTGTGGGAGGGGAGCTTGCTGTAACATATTTGCCCCTGACGTTGAAGAAGATAGTAGGAACATTGACGGCGACATCACAAAGGAACACATACAGCACTGTCTCAATGAGGCGGAAGGGATTTGCAGGTGGAACCAGATAGAAGCGTGGCCTCAGTCACACCTGTGGCTGTTCCCTCCGGCAAGCAACGCATAATCGAGTGTATAGCGGCCAACGCGTCGGCCCTGCTCGCAAGCCTGCGCACCTACGTCTGGCGGATGGGCCTGGCCAGGGGCGAGGATGTAGCGGCAGTCGCCGATGAAGTGCTACAGGAGGTGGTCATCGAGGCACTTGACCACGCCGACCGCTTTCAACTTATGTACCAGCCAATGCCCTGGTTGCTCGGCATAGGAGCCAATATTATCAAGCGCAAAAAAGTCGAATTCGCGAAACATAGTCGGAGGGAAGTGTTGATCGGCGAGTTCGCAAGAGCCGAGGTAGAACCTCTGCACGACGACGAACTCTTTGATCAGCTTTTACAAGGCGGCTGTGCTGGACCAGAGCAAGAAGTCGTCGCAAACGAGCAAGCGGTGTGGTTGCTTTCACTGGTCGAGGCTGAGGATCGTGAGCTTTTACAACTGGCGTTTCTCTATGGCTTTGAGCGTGAGGCCCTGGCGCAGCGGCTGGGTGTGACACCTGGCGCGGCGCGTGTTAGACTGCACCGCACCTTGCAGCGGCTGCGGCTGGCCTGGCGTGAACACGATGGGAACCTGCGGAAAGGAGCAGATGAATGACTGAGGAACTCATGCCTGATACGCAGCGGCGTATGGAGGTCTTGCATCGCTATATGTGTGCGATGGAACATGGAGATATCGATACGCTGGTAGCTGTTTTGGAGGAAGGCGAGCAGGACCAGGTCCTGGCCCGTATGCTCATGGAAGTCAACGAGGTCTATCAGCAAGTGGACCAGATGCAGGCGCAGGCCGCAGAAGTTGCGCAGGTTCAGCAATTCTTGTTAGACGTTTTAGCGGGAGGAAAGATCATCGAGACAGAGAAGGCACCAGTGCAGGCGCTAGGTAAAAATACAAGCAACGTGGGCGTAGACCGCACTTACGCAGCGTTGGAGAGTGAGCAGGCACGCAGCAAGCTGCGCCCGGCCAGACCAGTCGTGGTGCAGGTCTTGCCTGCCAGACAGATCGCAAAGCAGAAATGGTACCGGACGCGGCGCATCTGGCTGGTTGCAGCGCTCGTCGCAGTCATGATCGCGCTACTGGTTTTTCCAAACAGCGGTGTCTTCGCGAGCCAGCTATTCTCGCTCTTCCGCGTCCAACAGTTCCAGCCAGTACAGATCAACGAGCAAGATATCCAGACGCTCTCCTCGCATTCTATCCCGACCATCGACGACCTGGGCAGCGTCACATTCCAGGCGGGGAGTCTGGCCGACCATGAAGGTCTGACCGAGGCGCAGGCCGCGCATACAGTTACCTTTCCCCTGCTGCTGCCTCGGACGCTGCCCCAGGGCATAGCCAACACGTCCACCTTTGCCGTCACAGGCAAAGGGCAGGCCACCTTTACCTTTCAGAGCAGCAAGGCGCAGGCGTACTTAGCCAGGAATGGTTACCGCAACGTGAGCATTCCGGCCAATCTGGATAGCTCAACCTTTGAAATCAACGTGAACGCCGGAGTAATGATAGACTATAGCAGCAAGGCGCAGGAGCAATTCATGATAGTTGAGATGCCGAGTCCGGTGGTAAGTGCCACGGGCAAGGCCTCGCTCCAGGATCTACGCAACTTTGTCATCGCGCTTCCTGGGCTGCCGCCGCAGGTCGCCGCGCAGCTTAAACAGATCAACCTGCTGAGCGGAGTATTGCCGCTGCCCATTCCCTCGGGAGTGACCGCAAAATCGGTCGCGGTTCACGGCACTGCTGGTCTGTTGCTTACCAGCAGCATTACCACCTCGATTGAGCAGATCAAGAGCTTTCCGGCAGGGAGCGCGGTGATCTGGCAGGCCGGAGGCATCATCTATGCGCTGGGAGGCACAATCTCCGACACTAACCAGTTGATCAACGTGGCAAACGCCTTACGGTAAGCGTGTGGAAGCGATAAAATATGCAGAAAAGTGAAGATAAAACACGCAGCGAGCGGTTGGGGAATCCCCGACCGCTCCAGCGCGAAGAAGCGTCACGCAATGCGGGCGTTCCGGTACCCATTATAGAGATTCAGGGGCTGAGGAAAGTCTATCAACAGCTCATCGCCGTCGACGATCTCAGCCTAGTGACCTACAAGGGCGAGGCCTTTGGTTTTTTGGGACCAAACGGAGCGGGCAAGAGTACAGTCGTCAAGATCCTGACCGGACTTGTCGCACCAACGCGCGGGACTGTCCACGTGCTTGGGCAGCCGGTCAGCCACATTGAGACGCGCAGGCATGTCGGCTATCTCCCCGAATTTCCTGTCTTTCACCGCTGGTTCGGGGCAAAAGAGTTTCTTGCCTTTCACGGGCGGCTGTACGGCTTAAAAGGGGCAGTGCTCGACAAGCGCATCACAGAAGTATTGAGCATGGTTGGACTGGCCGGACGTGAGCACCAGAAGCTCGGCACCTTTTCCAAAGGGATGCTCCAGCGGATCGGTCTAGCCCAGGCATTGATAAACAAGCCCGCCCTGGTGATTCTCGATGAGCTGGTCTCGGGTCTTGATCCTGTGGGACAGCGCGACATGCGCGAGCTGCTGCGCGAACTCAAGGCAGAGGGGACGAGCATCTTTCTCAACTCGCACCTGCTCGCCGACGTTGAAGCGATCTGTGATCGAGTCGCAATCATCAACCAGGGACGCATTCTACAGGTGGGAGCGCCGGCTGAACTTTTCGACAAGAAGAAGATCCTTGAAGTGCGCGTAGGTCTTGTGAGCGACGAGCTGCTGCAACGTCTCGGTGTCGCCGGCTTTGTGGTTGAGCGCAAGCCAGACGATGAAGTTTGCTTGCTGATCGAGATCGAGCGCGAGGAGCAGGCGGCGGAGATCGCGGAGATCGTGCATAGCTGTAGTGTGCGGCTCTACGCGCTGGCACCGCGGCGTCTCTCGCTTGAGCAGATCTTTTTCCAGACGATTGACGCCTTGAAACAAGGCAACGAATGACACGCTGGCGTTGAGATACATTGAGGAGCAGAGTATGGGCTTATTATTGATCGCGCGTTTCACGCTGCAAGAGGCGCTGCGGCGCTGGATCTTGCTGGCGATACTGGTGCTCAGTCTCCTGTTACTGGCGGTATTTGCGTTCGCGCTCAATTCCGCTTACGTAAACAGACTGAGCGAGGTTGCTAATCAGAGCGACCCGCAACTGGCCCTGGTGGAATTTGATCTGATCGTGAGCATACTTTCGGTCTGGGCTGCGTACATGCTCAGCGGACTGATGACGATTATTTTGACCATTGGGATGGTCTCCAGCGAGATAGAGGCGGGTACCTTTGCGATAATCGTCTCGAAGCCGCTGCACCGGGCGCAGATTATCTTTGGGAAGTGGCTGGGCTATGCTGTGATCCTGGGCGTCTACACGGCGCTGCTGGTACTGGCCTTTCTGGGCATCATCTACTGGCGTACGGGCTATTTTCCAGAGAACGTGCTAGTAACGCTCGGAATGATCGAGTTAAGTGTGCTTGTTTTGCTGGCCCTGACAACGCTGGGTAGCACTATAGCTCCCACGCTGGTCAACGGAGCAATCGTGATTATCTTGTTTAT
Organism: Ktedonobacteraceae bacterium; assembly: GCA_034437695.1. Taxonomy (GTDB): domain Bacteria; phylum Chloroflexota; class Ktedonobacteria; order Ktedonobacterales; family Ktedonobacteraceae; genus Paraktedonobacter. The sequence continues at coordinate 21,594 of DAOTTJ010000382.1, forward strand.
TGGTGCGCCGATCACCAGCTTTATCCGCTTGATTTCAACTACCCCGAGCGAGACGACGAAAAACATCATTACCGTCGTCAACCTGGTGATACCGACCGATGCGCTGTGGCATGGAGCCTCGTACTATCTCATTCCATCGTTCGTCTTTGACGTGGCCCAGTCGCAGAATTTTCTCAATGGATTGAATACCCCCTTTACCTCGGCGCAACCTCTCGCGCCGGGCATCCTTGTCTGGGCCGTGCTCTACTGCATCGTATTGCCCATAGTCGGAGCGGTGCGTTTTCAGAGTCGCGACCTGTGAGAAGCACATAAAGAACGTCCCAGGAGAAGAGGCCGGAGAGAACGAACAGCCAGCGTTTTCTCCTGGGAAGAGAGGGAGCGGTTGAGTTTAGACGCTGGGCAACACAGGATAATAGTTGGGGTTCTGTGTAAAATCGAGAAGCTCGTACATATTCCCGATCCTGGCCAAGCCATCGCGTGGTGGTGCAGCTGGACCCGAGGAGGCTCCATTTGCTGCGTCGTTGTTAGTACCTGGTGTCTGCTGGTCAAACTGGTGGTTGACACTAGCGAGCGTCGGCAGGCCAAAGGTCTTTTCAATAAATTTGAGCGTCGAGCTATGTTCGTAGAGCGTGCCGGCCACGTGGCCGCGCTTCGCCCAGGGCGAGATCATCAAGGTAGGCACGCGAAGACCCATGCCATAGGCATCAAACTGGGGAGGTGCGACATGGTCGAAAGCTCCACCGCCCTCGTCATACGTCAGGACAAAAGCCGAACTCGTCCACGAACGAGAAGTGATCAGCGCATTGATAACATGGCTCACAGCCGTCTGACCCCAATGGATATCTGCGGGCGGATGCTCACAGATCAGCGACTCAGTGATCAGAAAACTGACCTGGGGCAATGTGCTGTCGCTGAGATCGGCGTAGTAATCGTCCTCAAAGTAAGCGAGGCGGCGGTCCTTCTGCCATTTGCTGAAGAAAGACAGGCCATTAAAGCCCTCAAGCGAGCCTGTGCCAATGCCCAGATTGTAGCACTTCCAGCTAATCCCATGCTGATCCAGCAGATCGGCGATCGTGGGCCAGTTCAAGCTTCCTTGATTCACATTATCTGAAGTATTGCCGCCACTCGTTCCAGACCAAAGCGCGACCCGGTTGGGCGTGGTTGGTCCAAGCCAGTAGCAGAAGTAATTGCCACATAACGTAAAAGCATCGGCCAGAGCATAGTAATACTTGAGATCGCTCTGCTTGTAGTACCCCATCGAGAGCAAGCCATCGGCGTGGTAGAAGCCATCCATCTTGCCTTGATCCCATTCCTGATGGATACTGCTCCAGGTATGGGAGATATCGGTTGTGATGGGCGTCGGCAAGTGATACGGCGAGGTTCGACCGCCAAAGATGCCACCAGGGACGCTAAAGCCAGCAGGGACCCCATACTCTCCCGCGTGGGGATAGAAGCCAAAATATTGATCGAATGTCCGGTTTTCCTGACAAAGGACGAGGACATGTTTGATCGGGTTCCCGTTGGCGAAAGCGTTATTGATGGACGATAAAAGTCCCGTTCCAAGCGCCAGACCGCCACCCGCAGCCACACCAAGCTTTTTTAACGCACTGCGCCGTGATTGTCTCTGGTGAAGGGGATCTTGAGATTGCAAAGCTAACATCCTTTCATGCTATAGCGAGAGAATGGTTTTCGCATGGATGAGCGAGCATTTCAGGGCAAAGGGACAGAATAGAGTACCAATGTGTTTATCGGGTCG
>DAOTTJ010000383.1:0-9982 GCA_034437695.1 Ktedonobacteraceae bacterium
CGTTGTTCAGGGGGAGGGCCACACGCTGAGAATGAAAGAGGGTGGATGGGTGGGAAACAATCACTCTTATGGTATAATCAGGGCGCATGGATTTGCATGGACTACAATTCAAGGAGGATATCTTACCGATGCTTGCACTAAATAAGGATACAGGCTGGCGCGTGGCTCTTGTACTATGCGCACTCCTGCTGACTTTCTTACTGGCCGCCTGCGACGATGCGGGCAGTTCGGCCTCCGCCACACCTACATCACCGCCTGCACCCCAACACTATACTGGCATAACCGGCTTTAAGCTGACCTATCCCGGCAACTGGCATAAGAACGCTTCGGGCGACCAGGTTACGTTTGCCGATCCGGTGAGCCGCGATGTTCTGGAGGTGATAGTTGATCCCAATCCAAATGCTCGCAGCGCTAGCTCGATAGCCAGTCAAACGATGTCCAACTATATGGGAACGCTCCTCGCCAACGCTGCACCGGTCAGCGTCTCGCCGACGCTTAACGTGGCCGGTCAGACGTGGACGCAGTTAAGCGCAACCGGGATTATCGCCAGCGATCCAGGCGTGCAGGGCAATCTCTTTCTGCTGGTCGTTGACTATCCGGCGAACTCGATCAATACGTCGACCTACGAGATCCAATACTATGGTCCGTCGACAACCTTTGGCCAGGCCAACGGAACCTTCCAGAACATTCTTCAGTCGTTTCAGTTCTCATAGCAACCCGATGATAAACCGGGCGACTGGTCGGTCCGAGGGTGGACCAGTCGCTCTCGCGTTCTGCTTCTAGGGGATCGCTGGCTGCTTGCTACTCGTCGCTGCTGAAGCGATAGCCGACGCCGGGGATGGTCAGGATGAAACGCGGGTGGGCCGGGTCAGGCTCGATCTTGCGGCGCAGTTGCCCAATGTAGACGTGCAGGTAGTGCGAGTCGGCACCATAGCCGGCTCCCCAGACCTGCGAGAGCAGCATCTGCCGCGTCATGATCTTGCCGTTATTCTTGATCAGGGCCTTGAGCAGGTCGTATTCGGTCGGCGTCAATTTGACTTCGACGCCGTTGACGCTTACTCCGCGCTGCGCCAGGTCGACGCGCAATGGTCCAGCGTTAAAGGTAGGTTCGGTCCCCGATTGCACCTGAGCGCTGTGCCGCAAGGCGACGCGAATCCGCGCCAGCACTTCGTCCATGCTGAAGGGCTTGGACACATAGTCGTCTGCGCCGAGGTCGAGCGCCAGCACTTTATCGCGCTCGCTGTCCTTGACTGAGACGACGATGATCGGCAGGTTCGACTCCTGGCGTACCTTTTTGCATACCTCCAGACCACTCAGGCCCGGCAGTCCTAGATCCAGCAACATGAGGTCAGGACGATGCATGGTGATCTCTTCGAGAGCGGCTTCCCCACTGCCTGCCGTGAAAACGTCGTAGCCGTGGGTGGCCAGGTTGCGCTGCAATGCTCGCAAGATCTCGATCTCGTCGTCAACTACCAGTATACGTGCGCCTGTCTTACTCATGCTCGCCTCTTCTCTTCATTCCTCGGTTTTTCTTTCTCTATGTCTGTCTCTGCCCAGCAAACCGAAACTGCACATCTTTTTCAGACTAGTACCTGCAAAATCTTCTGCTGCTCCTCGGTCTGCGTGAGCGGGAGCGTAAAGCGGAAAAGCGCCCCACCGTTGGGTCGATTGGTTGCCCAGATACGTCCACCGTGCGCCTCGATCAATCCACGACACACGGCAAGTCCTACACCTGAGCCGCTAACCGGACGCACGCGCCCGAGCACACGATAAAACTTATCAAAGACGCGCTCCAGGTCCTCGCTCGGGATGCCTGGCCCCCGATCTGCCACGCTGATCACCATCTCCGCGGCCGTGCTGCTGACCGCGATCTCAATCGGCGAACTACCCGGCGTATAGCGGATCGCGTTCTCGACAAGGTTCGTCACTACCTGGTCGATCATCATATAATCCAGCTCCACGGGCGGCAGGTTGGCAGGCACGTCGATAGTTACACTGCGGTCGCGCAATTGGGGCTGGAGCCGTCCGAGTACGTCGTGCAGCAGTTCGTCGATCGGGTACCACTCGCGCTCAGGCTGCAAGGCCCCACCCTCGATGCGCGACATGTCAAGCAGGTTTTCCACCAGACGGTTCAAACGGTCAGCCTCGCGCTCTATGGCCTGGGTAAAGCTCCGCCGCGCTTCATCATCCCATTGTACATCATCTTGCAGTAGACTGCTTGCTGCGGCTTTGATCGAGGTGAGCGGCGTACGCAGGTCGTGCGAGACCGAGGAGATCAGCGCCGCTCGCAGTACGTCGGTGCGCCGCAAAACCTCTACCTGTAAGCTCTCCTGGCGCAAACGCAGGTGATCGATCATCGACGCAGCTTGATCTAGAAAGGCCCAGAAAAAGGTCGAACGCGGATCGGAACGGTCGATCTCTCCGCCCAGACGCTTCTCGCGCGCAAACAGACGCGGGTCCTCCTCCACCAGTAGACAGAGCACGCCAACCGCCTGTGTCCCCTTTTTAAGCGGGAAGAAGCTGAGATAGCTGCGCGTGGTCTGAAGCATGGCCGTGCTGCGAATGACTACACGCGGCGAGTAGCCTTTGAGCTTGTGTGGCGTGGCGTAAAATTCGACCGCCTGACCCTCGCGCAGCACCCAGGCCGCGCTGGTCAATTCGTCTGCGGTCAGTTGCACTTGCTCAAGCGAACGCCGCCCGCTCGCTCGCGGCACGAGCTTGCCGACCTCGTCGGGCAAGAGGATAATGCAGTCGCGCACTCCGCGTGCGCTAAAGACCTCGACGACCATCCCGGCCACGATGCTCAGTTGACTGTCCAGCGTCTCGACGTTATTGGTCTTGCGCACAAGTTCGTAGAGGATTCGCGTCTCCTGTTCGCGCTGACGCGCCTGCGTGGCGCGACGGCGCATGTTGGAAGCCAGTTGACCAGTGAGAATCGCGGTGAATAAAAAGATAATCAACGCCAGCCACTCTTCGGGACGGGCGATAGTAAAGGTGAAAAGCGGCAAGACCAGGAAAAAGTCGAAGGCGAGAAAAGCGGTAATCGAGGCCATGATTGCGGCGAAAAGTCCACGCGTGCTGGCCAGCACCAGAACGACTACAAGGTAGATCAGAGAGATATTCGGCACACGGGGATAGGCGTGCGAAAAGTAGAGCAGAACGCTCAGTGCCAGCGAACTGAGCAGTGCCAGCGTGGCATCCCAGAAGTAGCGCTTCCAGGAGAGTCGTTGTTTGAGTCCCAGAGCGATAAAACGTTTGAAGCGATACATAAGCTTGCCTCTCAAGCCAGGGGAGCGGATCTCCCCACCGCTTTTCTCGCCACTCGATCGACCCTACAAATGGATGAGAATATGTCTTCGTCTATAGATGTAGCATATGTGATTGTGGGGAATGTGTCAAACAATTTGTACGCAAACCCGGCCGGGGCTTCGCAGTTCGCACGGGACGTTGCCCCCCGCTTGCTCCGCATCTCCCACGATATGCGAGCGAGAAGCGCGGGGCCGCAGGTCCCGCGCTCCTTGCTCGCCCCCTGGAGGCAAGCAGGACTGGCAGGTGATGTTCACCTGTAGGACTGCTGTTGCTGCTGTTGCTGCGAGCGTATGAGTTCACGTGTCTCGCGATCGGCTTCAACGGCGGCATTGACTGAGGCCCAGACGGGATCGGCGGGCAGTTCGCTGATCAGCATATCCTGCGAGGGAACGACGCGCACTGAGACCGCCAGTTCGCTCTCGGCACGTCCGCGAAAGACGCCGCGTGTCGGGGAGACATCGGCGTAGTCGCGTCCAATCGCGACGCGCACGTGACGCTCGTCGGCCAGGGTGTCGTTGGTTGGATCAAAGCCGACCCAGCCCAGGCGCGGCAGGTAGACCTCAACCCACGCGTGCATGGCGGAGTCGGGGACGCGCTCCTGGCGGCGTTCGCGCAGGCACAGGTAACCGCTGACGTACCGCGCAGGCATGCCGAGCTGACGAATCAGCGTGAGCATGATGTGAGTAAAGTCCTGGCAGACTCCCTTGCGCAGACGCAGCGCCTCGTCGATCGGCGAATCGACGCGTGTGGTCTTCGAGTAGTCGAAGGTGGTGTAGATCGCGTGGTTGAGTTCGCGCACGACTGTCAGTGGATCGGCCCGGCGGCGCACGTCGAGTTCCTCGGCCAGTTCGAGCAGCAGCGGAGTCGGCGCAGCAAAGTGACTGGGCATCAGGGTGTCCCAGTACTCGCCGGAGGTCGCGCAGTGGTCCAGTTCGTCCCAGCTCGCGGCATTCAGCGCGTGGGGGATCTCGGGCGGCTGGTGAATATCGACCAGCGACTCGACGGTCACTATCAGGTAGTTGTGCGAGTCGGGGATGTCAAAGTGATGGACCCGGTTGCCGAACTCGCCCCGGTACGACATGATATGTGCTCGCGGATTGGTGCGCAGACGAAAATCCAGACAGTGCTGATTGCCCTCACTGCGCGGATGGATGCGCACTTCCATGATGCTCTCGCTAATCGGTGTGCTATAGCGAAAATGCGTGGTGTGTTGAATCGTGTAATGCATCTACCTGGTTATCCTCCTCTAAATCTGCGCGGAACCGCGCGTTGTCAGAGCTATTTCGATCGGATACGCGAGGTAGACCTGGTAGATACCGTTATGGATGAGCGCACACTGACGTTGAATGCCCTCCAGGTACTCGTGAATATCCTCGTTGATAATCTCTTCGATTTGATAATAGTCGAGGGAGGCCCGCAAACGTCCTCCCAGGCGCTCAACACGCTCGGCGTTACGCGTGCTGGTGGTCCTGGCGATATCCTGCAAACCGTTCTGAATCCGCGTACAGGAGAAGCGCACCGAACGCGGAGCTTCGGCATTGAGCATCAGAAACTCGATGACGTGCGCTGGCCGGATGACTGCGGTGTGGACTTTACAGTACGCCTCAAATGAGGCGCACGAGCGCAGCAGGCCAAACCAGCTCAGGTAGTCGAGCGGCTCGTCGCTGTATTCGTTTCTGGCCAGCGGGAAGACCGCAAAGTGCGCGTTGAGCAGGCTGGCCGTGGCGATGGCGCGTTCGAGAAAACGTCCGACGCGGATAAAATGCCAGCCCTCGCTGTGACTCATTGTGGCGTCGACGATCCCCTGAAACAGGTAGATGCCCTCTTTGACGCTGTTGAGAAACTTGTGCGGCTCGGCGGACCAGATGGTCTCCATCGACGACTCTTGCGTGCGCAGGTAGAGTCGATTGAGCTGCTCCCACATCTCCGAGCTGATCTGTTCGCGCACCTGGCGGGCGTTCTCACGCGCCTCGCTAATGCACGAAACTATCGACGAATGATTGAGCGCATCAAAGGTCAGAGTCTGCGTCATATCGTAGGCGCTGACCTGCTCGACCAGCGGCATATGCAGTCCACGCTGCAAACGCTGCCAGCGCAGGTCGGCCTCTTCACCTGAATCTTCTAGCATCTGGCTCAACTGGACATCCAGCAGACGCGTGGTATGTTCGGCCCGCTCCAGGTAGCGGCTCATCCAGTAGAGACTATCGGCAACGCGAGAAAGCATTTTTTCACCTCACTCGTGCATCAACTGTACATCTGGCGTCGGCGCAGCCAGCACCCAGGTGTCTTTACTTCCGCCGCCCTGCGAGGAGTTGACCACCAGCGAGCCGCGTTTAAGCGCCACACGCGTCAGGCCACCAGGCACTATAGTCACCTGATCTCCATAGAGGACAAAGGGTCTGAGATCGACGTGGCGCGGCTCGATCTGATTATCGACGATACAGGGAGCACGCGAGATGGCCAGCGTAGGCTGCGCGATATAGTTGCGCGGATTGGCGATGATCTGCTCGCGAAAGCTCGCGATCTGGGCCTTTGTGCTGTAGGGACCTATCATCATGCCATAGCCGCCCGACTCGCCCACTGCCTTGACTACCAGTTCGTCGAGGTGCTCCAGAGCGTATTTGCGCTGCTCGGCATCAGAGAGCAGAAAGGTCTCGACGTTGGGCAGGATCGGCTCTTCATTTAAATAGTAGCGAATGATCTCGGGAACATACGCGTAGACGGCCTTATCGTCGGCCACACCAGTCCCGATGGCGTTGGCCAGGGAGACATTGCCAGCGCGATAGGCGTTCATCAGACCCGCCACGCCCAGCGCCGAATCGGATCGAAAGGTCAGCGGATCAAGAAAATCGTCGTCGACACGCCGATAAATCACATCGACGCGTTGAAGGCCAGCGGTCGTACGCATATACACAATATTGTCGTGTACAATCAGGTCGCGGCCCTCGACCAGTTCAATGCCCATCTGTCGAGCCAGAAAAGCGTGCTCGAAATAGGCCGAGTTGTAGACGCCGGGGGTGAGCAGCACGATCACCGGATCGGCTCGCCCGCCAGGCGTTAACGAGTGCAACGTATTATAGAGCGATTGGCCATAGTGATCGATCGGGCGCACACCGTAGCTGCCAAAGAGTGCAGGAAAGGTGCGAATCATCACCTGGCGATTGGCCAGCATATAGGAGACGCCACTGGGGACGCGCAGATTGTCCTCAAGCACCGCGAAGCGCCCATCGGGCAGGCGCACCAGGTCGGTGCCATCGATCGCCACATAGATGCCGCGCGAAACCGGCACACCGCACATCTCGCGGCGAAAGTGGCGACAACTATAGATCAGCCAGCGCGGCACCACCCCATCGTCAAGGATATGCCCATCGTTATAGACATCCTTGAGAAAGAGATTGATAGCCTGAATACGCTGCGTCAGACCGCGCTCGACCGTCTCCCACTCCTCATTGGTCACAATCCGTGGCAAGAGATCGTACGGCCAGACGCGCTCTGTCCCCTGGTCATCGCCATAGACGGTAAATGTAATCCCTTGATTGAGAAAAGCTGTATTCGCCGCTTGTTGACGCTGATTGAGCGTCTCTGGAGGCATCTCCAGCAGCCGATGATACAACTCCAGATACTGAGGACGCGGCTGACCGTTAACGTCAAGCATCTCGTCAAAAGCCGCGTCAAGCGTGTAGCTTGAGAAAGGAGCTGGCAGGCTGGGCTGCCCTCTGGTGTCTGGTACAATCACGGGCTATCTTCCTATACATGTGTGGTTGGGCAAAGCAGTACAACAGAAAGCATGAAAGTACCCATCCTAACAGGCAACAGTGCCGGGGAGATATCATTGGAGGGTATTTCGTTATGCAGTAATAGTACCTGTAAGTTGACGTTATTGTCAAGTTGAGACCACTGGCCGCGCCCGGCCTCTGCGGCATTCTCCACTTTTCGTCCCTCCTGTTGCACTACTTTCTGACGTACGCTTGCCTGGAACATCGCTACATTATGAAAGAGTTGTAAGTAGCCGATCACCCATCCTTACCCTGGCCTCCCACTACTCATTCCAAGTATATACACGTTCCTGAAAAGCAAGACGACACCACCCTACCAATCATTTGCACCATCCAAAAAACCACAGGCAACCTGATCCCACGCCGCACTCTCCCACAGGCAAGCCCGGCAAGCAGCACACTGCCTGCCTCCAAAGATACAGCTTATCTCGCAAAAACCTCTTTTCTGCTCTCTTTCCGAAGAATATGACCAGAGAAAAGCAGCAGGAGTGCAGAGGACTGCTGTCCTCTGACTGGGGTTCGGGGGCTGCGCCCCCGAAAAACATTTTATGCGTGTGTTGCCGGTCGCCTGTGGCGACCGGCAACACACGCAGGATATTTGACCTCTTTCTAAAGACTCGACTGAGGCCGAGTCAATCGCTACAACCTAAGTCGTCCAGGTCTTGATGACATATGCTTCTTGCCCACCAGCCAGTTTGAAGCTCTCAGCTATCGCCATATACCCGCCATCAAGCGACCAGGTGCCGCTGACGGCAAACGGTCGCACAGGGTCCTATATATACACTTGCTTGCCACTGTCGACGTTGAGGACGATGATGCCCGCTGTTCCGCTTTCGTCCAAGAAGCTGTATACTATCTCCTGCCCGTCAGACGACCAGGAAAGCTCACCTGTTTCGGAAAAGGGGCCAACAGCAGATTGAAGCAAGCAACCGCTTGTCACATTCCAGAGCTTCAGAAACGGGGTATCTGGGTCTGGTTGAGCACGATTATTCCTGGAAATATTCAAAACGACGGCCAGATTGTCGGTTCCCGGCTGCCAGGTGAAGGTAGTCAGGCCCTGATCGGTACTGACAGTTTGCTGAAACACGACCTGGTGTGTCTGGACGCTCCATACGCTCACGTGAGCCTTTATAAGCTCTCCATCTACCTTCTGTCCAGCAATGTATTTGCCATCCGCCGACCTGGAGACTTTCCCCTCCTCATACGCTGGATCGGTAGCGAGGGTATACGCCAGTTTCCCCGTCTGGCTATTCCAGACCTGGACTACTCCGGTCCCAACCCCGCCAGACGCGAAGGAGGTGTAGGTCGAGACGATCCACTGTCCATCTGCGACCACGCGAAGCCTCCCAGGCCCGCAGGTCCGCTCAACGCGAGATGGCTGGACAGGGGTTTTTTCCTGGCGCAAAGATCGCACCGGATGACCCTGGCGGCGGGAGTGCCGGATAGGCGTAGCTTGTGATGGTCTTCCCATTGACAACCGTTATGCTGGAGGATGAGGCGATAGCCAACTGGTCGCCGCTCGGTGACCAGACCAGGCTGCCCGTCAGTGGAATGGTGGTCTTCTGCTGACCAGTAGTGGCGTCCCAGATTTCGGTCTGCGCCCGATTACTAACTGCCAGCAGATCGCTGCTCGATGACCAGGCCAAGAAGCTCGCAAATGGGATGGTGGTCTTCTGCTGACCAGTGGTGGCATCCCAGATTTCGATCTGCGTCTCACTACTGACTGCCAGGAACTTGCTGTCAGCAGACCAGGCAGGCGGCGCGATCAGCGTGCCAGGCTGCTGCGGACTGCGATAGACAACGTGGCCTGGGATAGGCGGCGAACTGGCTGTGCGCGTCGAAGGTTTCTGGTGCGCGAGGTTGAGAACCGTGGCCAGGCTGCCAACCAGCAAGGCAATGAATATTACTGCGGCTAGCAGACCGAGGCGACGCTGGAAAGTATGGCGTCTATGTGGCTGTTCTGGCGTGGGTTCGTATACTACTTGTTGCATTTGATATATCTCTTTCTCTGGTATATCCTGCAATAGTTCTGCCTGTCGATAGTGACTATGAAGCCCGCTTGCCGATGGTTCGAACTGACTGAACGCGCTCAACGCAGAGTTGGCTGCGGGGGCAATCTCCGTTTCAAGCTGGTCGGAAAGCTCTTCCTCACACTGATAAGCCTGGTTCATCTCAAGTAAGAGCGCCTCCAATGTGGGATCATGGGCCGCCTGCTGCCAGATAGCGGCCAGCTTCTCTATATCTCCAAGCTCAAAGGCGCTGGTGTAGAGATAGAGCATCTTTTCGCGAGCCAGATGCTCTCTGCGAGCCTTTGGGACTTCTTGTTCGTCACACACTGTGCTTTCTCTCCTTCTCCCTTTACTGGTCCTGTTGCCGCTTCCAGACAGCACGCAAACGATTGAGTGCGCGATGCAGGCGCACACAGGCAGTTCCAGGGCTGACCTGTAAGACCGTGGCGAGCGTCTGGGCATTGAGGTCGTGCAGGAGGGCGAGACGCAGAATCTCCTGATCGCCAGGTGACACCAGCGCAAGAATCTCGTCTACCCGTTCACGCTCTTCAATCTCGTCTTCCGGTCCCCGACTGACAAGATTGGTAAACTGATCGAAAAAATCGCTTTCATTGGTCGGGCTAGTGGAGAGGTTTCCGCTCAAATCGCTTATCGATGTCTCGTGTTGCCAGCGTTTCAACAAGCTAGCTCGCTTGAGGAGTGTTATAGGTCAGATCAACCGCACCACGCGTTTGCCGAAGCCTTTTCCTGCCTCCTGAGCACGATGGGCGCCGACGATGTCATCGAGCGGATAGATACTGTCGATGACGGGCTTGACGGCTTTGTTATCGACAAACTCAGTGAGCGAGGTGAGTAACTCGCGAGTGGGAGGTTTCTGGACAAAGCGTA
>DAOTTJ010000384.1:0-11492 GCA_034437695.1 Ktedonobacteraceae bacterium
CATATTGAATGGGGGCATTACCGCGAGAGATACAGAGGTTTGCTTTAAAGATTCTATGGTAGTGTTCGATAAAGTATGTTTGTGGCGACAGGTCTAAAGTCCTGGTCTGAATGCGCCTTGAGACGCATGTGTAGAAATGCTTTTGCGTTTATCCTTAGAACAAGCAAGAACGAAATAAACGAAATGAATACGATACACAAAGGAGAAACACAAGAACATGAGCACATTGATTGATAAGGCACAGGAACAGATTGCAGTGACAGAGACGCGGGTAGTTATGGATGTGCAGAACATCACTAAAACGCTTCCGCTGGGACATGAGCGCCTGGAGATCCTCAAGGGGATTAGTTTTCAGATTAAGAGTGGCGAGTTTGTTGCGCTGGTTGGACACTCAGGTTCGGGTAAGAGCACATTGCTGGGTATCATTGCTGGTCTTGACAATCCAAGTACCGGTCAGGTCTTGATCGATGGGGTGGATATCACGCATATGAGCGAGCGCCGCCTGGCTACGGTGCGCAATAGCAAGATCGGGATGGTCTTCCAGGCTTTCAATCTGATCCCCACCTTAACGGCGCAGGAGAATGTAGAGATTCCGCTGTATGTGGGCAAGCACAAAGGTTCGCCTGCGGCCCGCGCCAAAGAGTTGCTGAGTCTGGTGGGTCTCGAACATCGTCTGGGTCATCGACCCAATCAGCTTTCGGGTGGTGAGCAGCAGCGTGTGGCGATTGCCCGCGCACTGGCGACCGATCCGGCGTTTGTGATCGCCGACGAGCCGACTGGTAACCTGGATGCACGCAACGGTGAGAATGTGTTGAAGCTGATCGCCGAGCTGCGGGCGCAGACCGGCAAGACCTTTATTATTGCTACCCACGATCCTGTCGTCGCCTCGCACGCCGATCGGGCCATCCGCATAGTCGATGGTCGCGTGGCCGAACTCGACCATTCACGCGGCACGATCACGCAGTAGGCGTGTCCAGGAAGGAAGATACGATTATGAAAGCTACGTTCTATACTCACTACACCACGCGGGCGCTCTTGCGCGGTGGTCAGCGCACAATCCTGGCCATCTGCTGCGTTGCGGTTGGTGTGATGGCGGTGGTTGCACTGCAATTAGTCGGTTTTATGTTACAGAGTTCGATTTCGTCCAATGTACGCGAGACAAACGGCGGCGACATTGCGGTCTCCGCGACGGGTATCCCCCTGAAAGCCAGCGACCTGACATTCTTTGACCAACTGAAAAGCGCTGGCACGATCACCGGCTACACAGCACTGATCAACGCCAATGGTTCGCTCGCGGCCTCGACGACCAGACTGTTCAACGTCGAAGCGGTCGATGCGCAGGCCTTCCCACTGGTCGACCAGCCGAGCTTTGTGCAGCCGAGCAATAGCACGGTGGCGGGTCTGCTGGGCAACAACGAAGTGATTGTCACGCAGAATTTCCTTGATGCGTATAACAAGCAGGTTGGAGACACCTTCGCGGTCTATATCAAGAATTTCACCGGCTCGGGTCAGACCATGACTGTGAAGATCGGTGGAGTGGTAGCCAACTCGGGGCTGTTTGCGCAGGCGAATAATCTGGTCCTTGTCTCGACGCAGGACTACCTGGCGACCGTTCCCGGTGGTGTCGCGACTTACAGCGGGGTTGATATCACCACCGCTGACCAGGCGCATACCGACGCCGCGCTCAAGGCAATCGCAGTTCATCTGCCCCTTGCCTCGACGCAGACGGTTGCTGATGTCTTGAATGCAGAAAAGTCCAATATCGGCCTGATCACAAACTTTCTTGAGATCACGGGTCTGCTCTCGCTGCTGATCGGTGGAGTCGGCATCGTCAACACCATGCAGGTCTTACTCTCGCGCCGCAAGACCGAGATCGCCATGCTCAAGACCTCCGGTTATCATCGCAGCGACCTCTACCTGTTGTTTGGACTTGAGGCTGGTCTGCTGGGTCTGATCGGTGGAGTCCTCGGGTCGGTGGCGGCCACGGGCGTCAGCTTCCTGGTGCGCAACTTGATGGAGGCGCTCGGTCAGAACATCCCCTTCGTGCTCAATTTTGGGATCATCGGCGGCGGAGTAGCCATCGGATGTGCCACCGCCTTGATCTTTGGACTCCTGCCGATCGTCCAGGCCGCGAACGTGCGACCGTTGAGCGTCATTCGTGAGCAAGATCAGCGCGGAGTACGCAGCTTTGTGCAGATGGTTGGTCTGCTGGTCGTGCTCTCGGTCCTGTTCTGCGGTCTTGCCACCGCCATCCTTAACAACAATGTTAGCCTGGGAGTGCTCGCCACCTACGGCACCTTCGCGGTCCTCCTGCTGCTGAGTGCAATCTTTGGGCTTATCGTCCTTGTCATCAGCAAACTGCCGGTTCCTGAGCACTTCCAGATCAAACAGGTGCTGCTGGTTATCCCGTGTCTGGTACTCTCGGTCCTGCTCTACGCAGTGCAGCCAGTCTTCGGCATCTGCCTGCTGATTGCCTCGCTGCTCGGGCTGGTCGTCATGATGATGCCATCGGCCTGGAAGGTAAGCGTTAAGATGGCGCTGCGCAACCTGGGAAGGCGGCGAGCGCGAGTGACCACAACGATGGTCGCCTTATTCATCGGCATCTTTGGCATCGCCCTGGTGCTGGGACTGGGACTGAACTTACAATCGCAGATCACCACCGCGCTGGCTCAGAACCAGGCGTACAACCTAGTGACGACCACCTCGGGTCAGGACACCGAGACCTTACAGCGTCAGACGGCGAGCATCCCTGGACTGAAAAGCAGCCGTTCAGACATCTTTACCGCAGTCCAACCTGTAGCAATCAACGGCCAATCCCCGCTGAATGCCCTGGCAGCAGTCAGTCCGAGCGACCGGCAGCAGGTTGCGGGTCTCTTGAGTTCAATTGAAGGTGAAAACCTGGCAGCCAGCGACCTCCCGCCCTTGACCTTTATCGCGGGACGCAACCTGAACGCCAGCGACATTGGCACGAACAACGTCATTATCAGCGAACTCCTGACCAGCACGAGCTGGCTGCATGCGGGCATCAAGCTTGGTGACACCATCACCTTTGCCAGCCCGGACGGCAAAGTCACGCGGACAGTGACCATCGTCGGTATAGTCGCACTCAAGAGCCAGGCCGAAACTATGGGGCGCATTCTGGCCCCGACCGCGCTGGTCAGTTCACTGGCCACCACGCCTGGTCAGCCTGGGACCGTCTTCTACATGAATGTCGATCCCACGCAGCTTGGTCACGCTGAAGATACAGTCAACCGCATAGTTCCCAACGCCGCAGTGCAAGACCTGACGAGCACTGCGACCGCCTTTATCCAACAGTTGAATAATATCCTGGCAGTACTTGTAGCGATTGCCTCGCTCTCAGTCGTCGCCGCAGTCATCATTATCGCCAACGCGGTAGCCCTGGCGATGCTGGAACGCCGCCGCGAGCTGGGCATCCTCAAGTCGGTCGGCTATACCAGCGGCAACATCCTGAGCGAAGTACTTATCGAGAACGGCATAGTCGGAACAGTTGGCGCATTCATCGCCACCCTGCTGGCTTCTGGTGGAGTTGTCCTGCTCGGGAGCTTCGTCTTCAGCGGTACACTGACCATGCCGCCCTACATCGTCGTCAGTCTGATCCTCGGTGCGGCAGCACTCGCCATTGTGACCTCCACGCTTGTCGCGCTTGGTCCAGTGCGGGTACGCCCGCTGGCGGTTCTGCGCTACGAATAGAGAGCAGCCTTAGCCTTAGTCTGTCAGAGAAGGTCGTCGGTAGTCTGCCGACGACCTTCTCTCGTTGTATCGGGGAAGAGATCTGCCCGCGACTATTTTAGACTGGTAGGAAGGAGAACGGAACATTTGCGCTGCTTCGAACGTCGAATAGTAAGACGAGGTTGGTGGGTGAGGGTTGCTGGCCAGACAGCCGCGATCTCTGGGTTGATGTCCAGCGCCAAAGAGAGCTATCTCATTTTGAAGGAGTGAAGAGCATTGCGACGAGCAGAAATAGAGACGCAGACCGAGCCTATCCGCGTCTCGGATGAAGAGAGCGAGCAGCCTGCGCAAGCGTCGGAAGGACTGGATGGAGCCGGGGAGAGCGAGTCAGCCGCGGGCCAGAGCAGACGTTTCTGGCCGCCGACGCGTGAACAACTGCTGGTGTGGACGCCCTTTTGGGCGGTGATCCTGGTAGGGGCGGTGTTGCGCTTCTGGGGATTGGGGGACAAGCCGTTGCACCACGACGAGAGCCTGCACGCCTATTACGCGCTACAGCTCCTGCACAATACCGTCTGGCAGTGGCGCACCTGTGCATTGACTACCACGCCCGGCTGCTACGCGTATAGTCCCTGGCTGCATGGACCCTTCCAGTTTCACGCCATCGCGCTGGTCTATCAGATCGCCGACTGGCTGGGTGCGCCCGACCACGGGGTCAACACGACCACCGTGCGGATTGCGGCGGCCACCCTGGGGACCCTCACTGTCGGCCTGCCCTACTTTCTGCGCGACTACCTGGGTCGCCTGGGAGCGTGGCTGGCCTGTCTGTTGATGGCCGTCTCGCCTTCACTGGTCTATTTCTCGCGCTTTGCCCGCGAAGATGTCTATTTCGCCTGCTTTACGCTGCTGATGATCGTCGCAACTCTGCGGTACGTGCGCGATCGCAAGCTCTACTGGTTGCTGCTGGCGGCAACAGGTTTTGCCCTGGCCTACGCGACCAAAGAGACAATATTTCTCAATCTAGCGATCTTTGGCGCGTTCACCGTGGGTCTGCTGGCGTGGGAGCTAGGTCTGCCATACGCCTTGCACAGCCGCTTTGCCGGGTCGCGTCTGCGCCTGCCCGCTACATTCGCGCCGATCACTGTCGTGCTCTATCTACTGGTGCTTGGAGTGCTGGCAAAGTTTTTCTTTAGCTGGTTGAAGGGTCTGGCGGCCTACGTCGCGAACCCGGCGAATGCCGGGCGAGCGGGCGCGTTTGTCCAGACCTTAAAGACTATCACCGTCTACCTGGTGCCGGTAGCGGGTCTGGTCCTGGGTCTCTACATTCTGCGCCTGCTGTTAAACGAGTGGCGCGGCAAGATGCGGCAGGGGACGAGGCGTGGGTTAGCGGCGCGGATCAACCCGCGCACTCAGCGGCTGCTCGACGCGATAGTGACCCTGCACTGGACCTCCTGGTTTTTCGCGCTCTTGCTGGCGTGGGCGATCTTTCTTGTGCTGTATACCGCGCTTTTCACCAACGTGACGCAGGGGATCGGCGACGGCATCTGGCAGGGTCTGTACTACTGGCTTCAGCAGCAGCAGCAGAGTCGCGGCGGAGAGCCGTGGTACTACTACCTATTGCTCATCCCGCTCTACGAGCAGATTGGCGTCGTCTTTGGTTTGCTGGGTTTGCTGCGCTCTCTGGTGCGCCCGACGCGCTTTCGCCTCTTCGTCGTCGTCTGGTTTTTGGGCAGCCTGTTTATGTATTCATGGGCTGGCGAGAAGATGCCCTGGCTGATGATCCATATCGTGATCCCCATGCTCCTGCTGGCCGCGCTGGCGCTGGAGCCGTGTCTCCTGCTGGCGTGGGGACTGCTCAGAGATATCGGACGTGGACTGCGAGCGTGGCGCACGCGCGCAGAAGCGACAAGTAGAAACAGACCCGCGAGGCGCGTCGTCGCGGGGGGTCTGGCCTGGGTGGGAAGCCTATGCGCCTTGCTGCTCCTGATCCCGACCCTGCAAAACATGTACCAGGTCTCATACGTCCACGCCGCCGATAGTCAGCACGAAATGATGGTATATGTCCAGACGACCGTCTACGTCAACACCGTCATGGACAAAATCGCGCAGGTCGACCAGCAGGTCGACGCTGGCGATCACCAGCTCCATATCGGTGTGATGGACGGCGTGCTCTGGCCGTTCACCTGGTACCTGCGCGACTACCCCAACGTCTGCCTGGACTACCCGACCACCTGTCCGACCTGGGTTGGGCGTACGCCCGTAGTGATCGCAGGTGACGCCGACATCCTCGGCAACGTCACGCAGCAGTTGAGCAATTACCAGGGACAGGTCTACGTCATGCGTGGTCAGTTCGACCAGGGGTATATGCCGCCGCTCTGTCAGGCCACCGCGAGTAGCCCGTGCGATCCACAGGTCTATATTGGGATCGGACCCGGCCTCTGGCTCAGCTATGGCGATAACGTACTGCCAGGAGCGAGCTTTAATCCGGTCCTGGCCTTTCAGCACATCTGGCGCTGGTGGTGGTGGCGTATCCCCTTTGCCAGCAACTACGGAGGCAGCGGCGGCTATCACATGGAACTGTTTATCGAGAATGGCATACGCGTCGTGCCCTAGAGCAGATCCACAGGAGATCGTCGGCAAGGGGAAATGAACAGGCGGCGCACCCCCCCACCGGGGGACGCGCCGCCTGCCCTGATATATATAGTTAGATAACCTTGCGGTGGCCTGCATAAAATACAACGCCCGACCCTGTTTGCCCGGTACAATCTGCCATCGGCCTCAACCAGAGAGACTTGAGCGCTGCGTCAAAGGGTTGCCGTTGAGTATCTAGTCGCCAGCATATTGCGCGTGTGCAAACTCTGCTTGAGGTTGAATGGCACTGTCGTAGGCTTCGTTTTCGCGTTCTTCGCGTTCGGCCAGACGTTGCAAGAAACTTACAAGACCGTCGGTCGGGAAGATCTCATAGAGATCGCCGCTCTGTCCAGTGATGTATGTATAGTCGTTATTCATGCCTGTTCAACCTTTCTCTCAGAGAGCCGTGAATGTTGCTGGATGCATCTATCTTTGAGATGCGTACATCTTCTTATGAGTGTAGTATACTACCGCTTCCTAAAAGGAGGCTTTGAAGTAGCTGAAAACTTGCTTAGAAAAATATCCGCCAGTTGTCGTTTTGTCGGAGAGTTAATCGTTATAGAGGTGTAGACAGGAAGCTGCCGGTCTGACACACTAAAAAAAGCGAGGAGCGAGAACGATATGCGTTATATGTTGTTAATCTATGGGAGTGAAACCGAATACGAACGTCTGAGCGACGAAGCGAGGAACGCGGACTACCAGGAGTATGCGGACTTTACGGATGAGATCGTGCGGCGTGGTTTTGTCCTGCAGGGAGAAGCCTTACAGAACGTAGCGAGCGCCACGACGGTCAGGATACGCGACGGCAAAGTTTTGACGACGGATGGACCTTTTGCCGAGACCAAAGAGCAGTTGGGTGGATACTATATTCTGGACTGTAGGGACCTGGATGAAGCTATCGAAATGGCGACCAAGATTCCGGGCGCTCGGCACGGGGCGATTGAGATTCGCCCGATTCTGACCTTTGAGTAGTTAGTCGTCCATACCCTTCTCCTGTGCTCGTTTGCCTACACGCAGACGAGTCCAGGGTCCGTTGCCTGTAGAGTATATATGGAAGAGATACGTGAAATTGTCGAACGCGTCTTTCGCCAGGAGGCCGGTCGCGTTCTGGCTACTTTGATCGGCAGACTAGAAGACTTTACGCTGGCCGAAGATGTGTTGCAAGACGCGCTGGTCAGTGCGCTTTTGCACTGGCCTGAAGACGGCGTGCCGGCAAATCCGGGCGCGTGGCTGTGGACCGCAGCGTGGCACAGAGCTATCGATCTCCTGCGCAGGCAGACCACGCTCGAACGCAAGCAGGTGCTCTTGCAGATCGAGGCCGAACGCGGCTGGGGCGAAGATGCGGGCTTTCCCGACGAAAACTTCCCCGACGAGCGGCTCAAGTTGATCTTTACCTGCTGTCACCCGGCCCTGGCCCTGGAGGCTCGCGTCGCTCTGACCCTGCACACGCTTGGCGGACTTGCGACGACCGAGATCGCCAGCGCGTTTCTGGTGCCTGTGCCGACGATGGCGCAGCGTCTGGTGCGGGCCAAACGCAAGATCCACGATGCGGGCATCCCCTATCGCGTGCCGCCGCCCGAACTGCTGGTCGAGCGACTCGACGCCGTGCTCTCAGTGCTCTACCTTATCTTTAACGAGGGATACGTTGCCACCGCGGGCGATACTCTGATGCGCCAGGACCTCTGCAACGAGGCCATCCGCCTCTGTCGGATGCTGATGCAGTTGATGGCCGCGCACAGCACCAGCGACAGCCATCCCGAAATTTACGGCTTGCTGGTCGTGATGCTGCTCCACAACTCGCGGCGCGATGCACGCACCGACGCCAGCGGGGCGCTGGTTCTACTGGCAGACCAGGATCGGACACTGTGGCGGCGCGACGAGATCGCGGAGGCGCTGGCTCTGCTTGAGCGTGCGCTGCGCAACCAGCGCATCGGTCCATACCAGTTGCAGGCCGCGATCGCGGCGATCCACGCGCAGGCCGACCACGCCGACGCAACCGACTGGCGCGAGATAGTCGCACTCTATAGCTTGTTGTTGCATCTGACCCCGTCGCCAGTGATTGAACTGAATCGGATAGTCGCTATCGCCATGAGCGAGGGGCCAGTGTGTGGTCTGCAACTGCTGGCTCGCGCTCACCTAGCAGAGCCGCTGGCCGGCTATTATCTCTACCATGCCACGCGGGCCGACTTTCTGCGGCGTTCTGGCTCGCTCCATCAGGCGCGGGAAGCCTATCAAGCGGCGCTCAACCTGTGCCAGAACGCCACCGAAGAGACCTTTCTGAGCCGTCGCCTGGCCGAGGTCGCCGCGCAACTTACGAGCTAGGCGTAGGGGACAGAAGGGGGTCTTAGAGGCCCAGTTCCTCGACTGCGGCCAGCACCTCATTGGCGTGGTCGTTGGGCTTGACCTTTGGCCAGACTTTGCGCACGACGCCTTCTTTGTCGATCAGGAAGGTCACGCGGCTGATGGCCATCAACTTGCGCCCGTAGAGATTCCGTTCGCCGTACACCCCATAGGTCAGCGAGACGCTATTATCGGTATCGGAGAGCAGCGTAAAGGGGAGACCGTACTTCTCGGCAAATTTCTGGTGCGACACTTCGTCGTCGGCGCTGATACCCAGGATCTTGATGCCACGCTTTTGCATCAGGTGGTTGGTGTCGCGGAAGCTGCAAGCCTCCAACGTACAACCAGGGGTGTCGTCTTTTGGATAAAAATATAAAACAACCAGATGGTTCTGTAAATCTTTTAAATGCAGCTTGCCATTGACGATCTCCGCGTCGTTGCCGACGGCGGGGAGCGTGAAATCGGGGGCAGCCTCTTGCTCTTTGATGTGGATCTCACTCATAGAAAGTAACCTCACTTCAGAATAAATTGAGAACTGCGGGTAGTGTACCACAAGACGAATGAGCCATCAGCCTTTAGGGACTGCCCAGGGCTATTTCATGCTCGGCGTATGGCCTGGCCTTCCTGAACAAAGGATCGTATTGCGAGCGTGGGGGCCGGCCCCCACGCTCGCAATACGATCCCAAAACCCTGGGGTGGGGGTTGCAAGTCAGAGGCTTGCGGAGCATGAAATAGCCTTTAGGGACTGCTAGGCTTTTATTGTTCTCGCACCTGCTTCACCAGGGCTTGTAACAGGCAAAGATTCTTAATATTCTCCAAAGGGAGCTGCATAGGCTTTGACCGTGAGTACAAGAAAAAACTCACAGTAGAATCATCAAACTGAACAGAGCCAACCTCAGACCAGGGATACGAACCACCATCCCTGGTGCGATTGCTCACGCGTATCCTATCCCTGTTGAGAGCCAGATAGGGACCAAAAAAGAGAAGCTTACCCTGTTGATACTGAGCAAGCAGGTCTGGTAAATGTTTGCGTATAACTGCCCGGTCGATTGTATCAAATAGATTCTTGTACTCTTCGTACTCTTGACCCAGTGTGAGACTCTGACCACCCCGGCAGCTAATATGATAGTGGTAACTTATTTGATTATTTCTGGTGCGCGTGTAGCGTTTGTCCAGATGACGTGTTGCCATAATATCTCCTGGATCGGAGCATCCGGTTTTCTTTCTCCAAGCAGACCTTCTGTATAGAGACACAAGCGCTTGTGGCGTTGACGTACATCGGTGATCATCCCCACTATACCCATGCTCAACACGAGGAATGGAATCAGCTCAAGACGCGCTAACAACATGATGAGTGTTGGCAGGGGTGGGAGCTGAAAATATCCATTGGAAAAGAAGAGTGCCGTGCCAAAGAAGCTTATAAATAACAGGGCCATGAGGTTAAAGATAATCAGAAAAGCTATTCCTGCACGCCAATTGATATTGTATACGGCTTCCAGTGAACCAAGCTGCGACTTTTTTCCTGCTTCGGAGATCTCAGGAGCAGAGATCTCCGGGATGTCTGCCTGCTCTGGTGGATGCAATTCAAAGGCATCTGCTAAGGACTGAACTTCTGACGAATGAGTAAGGATTGATGAAGCCGGTGTGTTCATGCTCTCATCTGATATGGCGGTTTCATCATAACCCAGTTTTAAGGTGATCTTGCCTTTCCGAGAATTCAGAGCCATATTATTGCACTTTCCTTTTTTTGACCGCTTCTCTCACTTTCCCAGTAGACTGTGCGTCGGTCACTACTGCATACGGAATACCAGGAACGAATGCAAGCACTATGGCTGGGTCGCTGAACGACCCTCTTCTGCTTAACTTCAAGTATACTCTATTTTCTACGCTATTGCTTAAACGATGTCCTATGGGTCAGGGCTATTCAAAAGTCCGCTCTGGTCGCCTGCGGCGGCGGGCAAAAGAGGGAAAAGAGGTTTGTGAGGACACCTCCATAGGCGCGGACGTAGGTGGGAGTGCAGAGGGTGGCAGCCCTTTGCCGGGTTTGGGGTGTCCCCAATACATTTTTTGTTTTATTATGCCTGTTTTGTCGGAAGCAAAACAGGCATAACGGGAGTACAGAGGGTGTCCCTCTGCTAAAGTCTGCGCCTATGGAGGACACCTCGCGCTCCGGCAGGGGACGGCCGCCTGCTTTTGATGACTTTTGCATAGCCCTGTCCTATGGGTACATCGATAGCATGGCCCGACAGCAATCAGGCGGTGTATGCTGATCCAGACAGACCGAGAGAGGATACACGCGTTCGGTGTATCCTCTCTCGGTTGATGCTTGCTTTTGGACAGATTTATTTCAGGGCTAGCATGCGTTCGAGCGCGACACGCGCCCAGTGGGCGGTCTGCTCGTCGACGCTGACCTGGTTGATGACTTCGCCCCGCACCAGGCCCTCAAGGACCCAGGCCAGGTAGGCGGGATGGATGCGGTACATTGTTGAGCACGGGCAGACAATGGGGTCCAGACAGAAGATGAACTGCTCTGGATGCTCCTGAGCCAGGCGATGTACGAGGTTGATCTCGGTGCCGACCGCCCACTGCGTGCCGGCTGGGGCCGCGGCGATCTGCTCGATGATATACTCGGTCGAGCCGGCGAGGTCGGCTGCTTCCACTACCTCGTGACGACACTCGGGGTGGACCAGGACCTTGATCCCCGGATAGTCGGCGCGGGCCTTCGCGATCTGCTGGACGCTAAAGCGCATATGCGTGGTGCAGTAGCCCTTCCAGAGGATGATGCGTGCGCGGTCGATCTCCTCATCGGCGGTATCGGAGGCCAGCGGGTCTTT
>DAOTTJ010000385.1:0-9808 GCA_034437695.1 Ktedonobacteraceae bacterium
ATTTATTCTGTCAAATCAGGACAAGCACAAAAGGTTTTTCGAGGGTACAGCCCCCGAACCCCTAGTCAGAGGACTGTCGTCCTCTGCACTCCTGCTGTGTTTCGCTGACCACACACTCGCCTACGTCCTTGTATCAGTTTCTAGATCGGTCGGAAGTGTCAAAGGCTTTAGGGCTCCTTGCTCATCAATAAAAACTTGTGGGTGAAAGACATACCCCACGCCTGGCTCTGTGAGAATATAGTGTGGTTCCGAAGGTAAAGCCTCGACTTTACGCCGCAGTTGGCGCACATAGACGCGCAGATAGTCGGCCTCTTCTCCGTACTCTGGTCCCCAGACCGAGCGTAAGAGGTTGCGGTGAGTCAGCACTTTCCCCGCGTGTAACATCAACTGTAACAGCAGCTCAAATTCGGTCGGAGTAAGCTTGACATCGTTATCGCCGACGCGCACCTGACGCCGCAGAACATCGATGCTGACGTGCTTATCCTCGCTGACCAATACCTCTGGGCGTTGCGCAAGACTTTCGGCCTCCAGGACACCAGCCGCTCGCCGCAGGCACGCACGCACTCGCGCCTGCAACTCTTCATTGCTGAAAGGCTTGGTAAGATAATCGTCTGCTCCCTGATCTAACGCCTGAACCTTCTGTTTTTCTTCAGTCCGTGCGGAGAGAATGATAATCGGGATCTGGGTCCACTGGCGAACGCGCATACACACTCCCAGGCCATCGATCTCGCCCGGTAACCAGAGGTCGAGCAAGATTAAATCTGGCTGATGGAGGCGCACAATCTCGATGGCTTGTTTTCCATCTTCTGCGACCAGTACTTCATAGCCGCTGACCGTCAGATTTCTGCGTAAAATGCGTTGAATCGATGGTTCATCGTCAACAACCAGAATACGCTTTCCCTTAGGCTTCATAAGCAACCTGTATTCTTCACGAACTGATTGGCAAAACAAAGACGAAACGCGACCCTTCCTCTCCATCCACACCTCCGGCATCCACCCAGATCTTTCCCTGATGAGCCTCGATAACTCCACGGCAGATAGCCAGTCCCAGGCCATTACCCTGGGCATCTAGACTATAGAACGATTTAAAAATGCGCTCGCGTTCTTCCTCAGGCACGCCTGGTCCCTGATCGATGACCTGCACACGCACTCCTCTGGCGATTATTTCGGGCAGACCAGGCGGCAGTTGTTTTTGAGCAGGAATATCGACTTTGACAAAGAGGGTCGATCCTCTGGGACTATGACGCGCCGCATTTTCTAAAAGATTATATAACACGCGCTCTACTTGCGCATAATCGGCGTAGATTAAGGGGAGAGGTGCCTGGATATCGGTGTGAACGACAAAGTCGGCCAGCATACGCCGGGAACGACTGAGAGTGGTGTGGACGAGTTCAACTACGTCACACCACTCTTTATCCAGACTTAAAGCACCCATCTCGATGCGCGACATCTCGACCAGCGCATTGACCAGTGTGTGGAGGTGATCGGTCTCAGCGTCGATATCTTCGAGAATTTCACGCCTGATATCGTCTTCCCAGACCACATCGGGCTGAAGAAGTCCGGTCACCGCCGCTTTGATAGTGGTCAGCGGGGTACGCAGGTCGTGCGAAACCGAGGCCAGCAGGACTGATTTGTTTTTTTCGTCGCGCACCTGCTCGGTTATATCGTGAATATGCAGGGCATTGGCAAATTTCTGACCATCTCCATTGTAGAGTGCATAGCGCACAAACTGATAGTGACGGTCAGATGGCGAGCTGTCCAGCAACATCGCGGGCGGACTCAGTCGGTTGACAGGCGGCGCGATAACTGTCCGTGGCTCCTGCGACTCGGCAATCGACCAGACACGGGTCAACGACTGCGAACCGGGCGCTTGCGCGACCTGGCCAGGCAGTGGCTCGGCAGCGATCGCACAGCGCAGCGAGGTGGGCTGAGGACGAGAAAGGCCTGCCAGGGTCTCGCTGGCACGAACTGCCTGTTCGTCGAGTGTGCTGGCCTCGGTAAATTCACGTAGGTAGCCCAGGACATCCTTGAGCTGGCGCATATGTGGCAATACCGCGTCGAGAGCCAGCTCAAGGGTCAGTGCGCCTCCCTCGTGGGCCGATAAGGCACGAAAAGAGCCAAAGGGGTTCTGGCTATTGTGTTCTGGCCAATGCTCCCAGACCGACGCGTCGCGCAAGCCCTCGTGCATGCCACAGAAAACCTCAGCCGCACGGTTGAGATAGATACACGTACCGGACAGGTCGACAATCAGCCACGGCTCAACCAGCGTACGTTTGAGATAGACATAAGCTTGAGGATTGGCCTCATCCACCTGTAAAGCCTGCATTAAAGCCGCGCTAATATCGCCGAGCAGGTCGGCCCGAGCGAGCGCCCGGTTGGCAGCGTCGAGCAGATGCTCGGTCCCTTCAAGACCACTGGGACGCGCAAAGCGCTCGATATCCGAAGCGTGCGCCAGAAAGGTCGCGCTTTCAGGAGAAGCGACCTGGCGACGCAGCAGGGCGAGTTCTTCATGCACCTGGTGCGCAGTGGGCAGATTCTCGCTATGCAGTAACCGGCGCATATCCTGCAAATGGCGCTCGCTCAGGGTCAGCAGATGTTCGCTGATAAAACGCAGCAGACTCCCCAGACTGACGCCAAAGGTATTGTGCGAAGAGACGCGCAACTGCTTGAGTAGTTCCCGCTCGTCGAGAGCGTCGGGACTGGCAAAAACGTTTTGCTGCTCGGCACGCTCAAGCTGCTCGATAGCGTTTTGAAAACGCCGCCGCTCCTGGGCCGACTGCAAAAGCATACCGTTCTGGATAGCCACGGTGGCCTGGGCGGCAAAGAGGGCAAAGATATCGAGTTTGAGCGGGGTAAAGCCACCCGTCTCGGGCGAAAGCAGCAACAATGTTCCGTAAATATACTCGCCGGTAATCAAAGGATAACAGAAGATTGAGCGCACAGAGAGTTCGGTGGCAAAGTTACTGCTGCCAGGAAACTGGGCATCCTGGGCGATATCCTGCGAGACCTGGGAGGTGCGATTGAGCAGAGTTGAGCCAATAATGGTCTGCTTACTCAAGACCGGGTGCTGATCAAGGATCTTCTGCAACACTATGCTATCCAGACCGCGTTGCGCCTCCAGAGATAACGAGCATTGCCGGTGGTCAAAACGCACAATCGCTGAGGCAACGTGCAACGCATTGGCAACGCCAACTACTATGCGATCCAGAATGATCTGCAGGTCGGCCGCAGTGGTCAAGAAGGTCGAAACATCTTTTAATTCGGCTCGCTGGCGGTCCTGGATCTCGACGTTTCCTCCCACCTGTGCGCCCTCGATCGCGGTCGCCAGCACCCTGGCAATCGCATGAATCAGGCGTTGCAGCTCCAGGTCTGCATAGGTGTCGACCTCCACGCTCCCAAGCTCTAACGAACCAAGCAATTTGCCACCAGCCACCAGTGGAGCAATCAGTACCGTTTGGAGATGGGGATAGTTACAGAGCGCGTCACCACACTCGGCAGGCAAACAGTTCGCATCGCGGGGAAAGCTCCGTACCAGGAGATCTTCAGTTTCTGGCTCGCGCAGGGTACCAGTGAGTTCCTGAGCATTCTCGGCCGGGGTCTCGACGGTCAACAGGTTGGCGATGCGCTCCACCATCGAGTCAACCAGAGGGTGTTGATAGTAACGCGTCCCCCAGTTCTCGCCTTCTTTCTGGCAGACGGTGACGCGCACCGCCTCACGGTCGTGGCGCAACAGGACGATACCAAACAGAGTAAAGGGTAAGATCGGCTCCAACTCAGCCGCCAGATGGGCATAATCTGGTTTGGCTCCCCGCACACTGGAAATAATCCGCGCTGTGCGTTCGAGAATATTTGATTCCTCTCCAAGGGGTGTCTGTGACTTCCCATGCTGTGAATCCATATATGGCTCTCCGCTCAGGCGCAGGCTCTAATAGCCCGTCTCCTCCATTGCCTGATCTACACTTGAATGATTTGTCGGCTAACGCTCTCCACATATACACACTTAAAACTGGCGATACACCGCGGCACGGAAGGGTATTTGGTGGACTATGTGTGATCATTCGGATCAATAGGTGCGCGACGATGCCTTTCCCAGATACTTGCAAAGTATATCATACTGGCTCAAGTGCTCGT
Organism: Ktedonobacteraceae bacterium; assembly: GCA_034437695.1. GTDB lineage: Bacteria > Chloroflexota > Ktedonobacteria > Ktedonobacterales > Ktedonobacteraceae > Paraktedonobacter. The sequence continues at coordinate 4,132 of DAOTTJ010000385.1, forward strand.
CAACTATTCTTCCCTATCCATAGATAGAGGGGTTAGCAGAAGGGTACCCTCTGCACTCCTCATGAGTCATCCCGGATTTTGTCAAATCAGGACAAACATCCGTATTGCCGGTCGCCGCTGGCGACCGGCAACACAAGCATAAAAGGTTTTTTGTCCTTCGCTCGACTTTTGGTCGGAACCACCACATAGCGAAGCGTTCAGTGAAAAACCTCCCTGTGTAAAGCCCTCGAACCCCCAGGCCGTCCTCTGCACTCTTGCTTTACTTATGGTAGCCGGTTAATTCGACATAGCCTTCGCCCTGGATGTTCTGGCCGGCGCTCTGTCCCTGGATGGTAACTGCTCCCTCCCAGTAGATGTTGCCGGTCGATTGGGTGACGACGAGTTCCTGGTTTTTGAGATCTGGTTGCAAGGTTAAAACTGCGTGCAGATGGGGATCGTTGAGCGTAAGCTGCCAGCCGGACGGGTAGGTGATGCCTGTGACTGGACTGGTCCAATGGTCGAGCACTCCGACGTGGAGAGCTGAGGCCGGGAGCTGCTGACTCTGCGCATCGGCTCCGATCAGGCCGATGTAGGTAGAGATGAGGTTCCCACTGGTATCGCGGATCACGTAGATCATCAGCTCGGTCCGGTTGTTTAATTGCACGCTAAACCAGTCCCAACCGCCGCCGCCCAGAGGGAGGAAGTTGCCCCACTGGTGATCCATCCAGGCCTCGCCGGTAACTGTGAGGTTTTGCTGGTGGTCGAGCAAGGTGCCTGAAACGCTGATGCGGGTGCGCGAATAATAGTACGAGAAGCCGCCAACCCCGTAGGTGATCAGGCCGTTGCCATTGTGGAGCGTGGGTGGTTTCAGGGCGTGCAGGTCGACCTGGAGCGTATAGTTGGGAAGCGTAGCCTGGAGGTGGTCCTGACCATTCAGACCACGGGCCGACCAGTTATTGATGCTCACGTCGAAGCCACCGGTCGAGGTGCCATTGGGGATAACGGCGTTCGGCTCGGTCAGGAGCCGCTGGTCGTAGTGGAACTCGCCGCGGGCAAGGTCACTGATAGCAAAGTGAGCACTATAGAATGGTGGCAAATTGCTGCGCAGGTTCTGGAAGAAAACCAGCTCAAAACCATAGTGATGAGTCTGCCCATCGGGTGTGACGGCGGTCAGATGGCCAGTATAGTACCACCACTCGGTCAGATCGCGGTGCGGCGCTTCGTCCTGGGGAAAACGGATCGGCGGCAGCGCTTGTGGCGACGAAACGGGATTGACAACCGCCAACTGCGCAGAGGTCGCGGGAACTCCCGGAACGCTACAGGCACCCAGCAGAAAGGCCAGCAGACAGAGCAGCGGCCAGCAGCGGTAAGAAGCAAGGATGTGTTTCATCGCGTCCCCCCTCCGAGTGGGGCATTGGGTAGAGTAGAATCGGTGTCAGATGCCGGTTCGGGTATATCCAGGTAGTCCTCTGACAGACTCGGTGGACGGCGCTGTATCCCCCCAAAGGGCGACCACCAGTTAAAGTCGCCAAGCAGGCGCATGGTCGCAGGCACAAGTAGGCCGCGTACCAGCGTGGCGTCGATGGCGACCGCCAGGGCCATGCCCAGACCGAGAGCTTTGACCAGGATCATATCGGCAGTTGCAAAGCAGGAGCTGACAACGATTACAATGACTGCCGCGCTGGTAATGATCCCGCCACTGTGCTCCAGACCGAGCGCGACTGCCTGACGATTATCCCCAGTGCGCCAGTAGGCCTCCTGCACGCGAGAGAGCATAAACACCTCGTAGTCCATCGAGAGTCCAAAGAGCGCACAAAAGAGCAGCAGTGGACTGGATGCCTCGACAAACCCCAGCGGGACAAAGCCGAGCACCTGGTGGAGAAAACCATCCTGAAAGATGATCACCAGCGCTCCGTAGCTCGCGAGGATGGAAAGGGTGTTTATCAGAATGGCCTTGAGCGGCAGCACAGCCGAGCGGAAAAAGATAAAGAGCACAATATAGGTCACCAGAGCGACGATCAGAATAGCCACGGGAAAGGCTGTATACAGCTCGGTCACATAGTCGATATTGGCCGCTGACTCGCCGGACACCAGCAGGCTGATCCCGTGGCCAGGCGGTGTATTGCGAATAGTCTGGGCGAGAGCCTGCGAACGCAGGTCCAGCGCCTGGTATTTGCTGATCACCTGCACGACCAGCGTATTGCCAGCAACCGTCGATTTCATCAGGACCGACAGATAAGGGTCGACGTTTAACTCTGGATGTAGATAGAGCAATTCATACTGGGCCAGGGTAAAGCGCGGGTCGGCGCTGACAATGCTATCGACGCGTGACACACGCGGGTCAGCCTCGATACGGCGCACGTAATCGTAGAGATAGGCAATGTTCGCCTGCGTGATCACGTTGCCCCGCGTCTGCATGACAAGCACGATAGGCGTGGTCTCCTGCGCGTCGAAGCGGCTGGCCAGTAGATCGTAGGCCTGACGCGAGGGGACGTAGGTAGGCAGGATCGACGCGTCCGGCGAGGAGAAATGCACGCCCAGGAAAGGCAGACCCAGACCTATGAGGATCAAGAGCACCGGCACAAAAACGCGCACAGGGTAGCGCATGACAAAATGCGCGAGGCGATACCAGAAACCGTGCTGCTCGCTTGCCGGTCTGCGCCTGTGCCAGGCACGCGGGAGCCGCACTGGAAATGCATTGATGCGTTGACCCACGATACTCAAGGCAGCGGGCAGGAGAGTAATCGCCGCGAGGACGGCCATAGCCACAACCAGCACGCCGCCGAGTCCGACCGAACGCAAGACATTGACAGGAAAGAGCACCAGTCCAAAGAGACCGATCGAGACGGTCAGACCCGAGAAGGTGACTGCGCGTCCCGCGGTAGCGAGCGTGAGCGCCACCGCCTCGTCAACGCCACGTCCGCGCTCCAACTCCTCGCGAAAGCGGCTCACCATCAGGAGCGAATAGTCCACACCGAGTCCCAGACCAAAGAGCGTCGTAATATTCAGCACAAAGATTGAAAGCGCAGTCAGATGGCCCAGACCAAAGATCATTGCCAGCGTCACTAGGACCGCCGCGCCACCGACCAGCGCAGGAAGGATAGCCGCGAGAACCGAGCGAAAAACTAGCAGAAGCGCGATAATCGCAAAGGGAAAGGCCAGCAGCTCCGCACGCCGCAGATCGCTCTCGCTGACCGCTTGAATATCGGCGTAGAAGACTGGTCCACCGCCGACGCTCTCCCGAAGATCGGGTACCTTATGCAGACGTTGCTCCAGACCTGGCAACAGACTAGGGGCCGCATCGGCGTCGATGTTGAGCGCAACATCGGCATACGCGGCATGACGATCCTGCGAAATCTGGCGCGGATTATCGGTAAAGCTGGTGATCCCAGCCACCTCTGACCATGTGCGCAAACTCGCGAGGGCCTGTTGCGACTCCTCGACAAAATGCGGGTCGTCGGCCGTATAGGCCTGGCTGGTAAAAATAATCTGGACCACGGTAGGCTTGAAATTTAGCTTACTCGCCAGGAGATCTATCGCACGCTGCGACTCGGCGTCGAGGCTCAGAAAACCGCCCGATTGTAACACTCCGCTGGCTTGCGGTGCGAAAGGCAATGCAACGGCGACAGCCACCATCCACAAACCCACAATCAACCAGCGATAGCGGGTGGCAAATTTGCCCAGATGGTAGAACATAGTGATATCCTTTCTCGTTTGAATCAGAGGTGTCCTCGCAAAAACCTCTTTTTCCTCTTTTGCCCGCCGCCTGCGGCGGCGGGCGGACTTTTGAATAGCCCCGCCTCTTCAGCCAGGGCTATTTCATGCTCCGCAAGCCTCTGGCTTGCCACCCCCCACCTCTTCAGCAAACTCACTCGACTCTTTAGCGCGGATGTTGTATCATAGTGGAACCCTACAGATGCTTCCACTACCCACTTGCATATTACTAGGGCTGAAATGGCCTCCTCGTCAAGAGGAAACGGCCCAATTACTTAGAGCGTACCTCCTGCCAACGTAGAATCGTCAGGCAGCTAACCATCCGTAAAGGAGAGGTTTTGTATGGCCCGGCAAACGCAAACCCAGAAGCAGCCAGCCAGATCCGGCCAGAAAAGCGATGCACCCATCAAAGTTATCAGTGTCAACCGCCAGGCCTATCATGATTATACCGTGGAGCGGACTATCGAGGCAGGGATCTCGCTGGTCGGGACTGAGATTAAATCGATCCGCGACGGCAAAGTCAACCTGCGGAGTTCTTACGCGATTATCCGGCTGGGAGAGGTCTGGTTGGAAAACGCGCACATCGCGGTCTACGATTTTGGCAATCGCTTCAACCATGAACCGACGCGTAAACGGAAACTCCTCCTCCACAGCCGCGAGATCGAGCAGTTGGCGGCCAAAGTAGCCACCAAAGGTCTGACCCTGATCCCGCTCAAACTCTATCTTAAAGGCGGACGCGCCAAAGTCGAGCTTGGACTGTGCAAAGGCAAGAAATTATACGATAAACGCGACGCCATCGCAGAGAGGGATGTCAAGCGCGAAATGGAACGTATTGTACGACGAGGATAAGGAAAGACCATGTTCCAACGACCACACCAACAAAGCGAGGGCAAGCGACCCACAGGCGTCTTGCCCTCACTTCATCTCCTCTTCTTACACCTGGCTCAAGAAACCGGCCCAGGGAGCTTGAGAACTGCCCTGACCGACGCCTGGGCAATATAATAGGCTCGCGATTCATTGCAGATCAGCCTATGCCGCTCGTCAGAGGCGTCATAGCTGGCATACCAATCCTGGTGATCGACCTGAATATGCTTTTTCGCCAACCGTTTCTGGACCACATGCCCAATCGTCACTGGTTCAACGAGTCCAAAGGTAACATGCGACAACGTATTGGTAAGAATGGTCTGCATAAAATCTCTGAGCCTGACACGAATACCGTCGGATACCGCCATCACGGTCGGCTGCTGCGGATTATCGAGATCGCGTACGGCAGCGATGGTGAGATCATTGACCACACCTTTGCGCCTCCACTCCCGTATATTGTTGACCTTCATGCCCGATTCTTGCGCTACAATCAGCCGTTGAACGTCCGGCTGGCTTGTGCTCTGCCCCTCATTGCGCAACCTCTCACTCACCTGTTCCACACGCAAAAGACAGGCTTCTTCTATCAATGTATAGCCGCTTAAAGCGACCGGCGAAATCGAACGCCGACGCTTCCCGCTCACGACTTCGGGGTATTTTCGTGCATCTACGATTATCTCTTCAAGCAGTCTATCTTGATAGTGGGCGGCATGATGCTCTCTGGCCGCCTGCTCTCCCGCAGCTTTTTTACCTGCATGTATTGAAGCTATATAGATCTTGTATTTCATATATTTAACAGATTTCAACACTGCTAGGACTCTGTTCCTCTTCATGTGCTCAGCCGCAGTCGGCTGAGCAGAGGGAAAATGCCGGGACGCAGCCCTAGACCCCAGTCAAGGGGCTGCCGCCTCTTGCATCTTCGCTTTTCACAGCAAGGGGAACCGTCTATTAGTTCCTATAAATTAAAAACGGGCAATTTGCCCACGTAAAGCAGAAAAAAGGTTTCCCAGGTGAGCGCTCACCCTGCCAGAAGGTCCGTATTCACCAACAACGAGCACAGAGATGATAGCTCGTACCTTGCTATACTCTATGAACTAAACCGGCACTGGTGACCTCACAAACA
>DAOTTJ010000386.1:0-6245 GCA_034437695.1 Ktedonobacteraceae bacterium
GGCCTGGTACGTCCGACTGCGGGCCGAGCGGTTATTTTTGGTATGGATACGGCCTATCAGATGCCGACTATTCTGCGCCATATAGGAGCGATTGTCGAGATGCCAGTTTTCTATCCCTACCTCTCAGGGATCGACAATCTGCGTGTGGTAGCGGCTGCTTCGGGGATGGCCTCGGGCCGCGCAAATCAACGGCGGATCGTCGAGGTGCTGGAACTGGTGGAGTTGAAGTCGCAGGCGCGTATGCTCTATAGTAAATATTCGCTGGGCATGAAGCAGCGTCTGGGCATCGCTTCGGCGCTCCTGACCGACCCGGAACTGGTCCTGCTGGACGAACCGACCAACGGACTGGACCCGGCAGGGATGTATGAGATCCGCCAGTTGATCCAGCGTCTCAAGTCGTTGGGCAAGACTATCTTTATCTCCAGCCACCTGCTCAACGAGGTCCAGCAGGTCTGCAATCGCGTGGCCATCTTACAAAAGGGCAACCTGATCAAGCAGGGCGATGTGCGCGAGCTGCTTCAGGGTCAAGAAGAGATTTTGGTGCGTTTCCAAAACGACGAGGATTTGACGGCGGCCAGGATAGTACTGACGCAAGCCAGGAGCAGCGACCTGCGCTGGCTAGGAGCGGTCCAGATCGAGAAAGACCTTTATGATCAATCGATGCTGCGCGTGGCTGCGCCCAAAAGCTGCGCGGCTGCGGTCAATCGCCTGCTGGCGGAGGCTGGCATCTTCGCCGCCGAACTTCACCCCTACGAAGGGAGCCTGGAGGAGGTCTACCTGCGACTGACGATGCCAGCAGGCGGCATGAGCGAACATCCAGGCATGGCCGCGCTTGTAGGGAGCAACGAGCCAGAGACGCCTGCGCCTGAGGCAGGCGAGAGCAACGCATCTATTCCTGTTCAAGGAAAGCGAGACTGAGAGTGAGTACTATACCCGAAGCCGGAACTGGCAATCCCAAACAATTAGAGAATGCGCTTCCTCTGACGACGCGCACCGACACGGTTATTCTAGGGCGCATGGATTTTACCAGCGTGCTCCTGCGGTTGATCGGCATGGAACTGTATAAGATCCAGCGCCGTCCGATGTCGAAGGTGCTGGGTATTCTGGCGCTCCTCCTGGCCCTGATCGTGCCACTGGCGGTAGGGTTTGAGCTGATCGCCAACCTGAATACCCCGGCGAGCGTGTTTGTACCAACCTGCCAGCCACAGGCTCACGGAGACATCAGTTCTAGTCTGACTTGCACACCGCTCACGCGTTCGCAGATGGAACAGCTAAAACAGACCGCGCTGGCCGCGCTCTCAGAGTCGTTGCGCCTGCCCTCCGCGCTTCACATGGCTGTGACGCAAGACGAACTAAATCTGGGGATCACGCTGATCATTATCCTCGTCGGCTCGATTGCCGGGGGCGAGATCAGCAACGGAACGGTCCGCCTGATCTTTACGCGTGGACCCTGGCGCGGCCAGTTTCTCCTGGCCAAATATGGCGCGGCCCTTGTCTGTACGATCATCGCAGTCCTGGTCATAGCCCTGGCCGGCGTGATTGTCGGCCAGCTTTTCAATCTCTTTAGTGGCGTTCCACAGAACACGACCATGCTGACCGGCGCGTGGTTTGGACACGCGCTGCTCTACCTGCTGGCCACGATACTTAACTGGTTTATGTACGCGGTCGTGGCGATCTTTTTCGGCGTGCTTGGTCGCTCGACGGTTGCCGGGGTAGTTGGCGCGTTGACCTGGTTTTTCGCCGAGCCGATCGTCTCCAATATACTGGCCATCGCCAGTAATGTTGGCCTCGGCGCAGTCAGCACGGTCTTACGCCTCCTCCCCGATTACTTCATGGGCAATAACGCCCGCGCACTTCAACTGAACCAGGCGCAATACCTCTTTGGTGTAACCGGCTCCTCGCAGTCGGACCTCCAGGCATTGGTCACGCTGGCCATCTACCTAGCGATTTTTATCGGTCTGACCTGGTGGCTGAACGAGAGCCGCGATGTCACAAATTAATGTTTCCAGACCAGGGGATAGCGAGCTATGCTAAGCGCTTCAACGATTAAAGACTATGCCTATGAACTGGGCTTCGATAGCGTGCGCATCACCGGGGCCGAGGGCTTCCCGGAAACCGAGCGCATCATCAAAGAGCGCATCGCCAGCGGTCTGATGGATGGACTGCCCTGGTTTACCGCAGAACGAGCTGCTGTCTCCTGTCACCCCGACGCGCTACTCCCCGACGCTCAGTCGGTCATCGCCCTGGCCCTATGCTACCTCAGTACACCGCCAGAAGAACCCGCGCAGGGAGGTCCTTACGGTCGCATCTCGCGCTATGCCTGGGGAAGCGACTACCATGAACTGATCAAGCCCAGACTCAAGCAATTTGCCGCCTGGTTGAGTGCGATGGCCAGCGTGGATTATCCTGCGATGGAGACGCGTCTCTTTGTCGATACGGGACGAATGGTCGACCGCGCCGTGGCCCAGCGAGCCGGGCTGGGCTGGTACGGCAAGAATACCAATATTCTGACTCACGGCTGGGGTTCGTGGGTCTTCCTGGCTGAGATTGTCACCAACCTGCCGCTGGCGGCAGACGCCTTTGATGAGCCGCTCAAAGCAAGCTGCGGCAAATGTGAGATCTGCCTCCACGCGTGTCCCACGGGAGCGCTGCCTGCGCCCTATGTGCTGGACAATCGCCGCTGCATTTCATACCTGACCATCGAGCTGCGCGGTAGTATTCCCCTGGAGCTACGACCGCTGATGGGTAACCTGATCTTCGGCTGCGACATCTGCCAGCAGGTCTGCCCGGTCAACCACGTGGCCGAACGTCGGCTTGGACTACGAGCCACCGACGGGGCAAGCACGCGACCATTGGCCTTCCATCCACGTCAGGAGTTTCGTCCCCGCGCAGCCACAGGCGGCACGCCCGAGTTGGTCCCGCTGCTCAAGCTGAGCGAAGACGAGTTTAGCACGCGCTTTCGCGGCAGTCCGATCAAACGCACCAAACGCCGTGGCCTGTTGCGCAACGTCTGTGTGGCGCTCGGCAACAGCGGCGATCGCCGGGTTGTACCGGCCTTGAGTGAAGCACTGACCCACGAAGAGGCCCTGGTCCGTGGTCACGCCGCCTGGGCGTTGGGTCAACTGGGAGGTCCGCACGCCCACACGGCGCTGGAAAACGCATTGACTAACGAGGCCGACCCCGAGGTACGCCAGGAGATTCGCTGCGCACTGGAGACTGGGCGCGGCTGGCTCGATCACCAACAGATAGGAACACTATGCGAGTAACATCTCTGGGAAGCGGCAGCAGCGGCAACGCCTACCTCATCGAGGCTGGTCCACACAGACGTACCAGACTGCTAGTCGACGCCGGCTTTACCGCCCGCGTGCTTCTGGAGCGCCTGCGCCAGGTCGGCAGTGCGCCTGCGACCATTCAGGGCGTCCTGGTCACTCACGAACACAGCGACCACATCCTGGGTCTTCCGCCACTGATGAAACGCTACTACGTGCCGGTCTTTGCCAATCTAGCCACGCTTACCGAACTGCGCAAGATCTTCACGGGCAGCGAACTGCGCAGCGAATCCGGCGCACTGATCAGCCTGGAAAGCGAGTCTATCCTGACCGACGAACTGCCCTCTGATGCGCCGCCCCAGAGCACTGCCGCGACCCTCTGGCAGGACTTCCCGACCGGCAGCGAGCGTCTGATCGGCGACATCACCGTCCGCTCGTTTCCCGTCTCGCACGACGCGATCGCCCCCTGTGGCTACCTACTGAGCGCGGGCGGTTGCCGTGTCTGCATCATAACCGACACAGGCGAGATCACCCCCACGATGTTGGAGGCCATCGCGCAGGCCGACCTGCTGATCCTGGAGTCCAACCACGACCGCTCGCGTCTGCTCAGCGGACCCTACCCCTACCACCTCAAACAGCGCATACTCAGTGCGACCGGCCATCTCTCCAACGACCAGGCAGCGCACGCTATCCTGCATACCTGGCGAGCAGATGGTCTGCGCTGGCTCTGGCTCGCCCACCTCAGTCGCACAAATAACACGCGGAAACTGGCCCTCGGCAGCATGCAAAAAAATCTGCGCGAGGCCGGGGCAAACCTCGCGCAGATCCATATCTCGGTGCTCAGTCGCGAAATCGACCAGAGCTGGGACTCCACACGCCTGTGGTACGACCGCCACCTGTGGGATCTCTAGACCAGACAGGTCAGGCGCTCACTACTCACTGCGCTCCAATAATTCGAGCAAAACGCCGTTTGTGCCTTTGGGATGGAGAAAAATCGCCCGCCCCTCAGCGGCCTGGCGTGGCTCCTGATCGAGGACGAGCGCCCCTTTGGCGCGTAGCTCACGCAGAGACACATCGATATCAGGAACTTCCAGGCAGATATGATGCATGCCCTCGCCACGCTTCTGCAAAAAACGTGCCAGACTAGAATCGGGGTTGGTCGGCTCAATCAACTCAATCGCGCTGCCACCGGGTCCACCGAGCGGCAAAAAAGCTATCCGCACCTCTTCACTGGGAACCTCTTTGATAGCGCCGGGCGTAATTCCAAGCGTATCGCGATAAAAACCCAGCGCCTGTTCGAGATTGTTCACAATCACCGCGATATGGTCAATGCGCTGCATAGATATATTTCCTCGTTACACCTCAGGACAGAATTGTAGATTGAAATCGGTCTGGTTCAGCGTACGTGGGATCAAAGCAAACAGACCCGTCCCTAACTGAATAGCATTGGTAATCGTCTGAAGCGCCACCAGCGCACTGACCCGCGTATCCTCGCTATAGTGCAACTGGTACGCCGCCTGCTCAAATTCCGCCTGAGTCAGCACCTCATACGTTAGATCGGGTCTGACCAGCAGGCTCAAATCCAGATCTACATAGACCAGCTTATCCAGTACAAACTCACCCGGTTGAATAATCGAAGCATACGTATGACGCAACACACGACCGTCATAAAAGGCGCTGAGGGTATACCAGCGCCGTGGCCAGAAGAACTGAACGCAATTGTAGCGCAAGGGGCGGCTGCCGGTGCCCCAGTTCATCAATGTACCTGCGGGCAACCAGAGACGCAGACAATCGCTGCTCGCCTCCAGTTCGCTCTCGTCCCCCAGGCGCACCTCTGATGTCAACCGGCACCCGCTCCACCGCCCTCGCACCAATTGATCATAACTTCGACTCTCTACATGGAAATCCGCGTACATGGATGCAATCCTCGCTTTCTGTACTAGGACTTTACCATGCTTTGAGCGGACTGGCAATGTATGTTGTCACCTGAAACAAGGAAAAGCGTCTTTCCTACGCTCACTCGCTCGACGTTACTTTTGGGATCGGTTCCAACTCCAAATGCTCATCAACACCCAGCGCATAGGCCTCCAGAAACATCTGATTGACCACCTCACTCATCTCCATACTCACCATCAGCACGCGCATCATCTCTTTGCTGGCCGCTGCGTCCAGAAAACGCTGAAGACACTGAAGAGTACGCTCGCGCAACTGAAGCCACTCAGCCGCCGTCAGGGTCGCAAACGGCGTATCACCCGTAAGATCCTGCACTGCAAAGACCTTGTTCTCCTCTTGATCCATACACTCCTACCTCTTTTCTCCCTGCTGGGGACTCGTTGCAAAAACCTGATTCACCATCTGCATACTCACTGGCTCACCAACCAGACCACTGAGCCGCTCAACGTGGACATCGATGCGCCGCATCCGTCGATCAATAAACGATGCTGAAGCGTGCCAGCAGCCAATCTACTGAGCGCCCAACACGCCGCCTCATGTTCGCGGGCAATCTGCTCCCGCAGACGCATCAACTCCGTCTGTGCCATAAGCAAGATTCCTTGTATTTCAATGCGAAAATGCTACAATATTTAAGTCAAAGTCTTCTCGAAGACGAACTGCAAACGGATTTCGAAGGGATCATGTACAATTCGGCAGTCGGTACACTCTGACGTTCCGTTTGATCTACAACAATTATCATATAAGTATCCTAAAGTTTACAGGTATAAAAAATGACGGAGTGCGACCATAGCCCTTTTACAAAGAGGAAATGAAAATGGCTTCACGACCAGCAAACGATCATCAATCACTATTGGCCAAACGTTAAAAGCATATCGCAAAGAACATGCAGTCACCCAGGAGCAACTAGCAGCAGAGCTTAATGTAGAACCGCGCACCCTCCGAGCCGGGAAAAATGGCCGACCCACGCACACTATTAACGAACTTTACCCCAGGCAAAGGGCTGCTGCCTACTAGACACGACAA
>DAOTTJ010000387.1:0-11517 GCA_034437695.1 Ktedonobacteraceae bacterium
TTGGATAGAGCGCTGGCGCTCCACCGCTCGGAGCAGATAGTCTTGCAGTGCAGTATTTTTTGCGGCGAGTTCGCTCACCTGTTCCTGTCTGAGCATAAGCACGCGACAGGGTGTCAACGTACTCACGCTTGATTGGTAGGTATCCTCGGGCGTGAGTGCGATCTTGCCAAAGTAATCGCCTTCTCCCAGAATAGCTTCTGAGACCTTCTGCCCGTACAAACCGACCTTTGTCTGTTCCATTTTGCCTTGAACAATGATAAAGAAGGCATCGCAGGGATTGCCTGTCTCTACAACATTTTCGCCTACAGCGTAGGTATGGCTTATAAAACTGTCTGCCAGGGTTTGTAACGCGGCTTCATCGAAGTGCTGTAAAATAGCCAGTTCACGTAAGTCTCTGTAATCTATGCGTGGCTCGCCGTCCACCTGGTCAATGCTGATCCGTTTATCGCCCAGAATTAAGACTTTGCAGCGATTGATACGATAGGTACCGGCCTCAACTTGAATCCAGGGTAAGAGCCTGAGCAACCAACGTGGGCTGATATCGACCATCTGTGGAGCGGTCTTTGTGGTGGTTGCCAGATTACGAGCGGTATCAATACTGAGGGTTTGCGGCGACGTGCCGTTTGACGCGGTTGTCATCGTTACCACGGAGATATCCTTCCTGCTATCCAGAAGACACGTAAAGTGGCTCGTTTATCGGGCCATGTGGTCTTTTGGAACTCAACCTCTCACATAGAATAAATGGGACACGCTTTCAAATCCACACTACAAGTACACTTCTCTCCAAAAAACACCTTTCTACATGTCAATCACCAGATGTACATAAAAACCAATCTCATGAACAAAAACACTTTTCATAAGATATAGTTAAATATAGCATATAGACGATGAAAAGTCAATAAATATGATATATATCAATAAATATACACATATCTATATAGTCGTTTTAAAAGTAAGTAGTCTTATAAGATCATCTTTTAGCATAGTTGCTAGAAATAGAAGAGCGAGAAGTGTAGTTGTCCCGGCGTGCAAGAAGATGAGTTGTAATCCTCGCGACAAAAGATCATTTACAGGCTATAGCAGTAAAGGGTATACTGGTGCTGTCATGCTCACCCTTTGTGAAGAGGGGCTAAATAGGACTTGTCCGATGTTAAACGAGAAAGGGACTACGACTCTGCTTATAGTGAATTTTACTCACCCGCTGACCGACGAGCATAAGGTGCAGATTGAGGTGCTGGCTGGTGTGCCTGTTGATGAGGTTTTGACGGTAGCGGTGCAGATCGAGCAGGCGCACCCTTTGGAGTTGCAGATACGGGCCATTGTGGAGTCTGTGGGGCTGACCTCTGAGGAGTGGCAGACTCGACCGTTGCTGGTCAATCCACCTGGCTATGCGCCGGCTGCGTTTGTCTTGCTGGCCGAGCTGCATGGGCGTATTGGCCACTTTCCTGCGCTGATACGCCTGCGACCTAAGGTCGGGCCGCTTCCAGCGTACGAGGTGGCTGAACTGCTCAACTTGCAGATCATCCGTGAGGCTGCACGCAGGCGCAGGTGACAGACTATGTTCACCTGCGAGAAGAGTGAAGATACGAATGGAAATCGTCGCCAGATCGGCGATAAAACGGCGCTGGGGCAGGGGTGTGTCTGGCGTCCTGTGTAGGGGTAGTATTTTGTGGATAGTGCTGGTCATCTCGGCTTAACCTTGTGTGAAAACTCATGAGTCTACCAACTTGTCCTCAGAGTAGCTATGCCATATATAGTAAAAGAGGAGCGCTACAGCAAATAGTAGAGTTGGCGTGCTCATGTGATAAGGAGAATACAAGGCTATGATACTTGTTACGGGTTCTACGGGTTATATCGGTCAACATCTTGTCGGGCGACTGGTGAAAGAGGGTGTTTATCCCCGTTGCCTGGTGCGTGATCCAGAGAAGGCGGCTCAGCTCTTTGAAGGGATGCAGGTTGAACTGGTGCGTGGTGATACGACGCAGGCAGAGACGTTGGGTGAGGCGGTCAAAGGGATAGATACGATCATCCATGCTGCCTTTATGACGGCGGACCGCAAGGAGGGGCCGGGCAACCACTACGCCGAGATCAATGTCCAGGGAACGGCTAATCTGCTCGACGCTGCTGAGAGAGCGGGAGTCAAGCGTATGATCGAGATTAGCGGTTTGGGGACAAGACCTGACAGGTCGGGCAGCTACATGCAGGGGCGTTACATGGCTGAAGAGATGCTGAAAGAGAGTCCGCTCGATTGGACGATTATTCAGCCATCGGTCCTGTTTGGCAAGAAGGCACCGTTTATTAAGGGCTTGACCGACCTGGTGCGAAGTTCGCCGGTTGTGCCACTGATTGGCGGGGGTAGGATCATGTTTCAGCCGATCTGGGTTGACGACGTAGTGAGCGTGATACTCAAAGTGCTGGCTGATCCGCAGGGTAGCAGTCATCATACCTACACGATTGGCGGTCCTGAATACTACTCTTTCACCAGAATCATCGACGCACTGTTGCATACCATGCACAAAGCGCGTATCAAGGCTCCTGCGCCGCGTTCGCTTGTGGGGGTAGGAGCGGCGGTGATGGAGGCTGTTTTGCCCAGGCCGCCGTTGACAAAGGCAGCGATGGTCCTTTTTTCGTTTGACAACACCACAGATTTGCATAGTGTCGAGTACTCCTTTGGTTTTATGCCGATGTCATTTCTACGTTTTCTGGAAGAAGAGGGAGTGTAGAGCGAAGAGGTTAGATTACGTAGGTAGTCGGGTAGGAAATTAGCTGGTACAGGCGCATTTTAGGGAAGAGGTGGAGCAAAGAAATCAGGCTCTTTCTTCCTAAAAATGCGCCGTCTCAGCGTTAATAGATTAGCACTGGTTTTTACCGCACTGGTGAAAAGTAAACGTGCCAGGGCTTGAAAGGGTTTGTTTATCCGCGAGATCCTGTGCGGAGAGCATAGCAATCGGGTTCTGGACCAATTGTGTTGACTGCTCATCGATAATCGCAGAGCCGCCGAACGGGCTGGGTCCGGTGGGAGCTTTGGCCGTAAGGGTAGGAACGACGACAGGTGTCGTAATGTTCCCAGGGTTGCTATTATCGGTGGAAGTAGTTGTAGCGCCGATGTCGGGTGTAGCGGTAGCAGTAGCGTTTGACGCATCCTCGGTATTGGATATCGTATCGGCAGGAGACGGGAGAGTGGCTCCTGAAGGAATGATCCAGCCGGCGAGATAGGTTGTACCGTTGATAGTCATCTCGCTGCTATAGAGTCCGCTGACCTTATCTGTACTATTGACGGCATTGGCGGTAAAGCGGAACGATTTGCCGTCGTTCAGTATCAGAGTGCCGATGGCGACATTTTGCGTCAACGTAGCGCTCAGAGTGGCCTGTGCGCTGGTGGTTGTAGCAGTTGCAATAGGAGTGTCCTGAGGCGTGGGAGTGGTTAGTTGAGCGGGAGTGGTCTGGACGTGATTATTGATAATGGGGCCTTTGAACCATTGGGCAAACGTTGCTGCCTGGTTCTGGGAGCCATTAGTAGTAAACGCGACCAGTGTATTGTGATTGGCTGCGAGGGCCAGCCAGGCGTTCGCCTCGGGAAGTTCGCCTATATAGACACGGCCATTGAGCAAGGGTATTGCGGGTGTGATAGGAATAGTCAGAGCAGAGCGATTTTTAGCGTAATGGTTAGCCGTTGAAGACGGATGTTGGCTGCCACAGGCAGCCAGGAGCAAGGAGAAAGAAGCACAGAAAAGTATCAGAGTGAAGACTGTGCTTTGTCTTTTTTGCTGCATACCAGTTTCTCCTTCTATGAGATAGCGTAGCTGAGTTTTTAAGGACCCGCCCTAAGTTTCATCCCCCTTTTAGAATAATCGGCGTCGCTAACAAAAACTTTAGGCACGTATTTAAAACTGGTCTGAGAGAGCGTAAAGACAGGGATAGGATGCCTGATGTGCTCGCGTTTTGCTCATCTTGAGTAATGCTATAATGGGGAAGCACAGGCGTCGCACGGAGATGGAGACCCTGAGGAAACGGAGTTATAGCGTGGCAGAAAAGCCTGATCCAGTCTGGGAAGCGAGCCGAGATTTGCGATCTCTCGGTGAGGCGATGATGCGTATTTCGCGTGTATTACACGAGCATTCGCGAAAATTAGAGGTAGCTGTTGAAGGGACATATGCGGGGGAGAACAGTGATCCACGTATCCGTTTGTTGAGTGATTCCTTGCGTGTTTGTCGGGCCTCAGATCTGGAGCTTGGGCAGCTTAATCAGATGGCGCAGCGAGCGTTGTTGACCATTCAGGAGCAGCTGGACCAGCTTGCGCAGTCGTTAAAAGTGTCGCATTCGGCGCGTGCGGTGGGAGAGAGGGGTGGATCGACGGCTGCGCAGAGTTTTGAGCAGGAGCGGGATGCGCTTAACACGAGTATTATCAACCTGGAGCGCAAGCGTAGCGAGTTAGAGACGCTCTACGAGATTGCCCGTATGCTCAACTCCACATTGGAGTTTGACGAGGTATTGCGGTTGGTGATGGACCAGGTGATTGAAGTAGTCAATGCGGAGCGTGGTTTTCTGGTTTTGCTTGATGCGGTGACCGGTGATCTGCGTTTTGAGATTGCCCGCGATAAAGAGGCGCGTTCGATCGATGTCAGCGCCTTTGATTTTCAGATCAGTCGAGGGACGGTTGAGCGTGTTGTGCGGACGCGTCAGGCGATAGTGACCAGTCACGATGCGCTGGTGGAATTTAAGGATCAGGAGAGTGTGCTGATCCACGGTATTCGCTCGATCATGTGTGCGCCCTTGATGGTGCGTGACACGTGTATTGGTGCGGTCTACGTTGATAGTCGAATTGTGGCCAAACTGTTTGTTCCCAAGCAGGGTGACCTGCTGATGACCTTCTGTCGGCAGGCAGCGATTGCTATCGACAACGCCCGGCTCTTTGCCCGGCTTAATCTGGCCCTACGCAAAGTTGAAGAAGACAAGCAGTATATGGACAACATATTTGCTTCGATCGCCAACGGCGTGATCACCACCGATTCGGCGGGGATCATCACCAAGTTTAACGAAGCGGCCGGATTTATTCTCCAGATGAACCCGTTGACAGTTGTTGGCAAGCCTTTTAAGGAAGTCTTTGACACCATGCCTCAGGTTGGTTTGAGTGCCTTGTTGGAGCGGGCATTTATGCAGCACGAGCATGGGACGATAGTACCGCACTCGGTTGATTGTGAGATCCCAGGGCGTGGGCAGGTCAACCTCAGTCTGCACGCATCATCGTTGCGCGACGACTGGGGGCAGCATATAGGCATGGCGCTCGTTGTAGACGACCAGACGGATTTATACGCAGCCAGGGCCAAAGCCGAAGAGATTCGGCGGATCTTTGGGCGTTTTGTCCATCCAAACGTCGTGCAGAGGTTGATTGAAGATCCGCGTGCGCTGAACCTGGGGGGTGAGACCAAAGAGATCACCGTGATTTCAGCCGACCTGCGAGGCTTTACCAGTTTAAGTGAGCGCAATTCCTCGGTTGAAGTTATGCATCTGCTCAACACCTATTTTGATATCATGGTCAAGGAGATCTGGGAGGAGAACGGGACTATTACGGGCTTCTGGGGAGATGAGTTGATGGCGATTTTTAACGCGCCGCTGGATCAGGAAGATCACGTTTTGCGTGCTGTGCGTGCATCGTGGAAGATGCGGCTAGCTGTGCAGGCTTTACAAAAGAATCAGAGCCACGATTATCAGATATCGTTTGGTTTTGGGGTCAACACAGGTGAGGCGATGGTGGGCAACATCGGCTCGCGTGAACGTATGCAGACCTATACGGCCATCGGTGATGCAGTTAACGTAGCGGCTCGTTTGCAACGGAATGCGAACGACAACAACATCTTGCTCAACCACTCGACCTTTACGCGTGTCCGCCATCTCATTCACGCCAGCAAGTTGCCGCCGATGATGGTCAAGAACAAAACCGTGCCGTTGGATGTCTGGTATTTAAAGGGTTGGGCCAACCGTTCATAGGGACAGGCGCAGGACGAAGCCAATTTGATCGATGCGTACAAAGCCAAACCATTCGTAGAGACGGTGGGCGTGAGTATTTTCTTGCTGGGTATTGAGCATAATGCGCATCGAGTGAGCGTGCTGGAAAAACTGTACCGCCTCGGCCATCAGGCGAGTGCCGATCTGTTGGCCTTTAAAGGCTGGATTGACTGCGATGCGAACCAAGTAGCCGTAGTCGCCATCCAGGGCATTGAATTGATAGCCAACTATTTCATTGGCGAGTTCAGCGACGACGAAATAGGGGTGAGTATGAATAATATCGACAAAAGAAGCGGTATCGTAGCGCCAGAGCTGTTCGAAGCAGAGTTCTTCCAGGCGGAGGATTGTGGGGATATCGGCCACAGTGGCGCGGCGCAGGTGTACTGCTTGATTGCCTGGGGTAGGGATCTTATAGTCAAGCTTATCATAGGCATAGAGCTGGCGGTGTGGGAGGAAGCCGCGTTCGAGGAGAGGGATGCGCAGCCAATCGTTTTCCAGATCGTTGCCCGAATAGAAGAGCGAGCGAACGCCGCGTGAGCGGAGATGTGTAGTTAGAGCTTCCAGGAGCAGATCGAGGAAGCGCAAGTGGGAGCGGCTTTCGGTCCAACTGACCCCAAAGCCGCCGATCCAGGCTGAGGGAGGATTGATTGTCTGTGAGAGTAAGAAGCTGCGCAGAGTCGTATCCTGGGTCAGGCCGACGGCTGGATAGCTTTTGAGTAGATGTTTCAACTCGTCGGGAGTGAAGCGTTGATAGATATATTCGGAGCTTGAGAGCAGGCGAGTAACGAGGGGAAGATCGGAACTTGAGAGCAGGCGGACCTGTTCGGATTGACGTAGCATAGATTCTTCCCTCTTTCTCACATTGTTGTGTTTGTATATAGAGTCACATTAAGCCTCGGGACCTTGGACCTCGCGGCGCAGGCGGGCGGTGTCGGGTCGGGGTGTATTGCGCATTCGATAGCCTTTGAGATTATGGATACGGCGGAGTTCGCCGATCAGAACGTCCAAATTGAGAGTCAGGGCCTGGTCGGGTGCAGGACCCAGGGAGTCGACGGCTGCGTCGTCGCCGAGTAGGAGATTGAGGCAGGTAGCTACACAACTGCCCATCGCATCGAGATTATAGCCGCCTTCCTGTACCATAACCAAGTGACCGTCGCAGAGCATTGTCGCCAGATTGATAATAATCGTATTGAGCTGAGCGAAAGCTGCGGTTGAGAGGTTCATCTGTCCCAGAGGATCAGCCCAATGGGCGTCGAAGCCAGCGGAGACCAGGATCAATTGTGGGTCGAAGCGGTCGGCGATGGGTGAGAGGACCTGACGAAAGACCGCGTCATAGACGGCGAAGTCGGTCTGAGCCGGGAGAGGTATATTGACAGTAGAGCCGAGGCCGGGGCCAGCGCCCAGCTCGCCCGAGAGGCCAGTGCCGGGATAGAAGGGGGCCTGATGGACTGAGAAATACAGAACGCGTGGGTCGGTATAGAAGGCGTCCTGTGTGCCATTGCCGTGATGGACATCGTAATCGATGATCAGCACGCGTTCCAGGCCATATTTCTCGATGGCGTAGCGAGCGGCGATAGCGACATTATTAAAGAGGCAGAAGCCCATAGCATTATTGGTCAGAGCGTGGTGTCCGGGAGGGCGAACCAGGCAGTAGGCGTTGTCGATAGTGCCGCGCAGAACGGCGTCGATTGCGGTCAGAGGAGCGCCGGCAGCATAGAGAGCGGCTTCATAGGAGGCGGGTGAGACGTAGGTATCGGTAGCGAAAAAGCGTGTAGCCTGTTTGCTCTCGCTGGCCAGACGGCTGGCGCGTTCGGACGCATGCATAACGCGGCGAATGTAGTCTGGCTCGTGGATCAGAGCCAGTTCATCGACGCTGGCGGCGCGTGGTGACAGATGGACCAGGCCGTCGCGTTCCATCCATTGTAGATGTTGCAAGGTATCAAGAACCTGTTGGAGCCGTTCCGGGCGTTCCGGGTGGTCCTCGGGTGTGATATGTTCCAGGAATATCGGATCATAAATCAGGGCAGTTGTCATATAAGCTCTTCCATCTATTTCAAATTGGGATTCATTTTTTATGCTCTCAATCATTATAGGAGAAAGTCGGGTCCAGGTCCAGAGGCAAAGCTGCGAAGTAGAGATGTAGTAGATTGGATTGGTAGGTATAGCCGACTGCTTGAAGGCTATAAGTGCAGAAGTAGGAAGAGAATAGGTATTAGTGGACGTAACGTAACTACCTATCAGATACGCTTTTTTATCGCAGAGAATCAGAGGAGAGGGCAGGAGGTTTTAAAAGTGTCGATCAGTTGCTCGATATCCAGGGGTGTGCGGTGCATGGAAGTGGGAGTTGTGAGATTAAGAGTGAGGATTTTGCGCTGTATTTCGTATAGTCCATTGGTGTAGGCGTTGAGTGTGCGGGTGACGGAGGTATTAAAGGCATGTTTTTCGCTGGCAAAGGGTGGGACGCGGCGGTGGCGCAGGTATTGGCCGCGGCTACTGAGCGTGGCGCAGCTCTTCTCCAGGCGGGCTAATTCCAGGTGAATTTCGCGGGCCAGCTCGATTTCGGCGGGGGCATAGCCATTGCTTTTGAGCAGACTATAGCCAGCGGCTTTGTCGCCTGCGAAGACATTCTCGTCGAGTTTGAGGGGTTGGCCGGTGCCGGGCAGATTGTCGAAAGCGCCGCGTTCCTGGGCGGCCAGGATCTGCTCTTCGATTGAGCTGACGAAGCGTTTGCGCGGTTGGCGGTTGGTAGGTAGTTTTTCGTTGGCAGGTGAGTTTGCTGCTTTGCGCCAGTCTTTGAAGTCCATATATTTACTCGCTTTGTATATATCCAATTGCCGTGTGATCGGGGTCTGCCTGAGTGTATGCATTTTGGACATATGCACGCACTCAGACGGATGTGCTTAACGGTTAAGAGACGCGGGCCAGAGCGGCCTGAACGAGGCCGGGAATATCGAAAATCGTCTCGGCGACTGGTACGCCGGCTGCTTGCAGGGCGTCGACTTTGCCCTGGGCGGTGCCGGTATTGCCGGAGATAATTGCGCCAGCGTGGCCCATGCGTTTGCCGACGGGAGCAGTGCGTCCCGAGATAAAGGCGACCACGGGTTTGGTCATGCCGCTTTTGATATATTCGGCGGCGTCTTCCTCGTCGCTGCCGCCGATCTCGCCGCACATTACTACCACTTTCGTCTGTGGATCGGTTTCGAACTGTTTGAGATAGTCGATAAAAGTTGTGCCGATCAGGGGGTCGCCGCCGATGCCGATGCAGGTAGACTGACCGATGCCAGCTTCACTTAGCAGAGAGACCACCTCGTACGTAGCGGTTCCAGAGCGCGAGATAAAGCCCACGGGACCTGGTTGAAAGATCTGGTAGGGAACTATGCCGATCTTGCCGATTCCAGGCGTACACATACCGGGGCAGTTGGGGCCGATCAGGATGGCCTCGTGTGCGTGTACCACCAGCATCGCGCGTGTCATATCGATGACAGGGATATTCTCGGTGATACAGATGATCAGCTTAATCCCGGCGCTGGCGCATTCCATGATTGAATCGGCAGCGCCGGCTGGTGGCACAAAGATGCAGGCGGCATTTGCGCCTGTGGCGGCGATGGCCTCGGCGACTGTATCAAAGACAGGTAGCTCCTCGACGCTCTGACCGCCTTTGCCGGGGGTGACGCCGCCGACGACGCGCGTGCCTGCCTTGAGCATATTGCGTGTATGATACTGCCCTTCGCGTCCGGTGATACCTGTAACGATGACCCGTGTCTGATGATCTAATAAGATGCTCATTTTTTCTTTACTCCTGGTTTCTATTCTGTCAAACGTCATCCGCGAGGAGAGTCGCCTGCGGCGACGAAGAGGAGAGGAAAACTGGGGAGCAGCCCCAGGCCCCGGTCAAGAGGTTGCATCCCTTGCATCCCCGCCTGTTCATCGACGTATGGCAGAGCACTAGCTCAGTGCATTGACGGCAGCGACAATTTTTTGTGAGCCTTCAAGCATATCTTTGCCCCACGCCAGCCCGGCGTCTTTCAGCAGCGCTTTGCCTTCTTCAGCGCCAGTGCCTGAGAGGCGTACCACGATGGGCATACCTTTGGGGAGATAGGCCTGAGCCAGGATGACCCCACGTGCGACCTCTTCGCCCCGTGTAATGCCGCCAAAGATATTGACCAGGATGCCCTTGACATCGGGATCGCTGGCGACGAAACGCATAGCTTTCTCCATCACTTCGGCTTTCGCGCCGCCGCCGATATCCAGGAAATTCGCGGGCTTGCCGCCGGAGCGAGCCACCATGTCGAGGGTTGTCATAACCAGACCAGCGCCGTTGCCAATAATACCCACATTGCCGTCGAGCTTGACGTATGTCAGGCCAGCCTGTTTGGCGCGAAACTCTATCGGGTTAGACTCTTCAGGTTCGGCCCAGGAGGCATATTCTTTCTGGCGATACAGACCATTATCGTCGATGACGATCTTCGCGTCGGCGGCCTGGACCTGGCCGTCACGTGTCAGGACCAGCGGGTTAATCTCGGCGGTATTGGCGTCGATCTCGATAAAGGCGCGGGCCAGAGCGGTCAAAATAGCACCGCCTTTGGCGATGACCACCGAGGGCAGACCGGCGCGGGCCAGGATATCGCGGGCTTCAAAGGGACGCAGTCCAGTATTCATATTGATGGGCTGCTTAATAATCTTTTCGGGCGCGGTAGCGGCGACCTCTTCGATGTCTATGCCACCAGCCTTTGAAACCATGACAACGGGTGCCTGGCTTTTGCGGTCAATGATAATGCCCAGATAATACTCTTCCTGGATATCGATCATACTGGTGACCAGGACTTTTTCGACGGTCAGTCCTTTGATATCCATCCCCAGAATCTTTGTGGCAACTTCCCGCGCTTCGATGGGAGTATGGCCGAATTTTACACCGCCAGCCTTGCCGCGTCCGCCTACGTAGACCTGGGCTTTGACCACAACGGGTCCACCCAACTCACGTGCAGCCGCTTCGGCCTCTTCTGGCGTTGACGCTACTCTGCCCGGTTGGACCGGGATGCCATAGCGGGCCAAGATGTCTTTTGCTTGATACTCATGGATTTTCAATGTGAGAAACACTCCTTCAAGCCGAAATATCTTTATCTGTTCTGGGTTTCTCAGATCCCCACTCGTCTGTTCCGAGGAAACATGGGTGAGGACACCGTATGCTCTGGCTACAGGCTTGTCGCCCTCGCGATCCGCTTCTGGTGGCTTGTGAGAAACACTATTTTCTGTTTCTCCCTTTTTGCCAAAGAGGAAAGAAGGGAGATATAGCGTTCGTTGATGGGTGGCTTCCAGGAGCATGCTTATCTGCATATCAGACAGTGGATTTATCTAGAAGTCTTCATCATCTCTGCTGAGCATTATAAGCCTTTCCTGTTTTTTGGTCAATTTTTTTGCTGGTTTTCTCAGTAGATTCCAGACAAGGGTCAGGGCTATGGAATGCTCCGCAAGCCAGAGGCTTGCGACCCCCCACCCCAGGGTTTTGGGATC
>DAOTTJ010000388.1:0-7583 GCA_034437695.1 Ktedonobacteraceae bacterium
CGGATATACCAATGTGGACGCGACCCGCCTCTTTTTCCAACAGGCATTGCAGATGCGAGGAGGAAAGGGGCAACCGGCGTTGTTGCTTGCGAGTGAGCAAAACATTCGTCATGTCTTCCCAGAAATTGGAGATGGGTTTCTTGAAGCGCACAGGAATGCGTTGAGTCTCGCACTTGGAGTAGAAACATGCCCATTGCGCATCGCCCGTTTGCGTTTCTCTGGGCATGGAGGTGTCCCATTGGTCTGCCCCACCTATCATTTCGGCAAGTTTTCAGGGCTGTTTCACCAGGAACAGTGTCCCCACATCTTTTACTCTATTCAGGAGCGCCCGCTCTCTGCCCAGCGAAAAACAGGATTGCGTCAGCGCAACGCGCCAACCAGACTCTCCTGGAATCCCTCAACCGTTGAAATCGTGATGGCTCGCTTGCTGGAGGGTGATAATGCTGCGGAATGGGCCTGGGCGGTTCATCGACTGAGAGAAGAGGCATTTCATACCGACCGATCTACCCTGTTACCAGAACCGCTACACAGTGTTTCCAAGCTTGCCGAATATGTTCCACGCTTTGACGACTATGAGTAGACTCAGCTTTTCGGTCCTCCACGAGGTTCCAGGAACACTCTCAGCAGATAATGACCAATGATGCATTTCACAGCAGCCTCCACATTGGCTACCTTGGTTGCGGAGTCGTTTGGTGGCCAGCTAAAGGCTGGCCACGCTACCATAGGGGCTATCCGAAACAGCAAATTGCAAGAGCAAACGCAGAGAAACAACAGCCCGATTTAAATGAGTGCCAGAGATGAGCTTTCTGATTTACATGGAGGCAAGAAACTGGAAATTAGTGATATCGCAACAATCGGCTCCTCGTTGCGATATCACTAACAGCATCTCATGGGACCTATTCTAAGGAATTTCCGCACAAACCCAGCATGAGAAATCCTGCCTCACTTGCGAAAGAACGGGAGCAATGGTATTTTTGAGAGGAGACGAGAATCCCTTCCTTGTAGTATACACCAGGGAACGCCGTCCAGAAGAGGAGAGCAGAGCGCCATGGTGGTACAGCTTCAGCGGAGTGATCGGACAACGCTCATTGAGCATACGATCGCGTTGTGGATCACGACGAAAACAGATGCATCTGACAGTTCCCGAACCAGAGACAGTTACGAACGAGCCATCCTCTCCTTTCGGGGAATGGCACTAACTGCAGGGATAGATCTGGACGGATTTTCCCCAATGGACCCGATTCAGCCTCGAACATTTGATGAGACTGAGCACGCTCTTGCCGTCCTGGGGCTGATTGCTCAAGCCTGGGCCTCCTCCGCATCCAAAGAAAAGCAACTCCAGGAGGGGATCAGCGCGAATACGTATAATAACCGGCTGGCAACGATTAGCAGTTTTTATCGTTTTGCCAAAGAGCGGCGGTTGTTTCATCTGGATAATCCGCTTGAACAGATTGAGCGGCGCAAAGTCCAGGATTACGTCTCCGCCCGCCCACTCTTCAACGAACAAATCGCGGACGCGTTCGCGAAAATCGATAAGCAGACCCTGCCAGGAAAGCGCGATTATGCACTACTGTTGTTGCTACTGGCGACCGGACGCCGCGCCAGTGAAGTTCGTCAACTCCGGTGGAAGGATCTGTTTCTCTACGATGGAGGCATCACCATCCGTTTCCACTGTAAAAATGGCAAAGAACTGTATGACCATCTGGAGCCGCGAGTGGTTCGGGCCATGCTCGTCTATCTCCAGGCCATGTTCCAGTATGACCCGGCACATTCCGCGCTCTCACAGGGTTCTTTGATCGCTCCCGATCAGCCACTCTGGCTTTCGCTGTCGCATAAACGCTATCGCCAAGGGCTCTCGCAGCGAGGGCTGGCGGATATTTTTGAGCGCTATTTTGGGATGACAAAGATTCATGCTACTCGGCACACCTTTGCCTTGAACATGCTCAAAGCAGGAGCCACCATACTCGAAATCATGCAGCGATTAGGTCATGCCAATATCGCAACCACGAGCCGGTATCTCAACAGCCTGGCGAGTGCGGAGAATCGTCTGGCAGCTCACGTTCTGGATGTCATGGGTTTTGTAGATGAGGGAGACATCTTTGCCGCTCTTTAAGAAGACCAACCGTCTTCAAAACGGTTGGAGGGCCGCTCAGCGCGGTCTTTGGTGAGTTCGACTCTCACACGCCTCTGCCATATTGAGCGTCATAGGTGTTTGTGCATCTCTTGCATTCTCTTGCTGATGACTTGAGAAGAACCATTGTCAATGGTTGTTGTAGATTGTCAATAGTTGTAAGTGGGCGTTGCTGTACGGTTGCTGTAATGAAATAGGCTGTAACCTGCCTCTAATGCGCACTTCGTTGTTTTCCCTCGTCCGTTTTTGGTTCAGATGGGTTGCGCAAGTCCACTCCCGATACTCCAAGCGCCAGAGAAGACAATCGTTCCTGCTGAGTGTTCCTTTGCTGGGAAACATACTCAAAAGCCTTGTTCTGTCTGAGGATTTGAACCTCTGCCTTACGTCCTTTGTCGTTTATTAGCGTACGCGGCGTTCGCATTTTGTGCTCATTGTTTGCCAACGTTCGTTGAAGATCCTGGCGGTGTTGCTGGCGTCGCTGCATGATCGATGTATATCAATCTAAGGGAAGCGTTCTTCTGAGGGCACTTCCTGCCTTGTTGCAAAAGCTTTCCTTGATCCCAGTATTTTCGTATGGTCGATAGCCTCAACCTCTGCTTTGGAAGAGCTTCGAGATAGAGTAGCTTCTATTTTTCTCCTCTCCAGACCTTTTCAATCTCTTGAGAAGCCGATCTCCACTGCTGAGCATTCCCGTTCTGGGAAACGTACTCAAAATAAATCTTTGCGTTTGATGGTACTGACGATAACGGCATTGTTCGCTTCCAACTGGCTAGAGTGTAACTGACAAGCAGACCCATGGAGATGAGAGTAGCGTCCCGATTAGGCCGGGAAAAAGAGTCCTAACCCATCCAGGTACAGAGTCCCAGAGTGTAAATCCCAAAATTCTGCGGGAAATTTCTGTACAATTCAGTGGGACATGAGGTATACTTTGGAGAGACGAGATCGACGCCTTGCCATTGGAGAGGACACCCATCATGGCGAAAGCACCCGTTCCACTCACCTCACTTTCCGAAGAGCAGCGAGCAGAAGCCTATGCTCGCTTTGAACTCTTGCGTCCTGTTCTGGAAGAAGGAGTCTCCCAGGCACACATTGTTCGTACCCATCAGCTTTCAAAGAGCGCAGTGCACCGCTGGGTGAAACGATACCGAGAACAAGGGTTGGCCGGACTCGTCACGACGGCGCGAAAGGATAAAGGTAAGGCTCGCACCCTGCCAGATCAGGCGATTACCCTGGTGCAAGGGTTAGCCTTGCAGACCCCTCCTCGTTCAGCAGCAGCCATTCACCGTCAGGTAGTTGCGATTGCTACACAACAGGGATGGAAACCACCCAGCTATGAGCGGGTACGCCTGATCATCAAAAGCATCGATCCTGCCTTCGTCACCCTTGCTCATGAGGGCACTGTTGCCTACCGTAAAGAGTTCGATCTCCTCCACCGGCGAGAGGCTGCTCATGCCAATGTCATGTGGCAAGCCGATCATACCCCCTTAGATGTGACGCTTTTCGACGAAGAAGGCAAACCGGCCAAACCGTATCTCACGGCAATTGAAGATGATTACAGCCGTTTGATTGTGGGATATCGGCTCAGTTTCCAGACTGCAACTGCCCTCACCACCGCCCTGACCCTGCGGCAGGCTATTTGGCGCAAAGACGGCCCCCGATGGTCAGCGTGTGGGATTCCCAGCGTCTTTTACACCGACCACGGCTCCGATTTCACCAGTAAACATATGGAACAGGTAGCAGCAGATATCGGCATGGAATTAGTCTTTTCCAAAATAGCAGTCCCTCGTGGGCGTGGAAAAGTAGAGCGCTTCTTTCGTAGTGTCGATCAATTGTTTCTCCAAGATGTGTCCGGATATACTCCAAAGGGATACCCTGATGCGAAGGCAATGCTCACCTTAGTAGCCTTTGAGCAACGTTTTCGGAAGTGGTTGCTAGAAGACTACCATCATCATGTCCATGGCGAAACAGGATGTATCCCCAAGGATCGATCTCACAATCGTTGGTTTGGTGAGATAAGTCGTATACATACTAGGAGGCATAGAAGTCATGCATGAGATGCGTTCTTTTCCTCAGTCTCATTTGCCAGCACCCCTCACACCCCTCATTGGGCGAGAGTACGATCTCCAGATGGTCTCGCTCCTCTTGCGGCGTCCAGACATCCGCCTGCTGACGCTCACTGGTACCGGTGGTATTGGCAAAACGCGTCTGGCAGTGCAAGTGGCAAGAGAATTGCTGCAAGACTTTACCCGTGGGGTCTGTTTTGTCTCCCTGGCCCCTATCAGCGACCCTGAACTTGTCTTGCCTACCATTGCGCAAGCGCTCGGCCTCAAAGAGAGCAGAGGGCAATCCTTGTACGAGCAACTACGTTCTTCCCTCCACGCCCAGGAGCTTTTGCTGGTACTTGATAACTATGAACAGATAGCCGTGACTGCCCCTTTGCTTGAGGGCATGGCCGCAACCTGTCCGCACCTGAAAATCCTGGTGACGAGCCGCACTCCTCTGCATGTACGTGGCGAGCAGGAATACTCCGTTGTGCCATTAGCCACTCCTAACTTGAGACACCTGGATTTTCATGAGTTACCCACACAGTATGCCAGCATGAAGCTCTTTCTTGAGCGGGCGCAGGCTAGCAAGTCCGAGTTCCAGATGACACTGGAGAACGCGCACTTTATCGCTGAGATCTGCATTCGCCTGGATGGACTACCACTGGCCATTGAACTGGCTGCAACGTGGGTAAAAGTGCTCACGGTGAAGCAAATCGCTACACGGCTCTCCGACGCTTTCCGGCTTCTCAAGAGCTTCGACCAAACGGCTTTGCCTCGCCAGCAAAGCTTGCAGGCAACGATTGAGTGGAGCTATCACCTACTTTCAGAACAGGAGCGAACCCTTTTTTGCCGGTTGTGCGTCTTCGCTGGCGGTTGCACTCTGGAGGCAGCCGAGGCCGTTTGCGTGGGGGATGAGATCGAAGAGCAACAGGTCCTTGAACTGCTTTCACACCTCATAGATCAATCGCTCGTCCAGATGCAGGAGCGGAGCGACGATACCCGCTACCGCTTGCTTGAGACCATTTGGCAGTTCGGACGGACAGAACTGGAAGCCAGGGGGGAGGCAATCATCTTGAGCAGGCGTCACAGGGACTGGTACCTGGAACTTGCGGAGCAGGCAGGGCAGGAACTACTTGGGAAACACCAGGGAGCCTGGCTTGATCGCTTAGAAGCGGAGCATGATAATCTACGTACTGCATTGCAGTGGTCACTTGAACAGCACGAGGGAGCCATCGCCGCTAGGATAGGTATAGCGATCTGGACCTTCTGGTTACTGCGTGGCTATTTGAGTGAGGGACGGAAATTTCTGGAACTCACCTTGGCGCAACTCCCTGACCCTACGGCATTACGCGCAGAGACGCTTCGGATCACTGGAACCATCGCGGCCCACCAGGGGGATGCCGCACGGGCGAAAAGCCTCGTCCAAGAGAGTTTTAACGTGTGGAGAACACTAGATGATAAGAAAGGTATCGCCACGTCTCTGTCTATCCTTGGCAATGCAGCGCTGAAACAGGGCGACTATGAACAAGCGACCATCTGCTATGAAGAAAGTCTTCCCGTGTTGCGCGAGATCGGGGAGAAGCAATGGACAGCAATTGTTCTTTCCAGTTTAGGTCTCATAGCTCTCTACCAGGGAAACTGTGAACGAGCCAGGGCACTCTTTGAAGAGAGCAGCGTTCTGTTCAAGAGACTGGGCGATCTGCGGGGGATTGCTGCAGTTCTTACCAGTCAGGGCATGTTGAGCCTGCAACAGCACGATTATGAGCGGGCGATCAGGCTGTGTAAAGAGAGTTTAGCGCTGCGGCAGACACTGGGTGATAAGGGTGGGAGCGCTCATACGCTTACCATTCTCGGGCATGTGGCATTCTCGCAGGGCAACTATCAACAGGCCTATGCCTTCTACAAAGAGGGCCTGGCGCTACGGGAGATCGCAGGAGAAAAAGACGGAGTTGCCGAGGTGCTGGAAGGACTGGCGGGGATATGTGCGGCTCAAGGCGAGGGGAATCTTGCCGCACGGCTTTTGGGTACGGTAGAAATGCTGTGTGAAGCCACCGGTATGGCTTCCTCACCAATCGATGACGCCTTCAACGAGCACACCAGGGCAACTATCCAGGCGCAACTGGGCGTGGAAGCTTTCACGATTGCGCGAGATGAGGGACACCATTCCACGCTGGAACAAGCCCTCGCTCTCACAAGAGTGATGCAATGTCCAAAACCCGTCTCGACACCATCCAAGCCTCTTCCTTCTTTGCATGGCCTGAGCAACCGCGAGGTAGAAGTTCTACGCTGGGTCGCTCAGGGGTTGAGCGATAGTGGAGTGGCTGCACGGTTAGTGATTAGCCCACGCACCGTGCAGGGGCATGTGCGCTCCATCTTCAAAAAAATTCACGTGAACTCTCGATCCGCCGCCACGCGCTACGCTATCGAACACCATCTCATCTGAATGTGGTTGTTGCCGTACCTGCATCCAAGTAAAATTACGTGAATGATTCTGGGTACCACGTTCCAAAAACAGGTATTTCATCGCGTAATATTGCTGATGATCTGCTCACCTCTCTCAGGTAAACGTCCTGGCTTAGAGTTCGTTTTTATTGTTCACCCATGAGACCTTTGAGAGCTTGTTATGATTCTGGCTCGGCAAAGAAACGCTCAATATCGCGTATGCTGGCAGTGCGACGTGCGGGTGGCAGGGCGTCGAGCACGAGACGACCGTAGCCTTTCGTGTGCAGGCGTGTATCCAGAATTGCCATCACACCCCTATCTTCATGTGTGCGCAGGAGTCTGCCAAGTCCTTGCTTGAGGCGCAGAACTGCCTGGGGCAAGACATAATTACCAAACCAGTTTTCATTTTTTGCCTTCATCTGAGCGATACGCGCTTCGTGTACTGGATCGTCCGGTGGATCAAACGGGAGCTTGTCAATGACGACCAGGGATAGGGCGTCACCCGCGATATCAACCCCCTCCCAGAAGCTTTTGAGTCCAAAAAGAATGGCACCTTCTTCCTCACGGAAGCGACGCGTCAATTCTATACGTGTCATATCTCCCTGCTTCAAGAGAGGATATTTTTGTAGATTGGGAGTTGGAGCCATCAACTCATAGGCGCGCTCAAGCATGCGTCTACTGGAGAAGAGTAAGAAGGCGCGACCACGAGACGCGATGACGAGTTTGTACATCTCGCGTGCGATTGCCAACATGTAATCATCTGAACCAGGGCCAAACGTAGGGGGAGGCAGGTCACGCGGTAGATAGAGCAGTGCATTACTCTCGTAGTCGAAGGTGAGCGGGAGAATGCGCTCCAATACATCGCTACGTTCCTGTGGATCGAGGCCGATGCGCTGACGGAAGTAACCAAAGTTAGGTCCTTTCTCCTCTGGCTTGACAGGATTTGGACCGACCGTTGCCAGCGT
>DAOTTJ010000389.1:0-7267 GCA_034437695.1 Ktedonobacteraceae bacterium
TCCCAGCGAGCGATGCGGAATTGATGAGTCATCTCAAAAAGTGTGCCAAAATCAACATTGTGCTGAGTGGAAACAGCGTGTTGCCGGTGAGAGACTCTCACCGGCAACGGCATTAAAGCGCACCCGCATCTCTGGCGGCATAATACGCAGGATAGATGGGGCGGAAGCCCAGTTAGTTCATCGCGAATGCGGAGGCAACGAACCAGGCAGGGCTGGCGCTCCTCAAACACTAGGGCTTCCAGGAACAGGACAGAGATTATTTTATGCGCCGTGGTTTCCCATTTCCGGGACAACGAGCAATGATCTATGCTCAAGCCAGCCCTGTATTAGGATAAAAAAGAGTTTCGCTTGCAGTATGAATGGAAAATTATCTGGCCTACGCGCCCATGCGCAGCAAGAAACCAGCCACAGTGCGAATCCCCTTATAGAACTGTGAAAGCGCATACTTTTCGTTGGGCGCGTGCAAGTTGTCGTCCGGCAGACCAAAGCCCATCAACACGACCGGCGCGTGCAGAATCTCGTCGAAGAGCGCGGCAATCGGGATTGAGCCACCTTCGCGCAGCAAGAGCGGCTCGATCCCGTAGGCCTCTTTTAGCGCAGCAATCGCCGCCTGCATGGGCAGCGTATCGGGTTTGACCAGCACCGCCTCGCCGCCGTGCAGATTGTGGACAATCACGCTCACATCGTCAGGCGCAAGCTCGTGGACGCGCTTCTCAAAGAGCTTGAAGACCTCTTCCGACTTCAACGGCGGGGGCAGACGCAGGCTGATCTTGGCTTTGGCCTGCGCCGGAATGACCGTCTTGGCACCTTCACCGACAAAGCCTCCGCTGATGCCGTGAACTTCAAGCGTCGGACGAGCACCTACGCGCTCTAACAGCGAATACTCCTGTTCGCCGCTAAATTCACTGACGCCCATCTCCTCTTTAAAGGTCTGCTCAATGTTGAGCGGATTGCTCCGCCAGAAGACGCGTTCTTGCTCGGTTGGCTCCTGCATCTGCTCGTAGAGACCAGGGATATGGATGCGACCCTGCTCATCTTTCAGACCAGCGATAATCAGCGCCAGCGCGTGTAGCGGATTGGGCGCTACACCACCGAACTCGCCCGAATGCAGGTCGCGCCTGGCTCCATGCACCTCAACCTCGGTATAGATAATCCCGCGCAGTCCATAGACCAGCGCCGGAATCTCCTTGCCAGGCATGCCGGTGTCGCAGACAAACGCTGCGTCACACGTCAGACGCTCGGGATACTCGCGCACATAGCGCTCAATCGACTCACCGCCAGCCTCTTCCTCACCCTCGATCAGCACCCGTACATTGACCGGCAACACGCCATTGACACGGATCAGCGACTCCAAAGCCTTGAAGACCAGCATGGTCTGACCCTTATCGTCGCACGCCCCGCGACAGTAGAGATTATCGCCGCGAATCGTCGGCTCAAAGGGCGGCGACTCCCAGAGTTCCAGCGGATCTACAGGCTGGACATCGTAGTGACCATAGATCAGCACCGTCGGCTTGCCCGGCGCTCCCAACCACTCACCATACACTAATGGATGGCCCTGCGTCTCAATCAACTGCACCTGTGAAAAACCAATCTCCTCCAACTGTGCAACCGCATACTGAGCCGCCCGGCGCACATCGTCGGCGTGTTCCGGCAACGTACTAATACTAGGAATGCGCAGCCAGCCCTTGAGATCATCAAGAAAACGATCCTCGTTCTGACTGATATATGTTTCTAACTGGGTCATACAGCAAAATGTCCTTTCTACGCTGGAAACTTATCTGTATGGTAACAGGACATTCCCAGATTGTCCACCTCGTCGACATGAAGCTAAACGGGAGTGCAGAGGGCGGCAGCCCTTTGCCGGGGCTTGCAGTGTCCCCAATACATTTTTTCTTTTATTTTGCATGTTTCGCCGGAGGCAAAACATGCAAAATAGGAGTGCAGAGAGATGCTCTCTGCTAGCTTCATGGCTATGGATGGGGCGCAAACCACAGGTTTGCGCAAAAAAGCAAATTGACGCCTCCACCCTCACATGATAAAGTAGATGCAGAAATCACAGACAGCGAGCATCGATGAGAAACGAACTTTTAGACTGGTTTGCCCGCGAAGGCATGCTTTTACAGAGCGTCATCGCTGACGCAGACGATCCCGACGATCCCGAAGTAAAGATCGTAGTCCGTGCGCCAGTCATTGCTTTAAGTCGGCATCGCGATGATTTTCGCGAATGCCTGGACCCGGTGATGTTCGGCTATCCCCAGGAGAGTCTGGCGATGATGAACATCGACGACTTTAATCAGTTTGTCCTGCAATGGTTTGAGCGGGCCGTCGCGGCTGGCCTGGGACGCTGTTTTGTCTGTAACAAAGTCCTGACAATCAACGGCGAGCAGCCGTGGGACGCGGTCTTTATCAGCAAAGAACTCTACTGCTGGTTACTTGTCCATTTCGACTGCAAACGGTATCTCAACCGCGACCTCAAGGGGCGCAGTCCATTTGAAGTGGTAGTCCGCCAGCCCGAGTTTTTTGATATGCATGTGTAGGGAGTGCAGAGGGCCGCTCTCTACTAAAGTCTGCGCTGATGGCGGCAGAGCAAATGAAGAAGAACAAACTACTAGAAATAATCTAGAGGCTGATTCATGGATAAAAATCAAGTTGCACACGTGCTAGATGAGATAGCGACTCTGCTGGAATTGAAAGACGGCAGCAGCGTTTTTGAAGTGCGGGCCTATCAAAACGCCTCGCGCTCGGTCAGTGCGCTCACCGGAGATATCGAGGAGATGGCGCGTACTGGCAAGCTTAAAGGGACGCCGGGTCTGGGCGCGACCACTATCAAGCGCATTGAAGAGCTGTTAAATACCGGCAAGATCGAATTCTACGATGAGCTGGTCAAGGACACGCCTGCGGTCAAGGTGGAGATGTTGCGCATCCCTGGCGTGGGACCCAAGAAGATCAATACGATCTATAAGGAACTGCACGTTACTTCGATCGCCGACCTGACGCAGGCCTGCCAGGAGCATAAAGTCGCGGCCCTGGCCGGTTTTGGCAAGAAGACCGAAGACAAGATTTTGCAGGGCATCGGCTTTCTGAGTCAGCACGCCGACCGCCATCTGTATTCCGAAGCCGAAGATCTGGCCCGCCAGATCCAGCAGGCGCTGGCCCAGGTGGATGGGGTTGTACGTATGGAGGTCGCCGGCAGCTTGCGGCGCAGACGCGAGACTGTCAAAGATATCGATATGCTGATTAGCATAGCCGACGACGCAGACGACGCGGTTCGCTCAAAGATCATGGACATTTTTACCGCGCAGGCGGGCATCAAGGCGATTACCGGCAAGGGTCTGACCAAGTCCAGCGTGGTCCTGGGCAGTGGGATCAACATGGACCTGCGCGTGGTCGGCGATAGTCAGTTTCCCTACACTCTTCACCACTTCACCGGCTCAAAGGACCACCATATCCCGCTGCGCCGCCGCGCACTTGGTCTGAACATGACTATCAACGACTACGGACTGTTTCGCGGTAAAGAGCCGATTCCTGAAAACCTGGTGGCGTGTAAAGATGAGCGCGAGATCTACGCCGCGTTGGGTCTGGACTACATCGAGCCGGAACTGCGCGAGGATATGGGCGAGATAGAGGCCGCCGAACACCATCAACTGCCGACCCTGGTTCAGGAGAGCGATATCAAGGGTATTCTGCACGCCCATTCGACCTGGAGCGATGGCCACAATACTATCCGCGAGATGGCCGAGGCCTGTATTCAGCGCGGCTTCACTTATCTGGGACTGACCGATCACAGCAAGGCCGCCGCGTACGCTGGTGGATTGAACGCCGAGGCACTCAAACGTCAGCAGGAGGAGGTTGCTGCGCTCAACGCTGAATACGGCGACCGCTTGCGGATCTTTAGCGGGACCGAGTGCGATATCTTGCGCGACGGTACTCTCGACTTTCCCGATGAGGTGCTCGCGACTCTCGATTTTGTGGTGGTTTCTATTCACAGTCTTTTCAACCTCTCACGCGAGGAACAGACTCAGCGTATGCTACAGGCCATCGCCAATCCCTACGTGGATATCGTCGGCCATCCCACCGGGCGTCTGCTGCTCAACCGCGAAGGCTACGAGCTAGACCTGGACGCGGTGATCGAGGCCGCAGCCGCGCACGGGGTCTGCATCGAGATCAACGCGCACCCTTCGCGCCTCGACCTTGATTGGCGCTACCTCCATCGCGCTCGCGACAAAGGGATTAAGATCCCCGTCAATCCCGACGCTCATTCAGCCGATGGCCTCGATGTAATGCACTACGGCATAGGCATCGCCCGCAAAGGCTGGCTACGTCCCGAGGACGTGCTGAATACACTCAGCGTCAGCGAGATCGCGGCCTTTTTCCAGCGACGGCGTGCAGCGATTAGTAAGTAGGCAGGCAAACGCGTCTGCCTGACGCAGTAATTCGCGGGCAAATATCACATAACTCTCCCGGTGCGGTCGTTCTATTAAAACAGAATACCGGAATACCTGGGAGAGATGTTGTCTATGAAAATCCTGATTACCGGCGCGACTGGCCTGCTGGGGAGCCATCTTATCGATGCGCTCCAAAAACAACGCTACATGCAACTACGCGCCCTGGTCTTGCCAGCCGAGAACGCCGATGCGCTCCATGAGCGAGGCGTGGAGGTCGTGCGCGGCGACATTACCGACGCCGCGACTCTGCCCCCGGCTCTGCAAGATAGCGAGATAGTCCTGCACCTGGCGGGCATGATGGGCGTATGGCGACCCCTGGCCGACTACCGCCTGGTCAACGTCACTGGCTCGGCCAATCTCTATCGCGCGGCTCAGGCGGCTGGCGTGCGCCGTTTCGTCCACACCAGCTCGCACACGGTCTATGGTCTGGGCTATGGACGCTTTCTCAGCGAAGACGAGCCGCTACGACCTGACCCCGATCCCTACAGTCTGAGCAAGACCGAAGGCGAGCGATTGCTTCGTAGCCTGATGACGACGAGCGCGGTCGAAACCGTCATCCTGCGACCCGGCACCTTCTTTGGTCCAAACGACCAACTGCACTTTGCCCGCATGGCGCGTAAGACCCTGACCGGCCGCGCCCTGATTCTGGGCAGCGGCCACAACGCGCTGCCTTTCTGCTACGTCGACGACGTTGTACAGGGCTTTCTGCTCGCCGCCTTCCACGAGCATGCGCCCGGCAACACCTACAATATCAGTAACGACCAGCCAATGACCCAACTGGAAATCTACAACGCTATCGCCGACTCTGTAGGTGGCAAGCGACCCGTCCTGCACCTGCCGTACCGGCCGATCTACTTTGGAGCCAACGTTGCCGAGCACGTCGTCGCACCCCTGACTCATACCCGCCCCTTAGCAACACGCCTGGGCGCACTGATGTTTGGCAGCGACAACCGTCACAGCATTGCCAAAGCACGCCGCGAACTGGGCTACGAGCCACAGATAGAGCTACGCGAAGGCATTCAGCGTGCCGCCGCCTGGTTTAACGCCACCCGATCCACACAACAGCCCACCACCGGCATACTCGTTCCAAAACCCTGGGGGTAGGGATTAAGCAGGAGTGCTGAGGGCGGCAGCCCTTTTCCGGGGTTTGGGGTGTCCCCAACAAATTTTTTCTTTTGTTTTGCATGTTTTGCCTCCGGCGAAACATGCAAAACAGGAGTGCAGAGAGGTGCTCTCTGCACATACCTATGGGTGGGGCGCAAGATGCGCTTAAAGTATTGTACTCACCTTTTTGCCCGCTTCGCGCAGACCCACCTTCCTGACAATCTGACGCAGCCAGCCAGCCGTTGGTCCGTCGTCCACGCGTTTGCTCGTTTCCAGCAGGAAGCTTGCCGTTTCGGACCTCGGCGCGAGACTGCTAGTCGCACGTCTGGCGGCAAGTTCTGTATAGTGTTGCGCGGCCCAGTAGAGATTAATCCGGCAACCTGGACAATTCTTCAGCTCCTCGCCAATCGTCGCGCCGCACTGAGGACAGTTTTCCATCATCGTTTCATTCATCTCCGTTAGTTCCTGCTGCTCTACACCTCCGCTCGCGTCTTGCGCTTCAAGCCTGCGCAACTGGCTCACAGAGCACTGGTTGTCCCTTGCCCGGCAAGGCATGTTTAACCGTTCTGGCCGCCACGCGCAGACCGACCGCGGCCAGTGTCGGCGTGTGGCAGAGCATATTTGTATAGGCCGCATTGGCCAATGGACAATAGCACTCGCCCGCCTTAATACTGCGGCGCAGCTCAGTCGCCTTCGACGTAGTCCAGGCAGAGCGAAAATCATAATTGTGTTCGCGCAGATTGCCCACCGACTCAGCGCGAATGCAACACGTCCACAGATCGCCATTGGGGGCAATCTGCGCTGAAGCAATCCCTGCCATACACGGAATAATCTGCCGCTTCTCGACCAGCGTACGCTTCACAAGATCGTAGTAGCGCTCGCGGAAAGCCTGCGTGATCCGCGAGACCCCCTGCGTCTCGGCCTGGCGAATCTCCTGCTGTAGACGATCGACTACCGGCTGATAGCGCTCCACAGCAGGCGTAATGCCCATTCCCACAGTATCGAGTTCCACCCGTTCCTCGGCAATTTCACTGATAAACGCATCAGGTTGCAGCTCTGCACTCACAAAGCGAGCAATCTCCTCAAACTCATCGATATTAAACTGTGAAACCACCGTATGCACGCCCAGCGTAAAATTCGCATACCGCCCCTTTAGCGCCTTGAGGCCCGCGTACGTACGCATCGCCCGCGCAAAATTACCCTTCACCCCACGGATCATATCGTGCTTCTCGCCCACCCCATCCAGCGAGAGATTCACAATCACCTCGCTCCCAGGAGCAGCCTGAAGAACCTGCTCAATGCGCCCCGGAATAACCGCATCCTGAATCCCATTTGTTGGAATATTAATAATCCCAGGCCGACAATTGCGATAAGCCGATTCTACCAGAGCTGGAAGATCCTTACGTAGAGTCGGCTCGCCGCCGCTAAATGTAAACCAATACGCAGCGTGACCGATAGAAGCAAACGTCTTCTCGTACTCCTCCAACGTAAAATCATCATTGGGCCGCTGCCAGACATTGCACGTCTTACAGCGCGAATTACAGCGATAACTCACACTAACAGTCAGATTGAGTGGCAGAGCCAGCGGTTTACCCAGCGCATACGAAGCTTGCATCTGCGCGATTTTCGGTAAGACTTCGAGCATAGTGATAGTATTTCCTCTACAACAAAAGCATTCTCATCATCTGCTTGATTGAACGCCCCCCCACCCCCTTTTC
>DAOTTJ010000390.1:0-32465 GCA_034437695.1 Ktedonobacteraceae bacterium
ATTATATAATCTATAGCTATAGACAGTGTACAAATGTACTCACTAGCTAGTATATATAGAGAGACGATACGTGTCAATATACATTGCTCAAAAGTCAGGGTTATTCAATGCTCGACGTATGGCCACCACCACTACCCGCACAACCCGATCCCAAAACCCTGGGGTGGAGGTCGCAAGCCAGAGACTTGCCGAGCATGAAACAGCCCTGCTCAAAAGTCGAGCTGACAGAATGCGCTAGTTTTATAGACTCCTTAACAAATAACGTTAGTAATCTATGCAACAAGGGCCACACAGCGCGTGCCGCCTATGCGAAGCTCTTGTCGGATGTGGTAATCTAGAGTGGAACAAGCGAGAGACTTAGCAAGGAGTTCTTTAAATGCCTGACGAGCAAGCAGAGGGGATGCCACATGTGGAATATCCGACCGACCGCGCTTCTTTGGAGCGCGATTGCACTGTCGAGTTTTTTATCGCGAGTGGACCCGGCGGCCAGCACCGCAATAAGGTCGAGACCGGCGTGCGCCTGGTGCATAAACCGAGCGGCTTGATGGTTACGGCCACTGAACGACGCTCACAGTACGAGAACCGCGAGCGAGCCTTTGAGCGTATGGCAGAGCGCCTACAAATCCTCCAGCGTCCCCAGGTTCCGCGCGTTCCCACACGTCCAGGTCGCGCCAGCCGCGAACGTCGCCTCCTGGCTAAACGACGGCTCGCTTTAACCAAACAACGGCGCACCATCCGCTCCAATGGCGACGAATAGTCTCTACAGGCGTATCTCCCAGACCCTGAGCCTGGCCTCCGCCTGCTCTCCAACCCCTGCTTGCCGCTCTCTCGCTCTAATACCTCTCTCCGCGTTTGTGCTCGCTCGCTTGCTTTGGACACGCGGCTGAAGCAAGCACTCAGACTGTTTGCTCCCTGTCTCTTTTTCTCTGCCGCCCTTGTCCTCTGTCTCGCTCCCCGCTTGCTCCATCGCTCGCGTATTTTACTGCATAAATAAACCATACTATGACAAAAATATGCCTAGAATACTTATTTGATAGAATGGATCTTGCCACGTCTATGACTATGCATACTAGAATGTATGGAGCTAGACGACTGACAGGAGAACCTATGTTATCTCTCGTGCTCACTCGTCAGGGAGTAGATCAGACATGAGACGATTCATCACTTTACCACTGGTAGTGGTGCTTCTGGGAGCTATGCTGCTAACTACGGCTTGTAGTCTCGATGGGAGCGACGACAACGGCGGCGGTGGCGACAACAATGAGGATCAACAGATCTCTAGCTGCTTAGGAAATATCGTAGTGCAGATTGTATCAGCGTTAGTCGATGGCGAAGCGTTAACCTTTGGTCAGTTGGTCAGTACTGGCATCGTCTGCGTCCAGGCCGCGATCACTTACTTCTCCGCGCCTGCGGACGCCGCACCCTCGTCACCCCAGGTCGAGATCCATCCCTCTGACTCGGATGGCTCGGTGAGCGGCTCGGTCACTTCAAACACTGTCGACAATTGTACTGATTATACAAATTCGGTCCAGTTCAATTTCAGTGTTCCCTTTAAAGTCGTCGTCGGTCCTTCGGGTGGCCAGGACTCATTCAATCAATCTCCCGATGGTTCGACGGATAACGCGCTGGTCGCTCAGCAGCTCTTCACCCAGTACAACGATTTTAGCAGCATTACTACCTCGGGTCCCAGTCAATCAGTTGTCTATGATGTGCCGCCACATACACAGATAACCTTTACTCTGCCAATCATCGAGTACTACACATACGGCGAGGCCCGCGTCGTCCATACCGACGGCAGCACCGTCAGCCTGCCCTGGTTCTTTACCGACCAGTATCAGCAGAATGGCGATATCACCTACCAGACAACAAGCTGCTGACCTCTTCACGGCTTCTCTTCTGAGAAGCACAGATTTCACATGCGGGAAGGAGTTTTTCAGGTGTACGTTTGCGTCTCAAAAGCTCATTCCCGCACCTTTGCCTCTTTTGGCCGCCATAGGAAGCAGGGTGGACGTTGCAACGGTCCTGGGCAGATGGTAGTTTTAATTGTGAATCTCCACCTGTTAAGCTATACTACAGTAGAATAGAGTGCCGGGCCTATCTCATAAAAAGAGTCAGCAAAGCGGTCGGAATCTGACTTAGGAAAGCGCCAGGCAGCTCACTGTGTTTGTCAACCAGCGCCGACGAACCTGGACTTTTTCTCTGTATGTATTTTGCTAGTAGATAGTGAGCGAGCGATTGAGAGATACAAAATCTGCTCTTCATGCTCGTTGAGAGATTGGCAAGTGAAGGTAAGTGCTTCGAGGCGGATACTAAGCCTTTAGAGATTAAAACAAGTGTTTTGAGTGAGGAACAGA
Source organism: Ktedonobacteraceae bacterium (assembly GCA_034437695.1). GTDB lineage: Bacteria > Chloroflexota > Ktedonobacteria > Ktedonobacterales > Ktedonobacteraceae > Paraktedonobacter. The sequence goes on from DAOTTJ010000390.1 coordinate 2,355, forward strand.
ATATGGCAAATAAGAAAGCAATTTCCGAGAAGGATCTGGAAGATCGCGATGGATCTTTGGATGGAGCTAGCCCTTTAGATGGAGCTGGTCCTCAGCCCAGAGTGCTGGCTCGTATCTCGACCGGGATCGCCGGTCTGGACGAAGTACTCGATGGCGGGTTGGTCGCGAATCGTGCGTATCTTGTGCGCGGAGGACCAGGTTGCGGCAAGACGACACTCGGCCTCCATTTTCTGCGAGCTGGTGCTATCAAGGGCGAGCGTTGCCTGTTTATCACGCTGGGCGAACCAGAGATGGAGCTGCGTGCAAACGCCGAAGCGCTTGGCTTTGACCTGACTAATATTCATTTCCTGGACCTGTCGCCCAATACGGCTTTTTTTACCGAGATGCAGAGTTACGATATCTTCTCACCAGCCGAGGTCGAGCGCGAACCGATTACTCAACAGATTCTCGATCAGGTCGGCGAACTCCACCCCCAGCGCGTCTTTCTCGATGCTATGACTCAGTTTCGCTTTCTCGCTACCGACGATTTCCAGTTTCGCAAGCAGGTGCTTTCTTTTCTGCGCTTCCTGGTCGAGCAACATTCGACGTTGCTTTTTACCTCTGAAGGAAGCTCCGCGAACCCCGACGATGATCTGCAATTTATGAGCGATGGAGTTATTCATCTCCAATTTGCTCCTCAAGGGCGCACCTTGAGCGTAAGCAAGTTTCGCGGCTCCGACTTTCAGAGCGGTATGCATGTTATCCGCCTGACGAGTCGTGGCATGGAGATCTTTCCACGTCTTCTGCCCGAAGAGCATAATCGGGTCTTTGCGAAAGATATAATCTCCTCAGGTGTCCCCGAGATGGATGAACTCCTGCACGGCGGCCTGGAACGCGGCACTATCACGCTTTTCACCGGTCCAACAGGTGTTGGCAAAACGACGCTCGGCTTGCAGTTTATGAAAGAGGCCGCCGGACGCGGTGAGCGCTCGGTCGTTTACACGTTTGAAGAGGCTCAGGAGACATTGCTTCGCCGCTGTGAGTCGGTAAATATTCCTGTACGTGTCATGATTGAGCGTGGCACACTTTCTGTCGTAACTATCGAGCCACTCCATTTCGCACCCGATGAATTTGCTCGTCTGGTGCGCCAGGAAGTTGAGCAACAGAAGGCGCAGATTGTGATGATTGATAGTATCGCTGGCTATCGCGTCTCGTTGCGCGGCGAAGATGCTACAACGCATCTGCACGCGCTCTGCAAGTATTTGCAAAACATGGGCGTCTCTGTCCTGCTGATCAATGAGACGGCGTCTATCACTGGCGATTTTCAAGTCAGTGACATCGCGATAAGCTATCTCTCTGACAACATTGTCTTTTTGCGTTACCTGGAGCTGTCTGGTGAGATCCGTAAAACGATTGGTGTGCTCAAGAAACGTCTCTCTAGCTTTGAACGTACTTTACGTGAAATTGAGGTGACACGCTATGGGATCAAAGTTGGCAAACCTTTGACTGGTTTACAGGGTATTTTGACTGGGCGCATCTATAATATCAACAATCCCCCAAAGGAGTGAGTCTCTATGACCGTACCTTCCCTGCCGATCTTGCTGGTCAATCGCAATGTTCGTAACCTCCAATTGCTCTCCGAGTATCTCGGCAATGAGGGATATAAGACGCTGAGCGCCAGCAGCTATGAGGAATTTGACCAGGTGCTTGCTGAGCAGTCGGCTCTGGCCGGTGCACTGATCGATATCACTGGCTTTGACGCGCAGATCTGGTTGCGCTGCGAGCAGCTACGGGCCAGGAAAGCTCCCTTTCTTATGATCTCACCCAAATTGAGCGCAGCGGTTCAGCAGGCCAGCCTTTCGCACGGAGCCAGAGGCGTGATGATCAAACCTTTTGTGATTAAAGAATTCATCGGTATCATTCAGGGTATGCTCGACGAGTGAGGACTCATGAATCGCATTTTGCTGCTTATCGAGAATAAGACGAATCGGGCGCTGCTGGCCGACTGGCTGGCCCAGCACTATGAGGTCATCCCGCTTCAGCAAGGGACCTCGCTGTCGACCTCGTTCGATCTGTGTGTTCTGGATGGCCCCACTTTGGATCGTAACTGGCAGAAGATTTCAGCTAGAAAAGTCCAGGATGAGCCAACGTTCTTGCCTTTCTTACTCCTCACCTCGCAACGCGAAGCTGACTTGATCACGCGCCATCTCTGGAAAACTATCGATGAACTTGTGCGTGTCCCAATTGAAAAAGTGGATTTGCAGGCCCGCGTGGAAATGTTGTTGCGTACGCGCCGGCTCTCGCTTGAGCTACGCCTGCGCAATGAAGATCTCAAGTCTTTTTTTCACGCAATGACACACGATCTGCGTGCGCCTCTCCGCGCGGTGAAAAGCTTTAGCGATCTGCTCGCTCAAGAAGAGGACGCTGCACATTTGAGCGCACAGGGTCACCAGGACCTTGCACGGATACGCCTGGCGGCCAGTCAGATGCAGGACTTGATCGATGGCCTGGTTGCCTTTGCTCGCATCGAATATAGCTCCCGCCAGTTTCAACCTATCGCGCTTGAACAGGTGATTGATCTCTGTCTCTTGCAATTGGAGCACGAAATCATATGTTGTCATGCTACTATACACAAACAGGGCCACTTTCCCGTTGTTCAGGGAGATAAAACCCTGCTCGTGGTCGCCATTTCTAACCTCTTATCGAATGCTCTCAAGTTTGTTTCTCCAGGCGTATACCCTTGTGTAACGATCCAGGCAGAGGTAGAGAACGGGATGTGTCGGCTGGCGATCGCAGACAATGGTATCGGGGTTCCACTCCATGCCCAGGCTCACCTTTTTTCTCCCTTTGTTCAGCTTCACGGCGTCGAAGTGTATGGAGGCATTGGTCTGGGTCTGGCAACTGTACGGAAAGTTGTCGAAGTATTGGGTGGTCGCATCGGAGTAATTTCCCAGGAAGGTCAGGGAAGCATCTTCTGGATAGAATTGTGTTCGTTGGAGGAGCAGCATGAAATTTCTCTTGATTGATGATAATCCCTTCGATCGTGAACTACTCAAACGTGGGATCACGCCGATGGGGATGGATGTTACCTATGTGGAGGTGATTGATAGCCAGACGTTTGAACATGCACTGCATATCCTTGACTACGATCTTGTCTTTACCGATTATCAACTCAAGTGGACGACAGGACTGGAAGTGCTCAAGCGTATTCGTCAGCTTTCTGCCGACCTGCCGGTGATTATGGTGACCGATACGGGGAGCGAAGAGATCGCGACTGAGGCTATGAAGAGCGGGCTGAACGACTATGTGCTCAAGACCCATATGGCGCGGCTGCCGATCGCGGTCAAAGAGTGTTTCAAGAAATCACAATTGCATCGCGACCACCGCGCATTGGAAGCCCAGCTCCAGAAAGCGCAAAAAATGGAGAGCCTGGGCTTGCTGGTGAGCGGCATTGCCCACGACTTTAATAATCTCCTGGCGGCGATTATGGGCTATTCTCAACGTGGCATGCAAAACCTTCTCCCCCAACATCCCGTGTATGACCAGTTCCAGCATATCCATAGTCGCGCCGAGCAGGGAGCGCGTATGACCCGCCAACTGCTCTCGTTTGCCCGTGGCACTCCGCTCGACCCCAGGCAGGTTCGTTTAAGTCAGATGCTCGCTTCGTTAAGTGATTTTCTGCAAAAGCTTCTGGGTCCGACTATCGAATTACATCTACATAACTCACCAGATCAGCATACTGTCTACGCGGATAGTACACAGCTTGAGCAGGTACTGGTGAATCTCTGCCTGAATGCTCGCGATGCTATGCCGACAGGTGGCACGCTTTTGATCGATGTGCAAAATGTGACCATCGATGCTACCTCACCTTCAGCCCAACAGCTTGAAGTGCTTGCCGGCCCATATGTTCTTTTGAAGGTTGCTGATACAGGTATCGGCATGGATGAGCGGGTTCAGGCCCGGCTCTTCGAACCCTTCTTTACGACGAAAGATGTCGGAGTCGGAACCGGCCTGGGCCTGGCCGTTGTCTATGGTATTGTGAAGCAGCACCACGGCTTTATTCAGGTTCAAAGTGCGCCCGGCAAAGGGACGACTTTCTCGCTCTATTTCCCTTCTACTGGTCTGGTAGAAGAAGAGATGCACGTACCTCTTCCTGCCTACGAGGAGCCGCAGGGCGGGTCCGAGACGATCCTTTTTCTTGAGGACGATATCGATATTCAACTGGTGCTCAGCGAGTTTTTGCGCGATTGCGGCTATCAAGTGCTCCTCGCCGAAGATGGCGAAGCCGGGATGAAGCTTTTTAGAGAGCAGGCATCCTCTATTTCTCTGGTTATTACCGACATTATGATGCCCAAGATGAAGGGCAAGGAATTTCAAGAGTACATTCGTAAGCACTATCCACGCGTGAAGATTCTGGTGGTGAGTGGCTATCAGGAGATGGATTTGAAGCGCCGCCAGTTACTCGATCCACAGAGTGCTTTTCTACCTAAGCCCTTCGCACTTGATGAACTGGCGCAGAAGGTCCGCGAACTGCTCGGCGGTTGAACGCGCAGTGGCTGACCTGCATTCGTTGGTAACCTCTTATGCATTGAGTAGCGGGAGCACAATCAGAAAGCAGCTACCCTCGCCGGGTGTACTTGCGACGCTGATGCTTCCGCTGTGCTGCTCGACAGTCCCCAGCGCAATCGAGAGGCCCAGACCCATTCCGGCTGGTTGCGGGCGTTTGCGCCCCGGTACACCTGTCTTTTTGCTGCGCTGGACACCTGCCTTTATCCAATCTTTAGGTTGGCTTCACATCCTCTTCAGGTCAGACAGGTATGCTGTGCATAGTCCTGCGAGCAATCAGGTGGGGTGCTCCACTCTTACTGTAATGTATTGTCAATCCTGTTCTACCTGTATACCTTTGTAAAGAAAGAAAGAAAACGATATGGCACAACAGATTGTTGGAAGGCAGCAGACGCTTCGCTCGGCGTCTGCATATGCGCCTTCGATCCACGCTCTGCTCTTTTTGCGCCTGACTTTAAGTCTGGTGCTCTTACTCGGCTCGGTGATCTCCTTTTTCGCTTTGAGTTGGGACATTCAGTGGCACACCTTTATAGGACGCGATCGAACGCTGACGCCTCCGCATGTTCTGATGCTCTCCGGGATCGCGCTGGCTGGTCTGGCCGCGCTCGCGTCTGTGATTACCGAGAGCGTCTGGGCCAGGCGCAATCTTCAGATGAAGACGCGCTTAACTCCCTTTGCAGGTCTTTTTGCCGCGCCTTTAGGGACGTATATCGCCGGTTACGCGGCTCTCAACTCTGCGGCGGGTTTTCCTCTGGACCAATACTGGCACACGCTTTATGGTATCGATGTCACGATCTGGGCACCCTTTCATATTATGGTGATTGCTGGTCTGGCGCTGATTGCCTTTGGCGTCGCCTATAGTTTTGCCTCGCTGATCAATATGGCGACGAGTTTACAGGCTGTCAGGACAAAGCGCGTGGCAACCATCGGTCTGCTTGTTGCGTTTGCTACCTCGCTGTGCATCTTCTCGGTGCTGGTAGTAGAGGGGATAGGCCCCGATAAATTTATTCAGTTGGGCTTTACCTCCTTCAGTCTCTTCCCGGTGCTCGAAGGTCTGTTGCTGGCTGGACTGCTGGGCGCAGTGGCGTATGCTGTCCCCTGGCGGTGGGCTGCGACCAGCGTGGTGGGGGTGGCGCTGCTCTTCATGGTCCTCAATCAGTTAGTCGTGCCGCCGGCTATCATCTGGCTGATGCAGGTTGAGCAGTTGACCTTCCGCGAGGCCAGGCATTCTTCGATGCCGCCTATCTCCGTCCTCGCGGTCTTCTGGCCGCTGCTCTCTCTGTTGAGCGCCATCCTGATCGATGTGCTGGTTCACCGCGCACGCACGTTCCAGTGGACGCGCCGTACCGCGAGCCTGGCCATTGGGGGAGCTGTCCTGCTCGGATGTCTGCCGGTGACGGTCTCGCGTCCCGATAGCTTTATCGTCATGTTCACAACCCTCGATATACCAGGCATACTGATCACGTTTGCCCTGTGTGTGCTTGGCATCTTTGTTGGCACGCGGCTTGGCGCGAAGATTGGTCAGACAATGAGCGTACTCGAAAGGTAGCGATGGCGTATGTCGAAATTGCTTCTGCAACGCATCTTGCTCTTCATGGGCGTGCTTGCCCTGTTGTCGGTAGTCATAGACGGTGGGATCTCGATTGCGGCGACGATCCCTGGTTCGACCCCGCCCCACGTCTCGCACGTGTCGGCTGGTTCCTATCAATTGACTGTCGATATGTACACCTATCCGGCGAACGCTGGCTATGCCATGCCCTTCGCGGTGGTTCCCGCGCAGCCGGTCAGCGGCTCGCTGACCTATCATATTACCTCTTATCCGGGTGTGGGGGTTGACGCCAATCCGGTGCGGGCCACCTTTAGCGCCGATCCACAGGTTCACAACCGCGTCCAGGGGGCGGCGGAGATTACCGTCAAGGGTCCCTGGACCTTGCAGGTGCAGGTCGATGGTCCGCTGGGTCAGGGGACTGTCAGCGTTCCGCTGGTGGCGAATGCTCTGCCGCCGATACCGACTTGGCTGGGTTGGGCGATAGGCTTTCTGCCTTTCTACGTGCTGGGTCTGTTTTTCCTGGTGCAGTTGACTGGTCGAACAGAGCCAGAGCCGATACCAGCCTCCGAGCAGGAGCCGGTCGTGGTCGCGTAGCCAGCCAGCGCTAAGCGCTTCGTCGGAACGGTTGTCTTGCGCGAGCGGAGGCAACCGTTCTCTGTATACGGCGTGCTTGTGTGGCTGTATCTTGTGCTGTTCATGTGCGAAAGTCTTCATGTTTGGAAACGCTCCAGGGCAAATGGGGTGAGATCGAGGTCGGGTGTATGTCCCAGGGCCAGTTCGGCGACGAGTACGCCGGAGTAGGGACCGAGCTGGAGACCCGATGCGCCGTGTCCGGTGGCGAGCAGGAGGTTCGGGTGGTCTGGGACCAGACCGAGGATTGGCAGTCCATCAGGGGTGGCTGGACGCAGGCCGACGCGTATCTCGCGTAGACTTGCGCCGGCCAGTCCTGGCGCGACGCGTAGCATCTCCTGAAGCACCTCTTGCAGGCCGCTGGCCGTCTCGTGTACCTCGAAGCCAGCGTTGCTCTCGCGAGTTGCGCCCGCCACGATCCGTCCGCCGGGAAAGGCGAGCAGGTAGTGCGAGTGAAAGCCAACCACGATCGGCCAGTTGGAGGACGCGGGTGGACCCTGCATATGCAGGATCTGGCCGCGTTGTGGATACACCGGTATGGTCAGTTCCAGCCCTTCAGCGACCCGACCCGACCAGGCTCCGGTGGCCAGAATGAGCTTGTCCGCACTGAAGGTCTGCCCGTTTGCAACGACCTGGCTCACCCGCGCACCCGTCCAGACTAGAGTGGCAGCTTGCTCCGTGAGGACAAGCTCCGCGCCACGTCTCTGCGCGGCATTGCGCAGTGCGTCGCGCATCAGGCGACCGTCAAGGCGTGCGGCTTCCGGTGCGTAGATGGCTCCATAGACGGCGCTCAATGCTGGAAAAAGCGCCTGAGCTTCCTGCGTATCTAGCAGACGAATTGTTCCCAGGTTTTTGACGCCCGCCTGCTGACGTTCGGTCAGCAAGTGTTGGAGCAGCGGCAGACGCGCGTATTCTTCCTCCGTGGTTGCGACGTGGAGCAGGCCAGACCTAGAGTAGCCGGTATTCTCCTCGCCGTCCTCGGCCAGTTGTGCAAGCAGCGTTTCGTAGTAAGCCACGGAGCGAAAGGCCAGCGGGAAGAAGGCTATCGGTGGACGAAAGCTGGTGCCGGGTGCGATAATGCCCGCGCCCGCCGCGGTCGCCTGGCCCGGCTGCACCTGGTCTATCAGCGTGACCCCGATCCCAGAGCGAGCCAGATGGTAGGCGGCGCTGGCCCCGACGATCCCACCGCCGAGCACAATCAAATCGTTCATACACGGTCTCCCTCAAGTGTTCAGGCGAATGGTTGTCCCCAGTGCTCGCTGTGGGCGATTGCGCCCAGCGGCTTGCGCTTTTTGTTGCCCTTGCCCAGACTTTTGACTGGATAGCCGAAAGGCAGGATCGCGAGGATCTTTATCTCGTCTGGCACATCTAAGAGTTGATTGATCTGTTGAAGGTTGGCAAAGCCTACCCAGTTTGAGCCGATGCCCTGCGCCCAGGCGGTGAGGATCATCGATTGGATCGCCCGACTGGCGTCGGAGACCGCAAATGGGCTGGCCTCCATCGCGACGACGATGGCTAGCGGCGCTTGCGCGATATAGGGACCGCTGCCGGCCTTTGCGCCAAGCTGGGCGAGCATTGCTTTATCCTGGACGACTATAAAGTGCCAGGGTTGACCGTTGATGCTACTGGCGCTCAGGTGGCCCGCTTCGACGATCTGTGCGATGGTTGCCTCGGGGATTGGAGTGTCTTGGAACTGGCGTACAGCCAGCACTGTGCGGATGGTATCGAATACTTCCATAAAATGTGTGGACCTTTCTAAGTGGCGGCGGATGTAGTCACGGAGTTTTACTTTCCACTTTCTTGATTGGAGAGTGTATCAAGAATAGTGACTTGTCTATGTAGTATAGCATAGGCTCCAAATTTTTTTCTGCCCTGATAATCCTGTTTCAGGGATATTTAATGCTCGACGTGTGGCCCCTCCCCCCTGAACAAATGATCGAGTTGCGAGCGTGGAGGCCACGGCCTCCACGCTCGCAACTCGATCGCAAACCCCTGGGGCGGGGGAGTCGCAAGCCAGAGGCTTGCGGGGCATTACATAGCCCTGCTTTTGATGACTTTTGTGGCGCTCTGTTCGTTGCAGAGAATAGCATTTATTCGTCTATTGATTTGTAGTATAATCGGGGGCGTAGCCGACATAGAAGGAGCGTGGTCATGAATTATCAAACGTTTAGCGTGCCGGAGCGCGTGCTGGCCTTTCTCGCCGGGTTGGTCAATCTGGTAGTCGGCCTCGGTTTCTTCTTTTTGCCGGAATTGCAGCAGCAGTTACCGTTGCCGCTCTGGCCGACGGATATCTCCCCTATCCTCACGCGTTTTATCGGTGCAATTATTCTGGGCAATGCGGCGGGTGCGTTCTGGCTGGCCAGGGAGCGTGAATGGGCGCGGGTACGGCCTCTGGCCCTGGTCGCGCTTGTGTACGGGACGCTGGTGGCGGCGGCTCTGCTCTATCATCTGCTGTGGTTAAATGCCCCGGCAACCTTCTGGCTCTATTTTGCCTTTGACCTGCCCTTTCTGCTGGTCTATATTGTGCTCTTTTTCTACCACGATATCCTGCCAGCCCTGACCGGGCGTCGGGTTGCGCCGTCGCGGCAGCGTCCCCTGGGCCGATAGTCGCGAGTATGGTGACAGGGATGGAGATAGTATGCAGATACCAATTGCCGATCCGTTGCTACATGGAGAGCCGCAGTATCCTCTTTTGCCGTTTGTGGGACGCGAGTTGGAGATGTCGCTGGTTGCTCTGCTCCTGGCGACGGTGGTAGACGATAGGTCTGAGGGCGCACGCGCTCTGATCCTCAGCGGTGAGTCGGGGGTTGGTAAGTCGCGTCTGTTGGCTGAGATATACAAGGAGGGGCGTGGGCGGGGGATGCTGGTGCTTGAGACGCCGACGTATGAGATGGGCGCAATCTTTCCCTACCTGCCTTTTGTCGAGGTCTTGCGTCCGTTGCTCAGGACGTTGTCCCTTGCCCAACTGCGTCGCTATACGGGGCTGGTGGCGACCGCGACCGCGCAGGTCGAGGGGGATATCTCGTTGACAGGCTCTCCGCTAGTGGCCGCTTTACAGAGACTCTTTCCCGAACTGGCGGTCAGACTGGGGATAGCGTTGCCGCCTCAAGAACTGCTCACGCCTGACCAGGAGAAGTTTCGGCTGTTTGACTCGATCGCCACGCTGCTTGAGCAGATCGCGCTGGAGCAGCCTGTTCTGTTGAGCATCGACAACCTGCAATGGGCGGACAGCGCGAGCCTGGAACTGACGATGTACCTGACTGTGCGCCTGCATCGCAGCAGAGTCGCGCTGGTCGGAGCCACGCGGCCAACTGCATTTTCTGCCGACCAGCAGGAGGCCGAGGGATCGTCGGTTGCGGCTCTGAAGGCTATGAAGCTGCTGGGTGAACTGATGCGCCAGCGTTTGCTGCTCTTTTTGCCGTTGGGACCGCTGAGCGAGGCGGCGGCGCAGCAACACTTGCACGCGCTTCTGCCGGGCGGGCTGCCAGATGATATCGCCCACTCGCTGCTCTACCGGGCCGAGGGCAACCCCTATTTTTTGGAAGAGCTGGTGCGAACGCTTGTCCTGCGCGAGAGTCTTGTCCTGCGCAACACTGTCTGGCAGGCGCGAAGGCCACTGACCTCCGGGACATTGCCGCAGAGCATCAGTCAGGCGGTCGCAGAGCAGTTGCAGGGACTCAGGGGTCGCGCATTGCTTCAGGTGGCTGCGCTATTTGGTCGGACCTTTCCCCAGGCACCGCTGGCGCAGGTAGCTGAGACAACGTCCGAGCAGGTTCAACTTCTGCTTGCAGAGGCGCTTGAACAGAAGATCATTGCCAGGGTCGAGCAGGAAGACGCGCTGCAATCTGCGGGTGAGCAGGAGATGGCAGTGACCTCGTCCCTGGCTGTAGTCTTTGTCTTCTGTCGCGGCATCGTCCACGAGGTTTTGCGGAGCGAAGTCTCGCCACTGCAAGCCGTCAGCTTGCATGGCTCGATCGGCAGGGCGCTGGAGGCATACTTTGACGCGGACGCGGTGGCGCATGCCGCCGAACTGGCGCGGCATGCAATGCTCGGCGACCTGAAGGAGCGGGCGCTGTATTGGAGCGTTCTGGCGGGCGAAGAAGCGACGCGCCAGCAGGCCCACCGCGAGGCCATCGGTCAACTGCGAGCAGTCTTGCGTTTGCTTGAGGCCGGAGTCTCCACGGTTGGCTTGCTGCGCCCGGTCACTTTTGCATCAGTTTCCCTGGCGCTTGGTGAAAGCTGGTTGAAGCTAGGCGAATTGAGCCTGGCCGCTGACGCACTGCGTCAGGCGATCGAGAGGCAGGGCAGCGGCGTAGAGGCAGCGAGTGAGCAGTTCCCATTTGTCCTGGTCAGGGCCAATCGTCTGCTGGGTGATATCTATCGCGTGCAGGGCAAGTACGAACTGGCGCTGGCGCACTTGCAGGCCGCGAGCAATCTGTGCGAGCAAGACGAGAGCGACGAGCTGGCGCACAGCGGTCGGCTGGTGAGGACAGAACTCACAGGTGGACCCATTGCGACCTCAGCCGCACAGGTGTACGCGGTGCCGACGGTTCTCTACAGTACCGAGCTGCTGCTACTGTTGCAGGCCAGGGCGACGCTGGATATCTTGCTCTATCAGCCGGAGAAGGCCGAGGACGAACTGTGGCGGGCCTATCGACTGGCAACCACGCTCGGCGAGCGGAGTGGACAGGCGTTTGCACTGCATTTCCTGGGCTGGCTGCGCGGTTGGGGCGAACAGATTACCGAGGCCATGCGTCTGATCAAACAGGCGCACGACCTGTATATGCTCACTGGTGACCCCTTTCATGCGGTGCTGGGCGCTCAAAGTCTGGGCATCATCCACCAGGCGCGTGGAGAGATGGAGCAAGCTCGCCAGTATAATCTGCACGGCTTCGAGCTGGCCAGGCGCTATGGAGTGCAGCAGGTGATTGGCTGGCTGCACTGCAACCAGGCTGTGATGGCGATAGCGCAGGGAGACTGGGAGGAGAGCGAGCTGCACCTGCAAAACGCCTTGCAGGATGGTGAGGAGCAGAACAATCTGCGTCTCACCGCCTTTGCGACGCAGGTGCAGGCCATGCTCGCCGTGCGTCGTGGAGATTGGGAGCAGGCCGCGAGCAGCTTTCAGCGGGCGCTGCAAGCGGCGGTCAATACCGAGTGGTATCCGAGCACGCTGGCGCTGTACGGACATTTTCTGGCCGTGACCGGACGCGAGCGGGAGGCGCTGGTGCAGCTTGAGCGTGTCGAGAAAGAGCGGGAGCCTTTCGGGTATAGCGGGCATTTCTACATTCCCTTTCTGGCCGAAGCTCACCTTCATCTACAGAAGAGTCAGCGGGCCGCGCTCTATAGAGAGCGGATAGGCAATTTGCATGGATTTTGTTACTACGGCGTGGCGGTCGATCGCATTCTGGGGGAGATCGCGGCCCAGAGTGGGGAGTGGGAAGAGGCCGAGCGGGCCTTCGACGAAGGTTTGGCGCTCTGTCGGCGTGCTCACAACCGACCTGAAGAGGCATTTATCCTTTACGAGCAGGCGCGAACTGTCCTGATGCGCAGTCGTGCCGACATTTCGGGTCGGAGCAAGCCGGTGTTGGAGCGTGTTCAGGACCTCTGTCAGCGAGCGCGGCGCTTATTTGTCGAATACAGAATGCAGCGAGCCGTCGAGATGGTCGATACGCTGCAAGCGGGAGTAGAGCAGCTTGAAGGGGAGAGCAAGGGTGCGCGGACCATTGCGCCAGTTCACCTTGCGCAGGTTGGTTACCAGCTAGAGCTACGTTTAACCAGGCGAGAACTCGACGTATTGCGTCTGGTAGCTGAGGGGCAGACCGACCGTGAGGTCGCCGAGGCCCTGGTACTCAGCCCGCGTACGGTCAATCGTCACTTGAGCAACATCTTTACCAAGCTGGACGTACCGGGGCGGGCTGCGGCGGTCGCCTACGCCATTCGCCAGGGTCTGGTCAAATAGCGCAGGCTGCGTGACTGGCTAGATTACGGGCAGAGTCTGGCCATCGGTCATGGCCTGTGGACCCGCATGGAGAGCGGGACCGCCGCCGTCGAAGGGAGTCCCAGGGAGCGCCGAGTTGTTGAGTACCTGGCGAGCTGCGCTGATGCCGTCGAACCACAGACCGACGTGTTCAAGCTGGACGCCCGAGGCAGCGCCCGATTGATCTGCCGAAGTGACCGGAGTGCGGGCATCGGCGGCGAAGGCGACAAACGTGATCAGGTGGACGACCGACTCGCCGCTGCCATCCCCATGTGTAAAGACATCCCCTACATACTGAGCGTGACCAAAGGGTTTGGCCGCAAGCTCGGTGAAGAAGATAGTAAACTTCTGGTTGGGCGGCATCTTTTGCACATCGACAGTGACCGTATCGAAGACACTGAGCTGCGGGTTGCCCTGGATGACGGTGACCAGTGCAGTAGCGTCGGGAAATTTACTTTTAATCCCGCTGGGAACCAGGGGAAACTGGATAAGCACAGTGGGCGCGAGCGACGCAAGCACTTTCACCGAAGGCGCAGTCTGCTCTGAGGTGCTCAGTTGAGGCGTGCGCAGGGTGGACGTGGTGCTGGGATAGCCACCCGAGCCACTGGTTGCAGTTGGGGTAGCGGTGCTCGTCTGTCCGCTGGTGGTGCTACAGGCTCCGAGTAGCAGGCAGAGCAGCAACACGGCTGGCCACCCCCATGAAGGCTGTGCGAGCCGTGCGCGTACGTGGCGGCTGGCAAATGTATGTCCAGGCATGGACTTCTTTCTCCTTTTATCGCAACGCTGTTCTAGAAAACCGGTAAAGTCTGACCATCGGTCATGGCCTGTGGACCCGCGTGCAGCGGTGGACTTCCGCCATCAAAGATCGTGCCTGGCAGGCTGGAGTTATGCAGGATGCGCTGAGCGTCGGCCAGGGAAGAGAACCACATGCCGAGGTGTTCAAGATTCGTGCCGGAGGTTGGTCCTTCGGTGCGTTCCCTGGAGGTACCGGGTTGGCGGGCATCCATCGCGAAGGCCACCAGAGCGATGCACTGAAAGACCGTCTCGCCGCTGCCGTCGCCCCGCGTCGTCAGGTCGGCCACATACTCGACATTTCCAAAGGGCTTGCTGGCGAACTGGATAAAGAAGAGCGTAAAGGTTGTATTGGGTGGCATAGATTGGACATCGACAGTGACCGTATCTGCGACACTGTTGTCGCGATCGCCGCGAAAGATCGTCACCAGGCCAGTCGCCTGAGGAAAAGCCTGTTTAATCCCGCTGGGAACCAGGGGAAACTGGATAAGAGTTGTGGGAGCCACGGAATCGAGGACGTGGACGCTGGCCGCCATGCGTCCGAGTTGGATTAACTGACGCAGGTAGACGACGTTTGGATTGGTGGACGAGGCTGACGCTTGTGGCGTGATCGTGGCCGCGTTAGCCGCTGCGCCGGGCAGAGCGAAGGCCAGGATTTGCAGACAGAGCAGGGCCGCGATCAACAGGTGGCTGTGCCACGGGCGGCGGGTCGCCGACAGGGCCGCGCTCCCCGACCAGAGCACTTTTCCCCCTGACCTCCGCTTGCGCTGCATATATATGCGCAGTATTTGCAAGATATGCATAATAGTATCTATCCTTTATCACCATGTACCGCTGATTTACCAATTGGATTGAACTCTTTAGAAAACCGGGTTAGTCTGGCCGTCGGTCATCGCCTGTGGACCGGCGTGGAGAGGAGGATTGCCGCCATCGAAAGGGGTTCCCTGGGCGCTACTTCCCAGAAACTTCTGCGCGTCGGTTAGCGAGGCGAACCACATACCGAGGTGCTCTAATTGCTGGCCTGAAGCCTCTCCGCTCTGGTCGGTGGAGGTGCCTGGATTGGCCGAATCGAGGGCAAAAGCGACCAGCGTGATGGCCTGGAAAGAGACCTCGCCTGAGCCATTGCTGAGCGTATGGAGGTCGGAGACGTACTCGGCGTGGCCAAAGGGTTTAAGCGCATGCTCGATAAAGAAGATAGTAAAGGTCGTATCGGGTGGCATATGCGCGACATCGACGGTGACCGTATCGAAGAGGCTGACCTGTGGATTGCCCTCGATGATTGTCACCACGCCATTCGCATTCGGAAAAGCCTTTTTGATGCCACTTGGAAAGAGGGGAAACTGGATAATCACGCTGGGAGACTGCGCGGCGAGCACCTGAACGCTTGAAGCGAGGCGCTGAGAGGTCGGTGCCTGCGTGGTGGTCTTTGCGCTCCCCAGGTGTGGATACGTAAAAGCGACCGTCAGGAGCAGAGAGACCATAAGGGCGAGGCTGAGCATAAAGGGACGCCGGGTTTTAGAGATCTGGCGCATGAGAGACTCCTTCTACTGGCTCGATTGTAAAAAGCATAGGATTTATATACCTGCTTACCTCCCAAGCATACGGTCAGTAGGGTTGGTCGCGCATGTGCAAGATTACCCATCTCACATTTATCAAGCCTTGTCTGGTTGAGATCCAGGGCTATGCAAAAGGCCGCTTGCGGCGGCGGGTAAAAGAGGTTTTTCGGGAAGCCCCGAACTTTTCACGGGTAGGTTTTTTGTCCTTCCCTTGACGCTTGGTCGGAACTGCTCCACCCCAGTGAGGTCTGGCTTCGTCACAGCGAAGCGTTCAGCGAAAAACCTACCTGTATAAAACCCTCTGCACTCCCGCCTAAGTCTGCGCCTATGGAGTACACCTCGCGCTGGTCACCGTTGACCACATCGTGTACAGGGGGTCATACTCCTGCTCGGAGACCGCGACGAAGCGTTTGATCTGACCCTGGGCGAGCAGGCGGGCCATCGGTGGATCGTGGTGCATACTCAGCAGGGTTGTCTGAAGCTCCCGCTTGAGGTCGGGAGCCAGATGTTTTTGCACCACCAGCGGAGGGATTGGCGAAGGACCCAGGACCGCGACGACGCGCAGCGCCGTCTGCAACTCAGGCTGCTGCTCTAGAAGTACATCGAGCAGGTGCGAATCCAGCGCGGTGGTCTCGGCCTCGCCGTTGAGGACCAGGCGCAGGGATTGCAGGTGCGAGCCGGTTTCAAGCGAGCGACCAAAGTAGTCGAGCGCGAGTTGGCGTTGCAGGAGGCTATAGAGCATCAGATTATAGCCCGAGTGTGAAGCCTGTTCGTTAAAGGCCCAGGTGCAGCCGTGCAGATCGGCAAACGAGGCATAGGGACTGGCGCGGCGCACGACGACATCCGAGAAGTAGCGTGGACTATCGTCGTAACGCTGGCCGTGCAGAATCGGCGCAGCCAGCAGCTCCACAGGACACGCGGGGTCTTGCCTGAGCTGCACGTAGAGCAGGCCGCAGAGAAAGCCGACCTCGGCGTTTCCCCGCGTAAACTCGGCCAGCGATTCCCCGACGTACAGACTGGTCGTGAGGTCAAGGTGCTCGCCGAGATAGCGAGCAATCGCCGCGTATGTCGCGTAGAGAAGCGGCGAGAGCAGGGTTGTCAGTCGCAAAACTGCTTGTGGCATAGCGGCCTCCTGGTGTGCTTAATCTTTCCAATCGGCCAGAAAAACCTGATCTTTCGCATCGACCTGTGTTCCAAGCATCGGGTGAAGCTCCATTGCGGGCGAATACCTGCTCGCGGTCGCTGTGCGCCCCAGCGCTTCGGCCATTGCGCGGACATAGTGGGGAGCGCCTCCGCAGCAGATGCCGATATAGTTGACCCCCAGGGTCTGAGCCTGGCGGGCGAAATCGGCCATTGCGAAGCGATTGAGCAAGAACGGCTCCAGAGCCAGCGGAAAGGCACGTGTGCCATTGGCCAATTCGAGCGTCTCGAAGGTCGGAGCTGCGGCATGAGTCTGGTAAGGCACAGGTTGAGCGGCGACATAGCAGGAGACCGTACTGCGCACCTGCGCGATAAGCGGCAGCATAGTGGCAGGACCGCGATCGCAGTTCAGGCCAACGATATCCGCCCCGTGGTCGGCCAGGATCTTGCACGCCTCGACATAGTCGTAGCCATCGCGGGTCTGCCCTGGCTGGACCGAAGCCAGGGTAACCATCGCGGGCAGGCCCAACTGTTTAATCACATCCAGCCCGATCAGCGCCTCGCCCAGATAGTCGTTGGTCTCAGCGATCACAAAATCGATCCCCTCTTCGACCGCCCAGCCCAACTGCTCCTCATACTGAGCGCGAACAACTTTAGAGCTGGTCTCGTGGTTGTGTGGATCGTAGGACCACGTATTGCAGATATTGCCCGCGACCAGTGCGTCGCCTTCGCGGGCGACCTCATTGGCGAGGCGCACTGCCTGGCGGTTCATGAGTTCCAGATCGTTTTCGCGGCCCACATCTTTGAGCTTTGCGCGGTGTGCATAGTAGGTCAGCGCGACCATCACCTCGCTGCCCGCCCGTAGAAACTCGCGGTGCAACTCGCGTACCGCGTCGGGAGAATCGAGAATCACCTCCGGCACATAGGGTCCGGCCTTGATATAGCCGCGGCGTTCGAGTTCAAAAACATAGCCCTCTGATCCCAGGACCACGCCCGCTTGCAGGCGGGCCAGAATACCTCTCTCAGTGCGCGTTGACATCGTTTGCTCCTTCTATAAAGATCGATTTACTCTTCAGAAACATTGAGTTTTCCCTGCGCCTGGCCTGGCACGTTCAGACGAAGCGTGCGGGAGTAAAGCGGCTGATATCGTAGACAGTGCCGGCCTGGCAGGTCAACTGCATCAGTGTCTGGCCGATCCAGGGGGCATATTTATAGCCAGTCCCACGCCAGCCAACGCCTACAAAGATCGTGTCGAAGTCTGGCAGTTTGCCGAGGATAAAATTGTCGTCGCCTACCAGATCGTAGAAGCACTGGTCGACCTCAGTGACATCGACTGCCTCGGCCGCTTGCAACGCGGGCAGACACTCGGCCACAAAGCTATGCACATCGGTGATCTGCGTGCTGACCGTCTGCACATCGGGAGGGTTATAGAAGCCGATCTTGACGCCTGGAGTTTTGTCGGCGTAGATCGGGTGACCATAGATACCTACATCGAGATAGGCAAAGACCGGCAGCACGTCAGACATGAACTGCGCCCGCTGGGCTGGCGGTGGAATAAAGTACTTACACTGACTGGGTCGGTCGGGCGAGAGCGGGAACTGGACCGTGCAGTCGGTGATCCGCCTAAGGAGTTCATTCGTTCCCAGGCCCGCAGTAATCACCAGTTTTTTGCTGATGAAGTCGCCCACGTCTGTGTGGACGAGCACAGTTCCGGCCTGTGACTCGATGGCCTGCACCGCGACCTGTTCCATAATGCGCACGCCGCGTGCCTGCAAAGCCGCGAGGAGCGTCCGTGTAACTGCTGGAACATAGACCATCCCCGCCTCCACATCCAGGCGACCCAGGTCGGCGGTGAACTGCGGAAAGCGCTCATGCAGACTGCTCTGGTTAAAGGACTGGCGTGGCAGGTGCAGAGCGGCCAGCGTCTGGAAGCTCTGCACCGCGTACGTCTCATCCAGTGCGGGCGTGATATTGGCTTTCGCGATATTTAAGCAGCCGCAGTCGACCAGACAGGGTTCGGTGGCCTCCTGCTGAAACTCAAGCCACAGCTTGCGAGCTGCGTGGGCCAGGCGGGCGTACTGCGGGTCCAGATAGTCATTGCGGATCGAGCGCGTCGTACTGAACGAGGCGGTACGTGGATCGCCGGGATAGGATCTGTCAAGAATCGTCACGCTTGAGACAAAATGGGAGGCATAATAAGCCGTAAAGAGGCCCATCACGCCGCCGCCAATAATCGTCAGATCGTGTAGCTCATCGCTCATAGGTTGGACCTGCTTTCTCAGCGGTTGGGTCGACGTACAACGGTGGGACAGGGAGCGGATCGGCGAAGCGATAGTACTTTGTGCTGTGAAGCTGCACGTCCTGCGCGGTCGATCCCAGGCAGAGCACGCCGTTGTGCAGGCGTATCCACTCGTAGTATCTGGGTGCGAGCTGGCTGACTGCGTAGCTGTGAGTCGCGCTATTTTTCAGGTAGGTTTTGACCTCGGTGTGGCGGAACAGAACCAGACTATACCAGCTACCGGGGTGTAGTTCGAGCGAAGAATAGCTCACCAGGTTGGGAATATGCGCGATCTCGTCCACCAACAGCTCATCGACGCGTCCCATCTCATCAACCGTCGCCTGCGCCATCGCGGGTCGGCACTTGCTGACAAAACCGACGAGCCGTAGCTCGGTCGCGTGCAGGAGATCGTGGTGTGAGAAGATCAGGATGCGATGGTAGCGTCCGCGTTTCTCCCGCAAGAGATAGTGCAGAGGTAACGCGTTTACGCTAGCTAGCTCCAACGTGCAGAGCGTCAGAGAGATTTTCCTGGCCATAAATTGCAGGACCATCCGATCCAGGTAGTGGCGGTGGCCTGGTACCGCCGTTGTGCAGGCAGGTTTCTCGTGCTCGGTTGGTGAAAGATCTTTAGTCACTGGCTCTCCCAATTTGTAATAAAAAGCTGCTCGCCTCTTCCTGGGAAAGGAAGAGTGATGAGCGAGGCCCTATAGTGAAGCCAGGCCGGTTTGAAGTGGCCTGCCGAATACAAAAAGGATCAAAGCCCTTCACGCTGGGCATGGCTAGGAAGGAACGCAAACAACCATGCCCACGAGTGGGATAAAGGCATGGGTAGCATAGAGAGTAAGCGCGACAATTAGCAGTGATGGTGAGGACAGGTACAGTCGTTGGGAGCGTGTGAGGAAGAACAAAAGAGAGGTTGTGAGAGAAAGCGCGTCGTAGCGTTTTCGGCTAACGTAACTGGAGTTACAACGCGAATCGTGGCATGAAACAAAAGTAGAGTAGAGAGTTGAGATGGACGAACAGTCGTAAGCGTGATTGTTGATCCGCGTCTCGCGTAAGGGAGATCACAAAGAGTTAAAACTGGCTTCACTAGACATCCCTCCAAATGAGTCTGCAAGCCTGCTTGAATCGATACATCTCTTCAGCATTGCTTCTATGTGGGGAGTAACAAACGTTACATGAATTATAACGGGGAAATGAACTGATTGTCAAGCCTTGTATTGCAATGCCCAGGGCTTTCCAGTTCTGCTCAAGCCTGCGGCTTTTGCCTCCACCCATAAGCATGAAGTTAGCAGAGAGCATCTCTCTGCACTCCTGTTTTGCTTCCGGCAAAACAGGCAAAACAAAAGAAAAAGGTTGTTGGGGACACCCCAGATTACCTGTCCCCCGGACAGGGTGCCGGTTAAGGGCTACTGCCCTTAACCATCCCGCTTCACTTCATGCCTATGCTGCGGCTTTTGCTCCCAGGTTTGGGTGTGCGGGTGAGGAGCGCGAGGCCTGTGAGAACTGGAAAGCACTTATGTCTGTCAATCGACGTTTGACTTATTTGGTACTATGCATTAATCTACTAACAGGTGAATACGGTTTAGATTGGCTTATTGGAGTTGTTTGGCGTATCATAGAGTAATGCCTATTTTAGCTGAAATGATGGTGTAGCCCTGGTGCGGCTATGAATTGGAGCAGAAAGGAGATATGTGCAATGCGTGTTATGGTCTCAAGAGATAGATGTATTGCGAGTGGGATGTGTGCACTGGCGTGTGCGCAGGTTTTTACGCAGAGCGACGTTGATGGCACTGTCGAGGTTCTTGACAGGCAGCCGGTGGTATCTTTGCTTGAGAAGGTAAAGCAAGCTGTACGCGATTGTCCGGCGCAGGTCTTTCAGATTGAGGATGAGGACGATGTGCGGGAGATTCGTATTGAAGATGTGTAGCGTGTATGTACAATGGTAGCTGTTGATGCTTACTCTTGGGTCACTCACAGAAGAGAGCAATAGGAGTTTCATACGCATTATGAGTAACACACGAGATACCGACACAGCCGCGCAGGAGCCGCTGGCTTTCCCCTTTCCTTTCGCCGATCACAGTCTGCAATGTCCGGCGCAGTACGATCAATTGAGGCAGGAATGTCCGGTTGCGCGTGTGGCGCTGCCCTATGGGGGTGATGCCTATTTGTTGACCCGGCACGAGGACGTGGCTAAGGCTTTTACCGATGCGAGCAGCGATACGCTCAAGCTCGCGGATGGCGATGTGCCGCGCTTTCAGCCGGGCCGCCCGCAGGGAGTTGAGGAAGGGTCGCTTTTCTCGGTTTCGGACGCCCGGCATAACAGGATGCGCCGCCTGGTGACGAGGTCTTTTACGCTCAAGCAGGCCAACGCCATGCGCCCGCACGTCGAGGCAGTTACTAACGAGCTTATCGACGCGATGGAGCGCAAAGGCTCGCCCGCCGATCTGCTCGACGATTACGCGGTTCAGACGCCCATGACGGTGATCTGCGAACTGTTGGGCGTTTCACGCAAGGACGAGGCGCTCTTCCGGCAGTGGGGGCGTGTGATAGTCTCTACGACCTCGCTGACGCAGCAAGAGAAGGATGACCTGCGCGACAGGGTTTTCCAGCATATTCGACCAATCATGCAAAAGGCGCTTGAGGAGCCGGGCGATGACGTATTTAGTCTGCTGGCGACTGCGCACGAGCAGGGCGACGAAGTACTGACCGAGAATGAGATGTTTCGCTTTGCTGCTGGCCTGATCGGGGCGGGCTTTGAGACGGTCAGCACGACCTTTACCAATACCGCCTTTATCGTACTTCAGCGGCCCGATCTGCTTGAGCAATTGAGAGAGCGTGTGGACGAGCCAGAGCGACTGGCGGTGGCCATCGAAGAACTGTTGCGCGTGATTCCGCTGGGGGCCTCTGGTCGACCGAGGATTACCAGGGAAGCTATGACCTTTGGCGACGTAACGGTTCCCAAAGGCGAGGTACTGATTCTGTCAATGACCTCGGCCAATTATGATGAAGCTACCTTTGCACATCCTCACGAAGTCGACCTTGATCGTACGCCGAACCCGATGATCACCTTTGGGCGAGGCATACACGCCTGCATCGGTCAGCAGCTTGCCCGCATGGAGCTTCAGACCTTGTGGAGCACCTTGCTCAAGCGTTTGCCCGACGTGCGCCTGGCTGTGCCGCCCTCAGAGGTTCCCTGGCGCGACGAAGGGACCGCGACTGTGGGTCCGCTGCACCTGCCAGTGACCTGGTAGCAGGTTCTATTCAGAGAAGAGAACAGGCTTTGCAGGTAGCGAGCTGCCTGCAAAGCCTGTTCTCTCTTCTTTTCTTTAGGGTGAGTTTAGAGCAGACCTTTGCTCTGCAAGAACTGCATAGCTATCATTTTCACAGCCGCCGACGACGACGTAGCGCCGCTTTTGGTTGCGCTGGCCACCTGGTTCTGGAGATCGATACTCACCTGTGTGGTCAGATCGGGAGCCAGGGGGTTCAGGATAGTCGCGATATCCGGGTACTTGGTCAGAATAGGATCGCGGACAATCGGAGCTGGATTAAATTCCGGGAAGCCGTTTTTATCGTCGCTCAGGAAGATAAAATTTTGCTGTTGAACCGTGCCATCGGTCGTATAGCAGACGGCCATCTGGTCCTGGCCATCGGCCACGGCCTTAAAGCCGATCGCGTAGTCGACCTTATCAAGGCTCTTGAAGCTTTTGGTATCGAAGCCGTAGACCGACTTCAGGTTGTCGATAAAAGAGATACCGTCGCTGGGAGAGGCCAGAGTCAGCTTTGAGACCAGAGGAACGAGCTGTGAGATGGTAGTGATATTGCCCAGCGTGGCAGCTTCGGTCTTTGTGGTACAGATCGCGTAGCCATCGTTGAGCGGAGCGGCGTCGAGCCACGTAATGTGGAACTGCTGCTCGTACTGAGTCTTGACCGTCTGAAAGTCTTTCTGCGGATCGTGGGCCGAGGTCAGATTGAGCTGGTTCAGACCAGTCGCGGTGAACTCGGGATAGAGATCGATCGCGCCGCTTTTGATTGCTTGTGAAACGATCAGACTATTGCCGAGGGCCAGTTTCGACGTGACCGTATAGCCGGCCTTTTGCAGAAGCAGGATGTACATCTCGCCGAGGAGTTGGCCCTCGACATCCAGTTTGCTGCCGACAACTATCGTCCCTTTGGACGTTGTGCCGCCAGGCGTGGTCGTGCCACCACAGGCTGAGAGGAGCAGCGCGAACAGGAGTGTCGCAGCCAGCAAGAACGTTTGGGCTTTAAATAAGCGGGTCATATATTCTCCTTATAAAAATACAGTCGACAGAGAGGGCCTGACATTTCAAGCCCTGGCTGTCTTCAGGACGCCCTGTTGGGCGAGTCCGGCGGGGGTTAAAGATCGTTCAAGCAGACTCATGCCTGCCTCAACGAGCAGCGCAATGATCGAAACCGGGATGGCCCCGGCGAGGATCTCGGTCAGATGGATTGTATAGAAGCCATCGACTATATAGTCGCCGTATCCCCCGGCACCGATAAAGGCTGCCAGCGGAGCCGTGGCGATGATCTGAATGGCGGCGGTGCGCACTCCCGCAGCGATCACAGGTACCACCAGCGGAACCTGGACGCGCACGATGATCTGCCAGGCGGTCATACCCATACCTCTGGCCGCGTCGATCGTCGCCGGATCGATACTGCGCAGACCGGTATAGGTGTTTAAAAGTACGGGCGGGATGCCCAGCACTATCAAGGCCACGACTGCCGGTTTAAAGCCAGTTCCCAGATAGGGAAGCACGGCGATCAGGAAGGCGATCACGGGAATCGCACGCATCAGACCGCTCAGGTTGATCGCCACAAAGGCCAGGATAGGACTGCGCGAAACCGCGATGCCCAGGACCACGCCGATCGCTATAGCTATGACGATTGCCACCAGACAGATCTCGCAGAAATCCAGCGTATGTTGTCCAAAGCTGTTTGAGGGGTCGGTATAGAACTTCCAGAGGTCACTCATTGGACCACCCTTTCTACGAAACTGCGAAGGCGTTACGCCCGCGATTGAGCGCAACCTGCACCCCGAGCAGAACTATATCGACCACGATAGCCAGGATCGCCAGCAGAATCGCTCCGGCGATGACTGCGCCTAGCTGATAGCTGGCAATATTTTTAAAGATCAGGTCACCCAGACCGCCCTCGCCGACCAGCGAGGCCAGCGAGGCGATACCAATGCTGGTCACCGTCGCGATGCGAATGCCCGCGACTATCGTCGGCAGCGCCAGCGGCAGGCGCACGCGAAAAAAGATCTGCCAGCCGTTCATGCCCATCGCTTTGCCTACTTCGATGAGCAGCGGATCGACGTTGTTGATGCCGGTAACAATATTGCGGATCAATACCAGTTGGGTGTACATGACCAGCGGGATAAGAACGGTTGCCAGCGAAAGGCCGGTAAAAGAGATCAGGAAAGCCACCAGCGCGATGCTAGGGATCGTATAGAGGATGTCGGCGATGGCAATCAAGGGTCCGTAGATTCGTTTATAACGCGCCGCCAGCAGACCCAGTGGAACGGCAATCACCAGCGAGATAAGCATGGTCAGACCTACCAACCAGAGATGCTGGAGAAACAGATTGGGTATACTTTCTGGATCGGTCCAGTCGTAGTTATACGGATTGAGTAAATATTGCAATGAGAATCCTCCACGGAACTGAGTCCTGTGTAGCAAAACCGCTAGATCCGGCTTTCCGCCTGTCTATCGACGGGTTCAGTACTCTGCGTACGCACCATCGTAATCTGGTGGTGGATACTGGCCAGAGTAATTAAGCCAGAGGTCGCCTGCTCAGTCTCGTCGTTGAAGATAAGCGCAGGGGCGTGTGTCTGGAGCAGTTGCAGCAGTGCATCCAGCAACGTTGCTCCAGGTGGGCAGACCGGAAGATCTGCCTGGGTAGTATCTGGCTGGCTGCTGGACTCCGGTTCCAGGGCGATAGCCGCTGGTAGATATTGCAATTGGCGCAGCGTGTTGTTTGCTCCCACCAGCTCGCGTACAAAGTCGTTGGCCGGGTTTGTGAGCAGCTCAATCGGCGTCCCAATCTGTACCAGTTGACCCTCAGAGAGGACAGCAATCTGGTCACCAAGTTTAAACGCTTCATCCACATCGTGCGTCACAAAAAGCACGGTCTTACGCACGCCGCGTTGAATGTGGAGCAGCTCATCCTGCATGCGCGTGCGTGTAATCGCGTCGAGTGCGCCGAAGGGTTCGTCCATCAGCAAGATAGTTGGATCGGTCGCCAGGGCGCGAGCCAGGCCGACGCGTTGTTGTTGACCGCCCGAGAGCTGCCGTGGGTAGCGTTTGCGATATTCGGTGGGCGACAGACCAACGAGGTCGAGCAGCTCGTCTACCCGCTGGTTCATCGTGGTGCGCGTCCAGCCTCCGGCGATCTCAGCGGTGACGCGGATATTTTCGGCGATAGTCATATGGGGAAAGAGACCTACCTGTTGGATGACGTACCCCATGTGGCGGCGCAAGGTTATCGGGTTCTCCTTGAGGATATTGTTGCCATCGATCAAGATAGCTCCTCCGCTTGGCTCAATCAAGCGATTGACCATGCGTAAAAGCGTCGTTTTCCCTGAGCCTGATGTTCCGAGCAGCATACAGATGGCTCCCTCGGATACGTCAAAGCTCACCGCGTCAACCGCCGGTCGTGCGGCGTTGCGGTACTGTTTACTCACCTCAGCAAAGACAATCTTTGCCATGCTCCCTTTGCTCCTTTCTTGGCTGACCCCCACCATAGATATAGCGTTCTCTCTGCACTCCTGCGCCACTTCAGGTCAGACACCTTTGCTAACTCAGAAACTCGACAAAAAATTCCCATTCGGGCGTCGGGGTCCGAGCTATTCTGTCACGTTTGAGCGAGTCAGGCGGTTGTAACTGATTGCAAGCATCGGATAGAATGCAGGGCGTGAGACAGGGCTATATAATGTGGCCCCGCCCCTGAACGACGGATCGGGTGCGAGCCTCCATAGTGCTCTGTCAATCGAAGATTGACGGCAGCAGGGATGCAACCCCTTGACTGGTGCCTGGGGCTGCGCCCCAGCCTTCCTTCCCCCTCTGCTTCGCCGCAGGCGACGTGTCACAGGAAGCTTGACAGAGCAATAGAATGAAGTGAAGCAGGAGTGCAGAGGACGGCAGCCCTTTGCCGGAGCGCGAGGTTTCCTCGCACAAACCTCTTTTCCCTCTTTTGCTCGCCGCCGCAGGCGGCAGGGTGGACTTTTGAATAGTCCTGGCATGAGAGAGAAACGCTTGATATTTGGAGAAAGAAAGGTTTCTGCTATGTTTCAGCAAACACTACCATTGTGGGAGCAGGGTCAGTTTCCCACGCGTGAGGGCTATGAGTTTCAACCGACCTTGAGCACATACGTCCTGGCGGGAAATAAGCCCAGAGGGGCCGTCTTGATCTGTCCAGGAGGTGGGTACGAGTCCACCAACACCAGAGAAGGGGAGCCAGTGGCGCTGCAATTCACCGCCGCTGGTCTACACGCGTTTGTGCTGTCTTACAGCGTCGCGCCCTGGCAACATCCGCAGCCCTTGCTTGATCTTGCGCGAGCGATGAACATCCTGCGCAGCCACGCCGCTAGCTGGCAGATCGATCCAGAGAAGATAGCCGTGTGTGGCTTCTCGGCTGGGGGACATCTCGCGGCCAGCCTGGGAGTCCACTGGGAGCAGCCCTACCTGGCCGACCGAGCAGGTTTAGAGCGTGGCCAGAATCGTCCAAACGCACTGATCCTGGCCTATCCAGTGATCTCTGCGGGTGAGTTTGCTCACCGTGGCTCATTTGTGCGCCTGTTGGGCGAAGACGTGTCTGAAGAGACGCTGCGCGAGCTGTCTTTAGAGCACCAGGTCAACGCCGGTACGCCCCCGACCTTTCTCTGGCATACCGCCGATGACGCGGTCGTGCCGGTGGAGAATGCCCTCTTATTTGCCGGTGGACTGCGTGCGCGGCAGATCCCCTTTGAACTGCACATCTATCCGCACGGCATGCACGGTCTCTCGCTGGCGATCCCTGAAACCGACGAAGGCCGAGGTTCCGATCAGCATATCAGCGGGTGGATAAAGCTCTGCATTGAGTGGCTGCAACAGACCTTTGAGATTTCGCCTGGTCGTGTACAATAGACGTATGTGGATGTTTGGTCGGGTTATAGTCAGTCAGCAGTTAGCGCATAGAGGGATGAGATAGATGTCCAGAATGCAGACCCAGGGTGTCCACCATATCACGCTGGTTGGTTCGAACCGTGAAACGACCATCGAGTTTTACCAGAACGTGCTGGGCATGCCGCTGGTCTTTGAGCAGCCCAACCTTGACGTGCCGGACGAGACGCATCTCTACTTTGATCCAGGGGATGGGCGTTTGTTGACGTTTTTTGTCCGCCCTTCGCGTGTCGACGATCCGACCCCCAATCCGCAGGGAATCGGCAATCTCCACCATCTGGCCTTCACCGTTTCGCACGCGATGTATACGCAAGTGGCCCTGCGCCTCAACGAGCGCGGCATCTGGAATACCGGTAACATCGACCGGGGCTTTATGGACTCAATCTACTTTCGCGACCCCAATGGTCAGTTGCTTGAACTGGCTTGCTATAAGTTTGTCCCGCCCGAGGGCTACACCCACGCCGACGTACTGGCCACCGCGCACTGTCTGCGGGTGAGCGCGGGCAGCTACAATATCGATGATGCGCATATTGCCGACGCGCTGGCCGAGCTGAGTGAGCGCAGGTTTCCCCGTCTGGACGAGGTGGTACAGTCATGACGACATACGCGCCAGCGAGCGGCACCCTGGGGACGCTCTGGTTGCTGAAGCTTGATAGTTCGCTGGGAGAGCTGCCAGCGGCCCGCATCCCGGTGGTCTTTCACCGCGCCGACGTAGCGGACGCCAGCGAACTGGCTCGCTGTATGGGCCTGGACGATCCTGCGCCCGTGCTGCAACGGTTGCAGAGCGGTAGGCACTGCCACCTGGCCAGATTCGATGCCCAGCCTGTGGCCTATGGCTGGATCAGCTTCCAGGAAGAGCGTATCGGAGAGCTGGGTCTGGATGTGCGCCTTGAGCCAGGCGAGGCATATATCTGGGACTGTGGCACGCTCCAGACGTATCGCAGGCAACGGCTCTACACCGCGCTCCTGTCCTACATGCTGGGCGAACTCCATACAGCCGCTTATCAGCGCGTGTGGATCGGCATGGACGCCGATAATCTGCCCTCGCAGCGCGGCGTGGCTCTGGTGGGTTTTCAGCCAGTCGTCGAGATCGTCCGCGCAGAGACGGGTGGCTATGCATCGCGAGCCTGTCGCGGAGCATCCGAGCAGGACGCCGTGGACGCGCACTACGCCTTATTTGGCGACTACGATGCCACGCGTATGCTCCTGGCAGCGGAGAGCGACGAGTAGAAGCGCCGATAAATTGTTCCATCTTGGGGACGCCAGGTGCTTTTGCCGATCAGCAGCGGTGCAGTTTTGTATCATTCAACGGATCGGCAGCGTGTTCTTTTCAAGAGGGGTATCTCGCTGAAAGATACTGGAAGGAGCTTGAAACGAAGTATGTCTTTGCAGAAACACACATTTACACTTGGAGTGGAAGAAGAATATCAGATCATCGATATGCAGACGTTGGAGCTGAGTTCATCGTCCCGTGCGCTTTTGCGCACCGCGCAGCAATCGCTAGGTGACGCGGCCCAGCCCGAATTGCAGCTTTCACAGGTTGAGGCGGCTACGCCCGTCTGCCAGAACGTGAGCGAGGTGCGTGCTGCGCTGGTCAATATGCGCTCGAAAATGATTGCCGCAGCGACCGAAAAAAAGAGATACCTGGCTGCGGCTGGGACTCACCCTTTCTCGCACTGGAAGAGTCAGCGTATCACGCCGCGCGACCGTTACCGTGAGATCGCCGAAGACTTTCAGCAGTTGGCGCGTGAACCCATTTTTGGTTGTCACGTACATATCGGCATGCCCGACCGAGAGACGGCGCTCCAGGTCATGAACCGCGCCCGCCTCTGGCTCTCGCCGCTGCTTGCCTTGTCGGCCAGTTCGCCCTATTGGCAGGGGGACGACACCGGCTATAATAGCTTTCGCACAGTTATGTGGAGTCGCTGGCCCACCTCGGGTCAACCGCAGTATTTCGCCACGCTCGCCGAGTACGACGCGGTTATCCAAAGTCTGGTCGCGGTCGGCAGTATCGAGGACACCACCAAAGTCTACTGGGACATTCGCCTGTCTGAGCGCTTTGGCACAATTGAATTTCGCGTAGCGGATTGCTGCCTGACCGTCGACGAAGCGGTAATGATCGCTGGCCTGGTCCAGGCGGTAGTCAGAACCGCCTATGAGCAGGCGCAGACCGAGCAAGAACTGCCCATCGTCTATACAGAGCTGCTGCGAGCCGCGCACTGGCAGGCGGCGCGTTATGGTCTGAGCGGTGAATTGATCGACGTCGTTGAGCAGCGTGCGCTGCCTGCGCTTGAACTGGTAGAGAAGACCCTGACGACGCTGCGCCCGGCCCTGGAGGCCGAGGGAACCTGGGAAGAGATAGCGGGACTGGTGCGCGAAACGTGTCAGCGCGGCAACGGAGCTAGACGCCAGAAGGCTATCTATCGGCAGAACGGCCAGATGGAAGATGTAGTCAAATATATAGTGGCCGAGACCGGTCGAGGCCTCGTGTAAAATAGGCCTCTGACCACAGAGCTTTACCTGCGGTAAAGCATTACTTAAAGCTTAAAAAGCCTATCACATGTATAGATGAGCTATACATGTGATAGGCTTTTTAAGCAATATATGGGTGGGTGCACAAGCCGCCGGCTTGTGCACCCACCCATATATTGCGCTTGAGAGCACCACAGTGTACAGTATAACTTGAATGGCACGCACACCAAACAAACGAGGCAAAAGCATGAACGAAAAAGAAACCAGCCGCCTGGAAGCCTTCAGCGACGGCGTCTTTGCCGTCGCAATCACCCTGTTAATCCTTAACCTCAAATTGCCCGCAGGTCTCCTCAGCGATGGGGATCTCTGGCGAGCCTTGAGGGACGAGTGGCCGGCATTCCTGGCCTACGTGATCAGTTTTTTAACCATAGGCGTCATGTGGCTCAACCACCACCGCCTGTTTATCCATATTCGCCGGATCGATACCGCTTTGCTCTTCATCAATCTGTTTCTACTGCTGATCATCGTTTTTATCCCTTTCCCCACGGCTCTCCTGGCCGAATACATATCGTTGCCCACGCAACACGCTGCGGCCCTCTTCTATACCGGTACCTGCTTGCTGATGGCCTGTGGCTTCAACGGATTGTGGTTTTATGCCTCCTACAACCACCGACTTTTAGCGCCGAATGTAGATGGCGAGCAGGTCAGAGAGATCAGCATCCAGTATCTCTTTGGACCATTGATGTATCTCATCATCTTTATCTCCGCATGGTTTAGTATGACCGCGAGTCTGATCCTCATCTTTGTTCTGATGCTCTTCTTCGCCGTACCCAGCCGCGTCGTCTCGCGACTCTTCTTCAGGCGCACTATCTCGTTGGTGCAGCCAGCCAGCGCCGATCAGGAGCTAGAGGAGAGCGAGCTTTAAGGCTGAGTCAGGAGACTATCTGCCGAGTTCGTCCGACGAAATCGCCTCAGCTCCAATCAAGAAATAA
>DAOTTJ010000391.1:0-10364 GCA_034437695.1 Ktedonobacteraceae bacterium
AGAAAATGGAATAAAAAGGAGTTGAAAGAGTGTTATTTTTAGTGAGAAGCGGCGAAATGAGCGTTTCTCGGTAACACATTTCTCAAGAGAGAAAGAGGAGGTTTATCGAAACTATGTATCCTTATCCCCCATACCTGGCGCTCAAGGTGCTGTACGATGAGAAGCTTACTCAGTGTGAAAGCGATATGCATGCGACAACGTCGGTGCAGCCCGTTCACTTGGTAGCGCGTTCTCTGGCCCGCACCCTGGGGCATACCTTTCTGACTTTAGGCACGCGCCTGGAGCACTATGCGCAAGTTGAGCATTAAACTGCTCTGCGTACAGTGAGACAGAAGGGTTGCGAACGGGGGTCAATGAAGATAAGCCATCACATAACAAGGAAGCTATATCCCATGTTTTATACTAGAGAGATCTCAAAGATTCATCAAAGATGAGAAATGCCTGAGAGTTTATAAAAAACAGGTCTTTTACATTGTATGTTTTGTGAATATGTTTGCTATCGATGTGTGATACACAGCGTCGTGTATCTCCCCTACCTGCGAGCTTGAATGGGGATTACAGTGAGTGAGACTTGCTGTGATCCTTGTTTTATTTGTTGCCGAGAGGACCAGTGCGGGGGGCGGCGCAGGACTCGCGGACTATCAGGGAGGTTGAAAGCTCAACATGTTTGGAGTCGAGGGCCTGATTGCTGATCAGGCGGATCAGCATATTAGTGGCCATGCGTCCCATTTCGATCAGGGGCTGGTGGATGGTAGTCAGGGGAGGGGCCATCTGTGCAGTGTAGGTCACGTCGTCAAAGCCTATCACGCTCATCTCGTCAGGGATATAGACATTGCGGTGGTAGAGCGCCTGGTAGACGCCGGCTGCTTGTGCGTCGTTAGCGGTAAAAATAGCGGTGGGTGGATTGGGGAGATCCAGGAGTGCGTTGGTCTGGATGATGCCATCGCCGAGCAGGTAGTTGCCTTCGCAGATGAGCAGGGGATCTACAGGGATACCGGCGCGTTCGAGTGCGTCGCGGTAGCCGGCCAGACGGGCGCGGAACGAGAGCAGATTGAGTGGACCAGTGATGATGCCGATGCGGCGGTGACCGAGCGAGATCAGGTATTCGGTCGCGGTATAGCCGCCGAGCCAGATGGTAGAACCGATGGTTGGGAAGGCAGTGACCGGCTCGTTGCGGTCGCCGATCGCCACGAAGGGAATATTTTGTGACATCAGCGTATTGGCGATACCTGTGCGTTCGTAGGGCAGCAGGAGCAGAACGCCGTCGCTATATTGATCGAGTTTGCGTCGTAACCACTGGCGTTCCATATCTTCATCTTCGTGGGTTGCGAAGATAACCAGACGGTGACCGCTTTCCTCGAGCACATCCTGGACGCCGTGGGTGATACCGAGGTCGTACCCGCCCTCAAGGCGCATAATTACCAGATCGATAAGGCCGCTCTGGCCTTTGCGCAGGTAGCGAGCTGCGTGGTTTTGTACATAGTCGTTCTGATCGATTAATTCCTGGATGCGTGTGCGTGTTTTGTCACCTACGCCGGGGAGCCGATTGAGAACTTTTGAAACTGTAGTGATAGAAACCCCGGCCTCTTGAGCGATCTGGGCCATAGTCAGGCGTTTCAACTGTCTGGGCTCCGGTGTCATGGGCACCCCTTCTATTGCGCATATTCCAAGGATTTTAGGTAAACGATAACTTTACTTTATTGCGTAAATCGTACCATGTCTGAAGCGGCTTGTCAACTATCAGCGGGCTAGCGGCCACACCCTGTGGAACAAAAAGCCAGGAGAGAGGAAGAAAGAGGGAGAGAAGAAAAATTTCACCAAAAATCTCTACCCTCTTGACAATCACATTTTTCTATGCTACCTTTCTTTTCAAGAAAGATAAGGTAAACGTTACCCTAAATTTCTTTGAGATTTTCTTAACCTGTCTCTCTTGTGCATCAACGTTCGACGGCGAATATTTTGAGGAGGTTTGTAAGCTATGCTGCTGCATTCTTCAGTGTGTCCTGACTTGACCTGGTATGCTCTACTTTTCCCGGATCGATCAGTTTCCGGGCATTGCCTGCATCTTCATCCCATGCGCAGGCGATGATCTATCTCTTCCACCATCCCTATTTTGCTGCTTACACAGCTTTGTGTTGAAGCAAGGACCGTTTAGCAATCTCTAACAGTGGTCATTGTTTTTGTTCATGGGGTGGTGTCTCTGATGACATCCTCACAACATGACGTAAGAACGTCATGCTCTTTTCAAGGAGGTTCTTCAATGGGTACGATACCGGGAAACAGCTCTTTTAATCGACGGAGCTTTTTACAGCGTGGTGCTGCGCTGGGTGTGGGTGTAGTGGGTCTGGATGCTTTGCTGGCTGCTTGTGGTGGAGCGACGACCACAACGCCGGGTGTGGCGACGGCGACGGTGAATACACTTCCGCCCTCGACCAATGCTGGCGCAGTCTTTGTGTTTAATCAGATGATCAAACAGTTTGAGGCGGCATATCCCAACGAAAAGATCGTCGGTAAGACCGATCCTTACGATCCATCGACCTTTTTTGCTCGTCTGGCCGCCGGTCAGGCCGAAGATGCGACGCAGAGCTACTTTACCGAGCCGCCACTGTTGATTTCAAAGCACGCCGCGGCCGATATCACCAGTCTGGCCAAAGGCTGGCAGTACTGGAGCAGCTTTAATGCAGGGATTGCATCGATTGCTACTGATCCAACTAGTGGGAAGATCTACGGTATGCCGCAGAACGGTTATGCGCTGGGGATCTACTACAACCGTGCGATGTTCTCGGCAGTTGGGCTTGATCCTGATAAGCCCCCGACCACCTGGGATCAATTTCGTATGTATGCCAAAGAATTGACCACCCCGTCGGTGGCGGGTTTTGCCGAGACGAGTTCGGGCAACCAGGGTGGTTGGCATTTCACCAACTGGATGTACACGGCTGGTGGCGACATGCAGTCTGCTGATGGCAAGACTGCGACCTTTAACAGCGACAAAGGTCAGGCTGTGCTGGAGTTGCTCAAGAATATGCGCTTTACCGATCAATCCATGACCAAAGAGCAGCTCTTCACGCAGGACAAGACCCTGCAATTGCTGGCGACCAACAAGGTTGCGATGGTAGTGATGGCACCAGACCAGTTGAACACATTGCAGTCGCAGTACCAGGTTGACCTGAAGAACTTTGGGATTGGACCTATGCCGCAGAACGGTGGCAATTCGGCTCTGACCGGTGGAAACATCTTTATCTTCAACCCCAAGTCGTCGCAGGCTGTGATGAAGGCGGCCTTTGACTACGTGATCTACTCTAACTTCAACCTTGACGTGATGGAGAGCAACTTTGCGCAGCAGGCGGCGGCTGGTCAGGTAGTTGGTGCACCGACCAACATTCTCTTCACAGGCGCTTTCCAGCAGAAGATCAACGACCTGAACACCAAGTATGCCAACGTACCGCTGCAAAACTACACATCGTTTGTTAACTCGACCGTGGCTCTGCGTCCCGAGCCGCGCAACCAGACGCAGAAGATGTATGCTGCGCTTGATCCGGTTATGCAGGCAGTTTTGACCAACTCCGGTGCGGACCCCAAAACGTTGTTGGACCAGTCTGCTCAGCAGTTTCAGCAGATCCTCGACCAGGCGACTTCATAGGAGCAGGGTAAGGAGAGACCCGTTCTCGTCTGTGCCTGCTGTGTTCGGTCTCACTCTCAGGGTGAGATCGGGCGTGGCGCGGGCAGGGGAGACGGGTCTTTCTGAGAGTGCTATACAAGGAGATAGGTTATGAGGCTTTCAGCATCCTCGGAGGATCAAGAACGAGCACCTCTGGGCCAGAACCAGCGCTTGGCGAAGAAGATGGATGCGCAGACGAGGGGTACTAGCTTACAGAACGTGAAGCTAGGTATACGGCGCAATCTGAGTGGATATCTTTTCCTTTTGCCGGCGCTGGTGGTTTTTGCGCTTTTCGTCTGGTATCCGGTGATATTGGGCTTTGTTATGAGCTTTCAGAGCGTAGATATGATCAATCCGGCGATCTGGGTGGGTTGGCAGAACTATCGTCATGTGCTGGCTGATCCACTTTTTGTGGTAGCCTGGCGTAACACGCTGGAATTTACGCTTTACGCGCTGGTCTTTGGGTATCTGATCCCACTGGTGCTGGCGCTGGTGATCAACGAGATGCGTCATGGGAAAGGTTTTTTTCGACTGGCTTTCTATCTGCCAGTGATGTTGCCGCCGATTGTCACAGTCTTTCTCTGGCGCTGGATTTATGATCCCGACTCTGGTTTGCTGAACGCCTTGCTGGCCGTCTTTCACCAGCCTGGTGGTCTCTGGTTAGAGAACCCCAGTACTGCTCTGCCCGCTCTGGTCGTCGTATCGACCTGGAGCCTGGCGGGGTCGGCCATGCTGATCTACCTGGCGGCTTTGCAGGGGGTGCCAGCTACGCTCTACGAGGCGGCGGAGATCGATGGCACGAGTATCTGGCAACGGCTCTGGCATATTACGTTGCCGGCGATTCGACCGATCCTGCTGCTGATGCTTGTTTTGCAAGTTATCAGCACTATGCAGGTTTTTACCGAGCCATTTACTATCACGCAAGGTGGTCCGCAGGATGCGACGATGAGTATTTTGTTGCTCATTTATAACTACGCTTTCCAGTATGCCGACTTTGGGGGGGCGAGCGCTCTGGGCGTTATCCTCTTTCTGGTTCTGGCTGTCTTCGCGCTTTTTTATATGCGTATGACCAACCGGATAATGAACGGAGATTAACACATGGCTCTCTCTTCTCAACAGCCATCGGGTCTAGTGCCATTGCCCGAGAAAAAAGTGCGGCGGCGGGTCACGCAGGGACAGGATGCAAGTACGCGCACGCTGGTTTCGCCTTTGATGCTCAAGCATCCGCTTGGGCGTACGCTTTACTGGGTAGTATTTACTCTTCTGGTGCTCACGACGTTAGTCACGCTGGGTCCGGTTTACTGGATGTTTAGTGGTGCGCTCAAGTCGAGTGCGGAGATCTTTCAAACGCCGCCGACCTTCTGGCCGGTGCATCCGCAGTGGGATAACTATATCAACGCCTGGAATACATTGCAGTTACCGCTGTATTTTAGCAATACGTTGATTCTAGCTTTGGGTGCAGTGATTTTGCAGATTCTGGTCTCGGCGACCGCGGCGTACGCGCTTTCCAAATTGCATGTGGCGGGTAAGGGGTTTATCCAATTCAGTTTCTTCTGTACGCTGATGGTGCCGCCTGTAGTCTACCTGATCCCGCAATTTGTCAATATCAGCAATCTGCCGCTGATCAATGTCTCGCTTTCTAACTCCTGGGCGGGAGTTTGGTTGCCGGAAGCGGCAAACGCCTTTAACATCCTGATTCTCAAGAGCTTTTTTGACAGCATTCCGGTGGAGTTGACGGAGGCTGCTCGTCTGGACGGTGCGAATGCCTGGCAGATTTTTGTGCGCATCATCATGCCGCTCTCGCGTCCGGCGCTGGCTGTGATTACCATTTTCACGGTCATCGCCTCATGGAAGGATTTCCTTTGGCCGTTGCTGGTGCTGGCTGATGCTAATCTTCAGCCCTTGATTGTGGCGCTTTATCACGAATCGGGAGCCAATTCGAATCTGCCCTTTACCTATCTGATTGCCGGGCTGGTGTTTGCCAGTATTCCGCCCATTCTGCTCTTTCTCCTCTTCCAGCGTCAGATTATTCGTGGAATCAGTCTGACCGGTTTGAAGGGGTGAGTGTGGGTGTAGAGAGGCAGGTTGTGTGTAGAGCAAGCGGGATGGGGAGGCAGAGATGGAGGTTTCCTTCATCTCGTATGGCAGGGAAGCCAGAGGAGTACTCGGTTTACCCTGAATTCTCCTGACTACAGCAACCTGCATCCCGGCCAGTCCGCGCAGGGGTTGGTCTTCCAGAGTTCTGCTCTGGTTCCCTGTGGTGAGAGGGGCGAAATGGAGCTTCGCCCCTGGACTGGTACCTGGTTTGATTACTCGCTGGTGGATTACGCTTTGTCTATTGTCTCTGGATAGATCGCAAGGTGGTAGAATGCGGGATACAATAAAGGTGCAGTTGTCCGGCCATCTATTGTTATGGCAGGAGGAGTGGTCAGATTGTAATAGCCTTTCTACGGGGTGCCGATAACCCTTTTCGTAGCGGAATAGAGGTTTACGGCTCATTGAAAGCAAGTCATCTCTCGCTTTGCAAGTAGATTGTGGCGAAAGATCTTTTTGAAGGGAAAATGACATTATGGAGATAGAGCTGCCGCCTGGTGCAAACGCTCAAATCTTCCCCGGTCCTCCTCCAGGGTATCAGGCTTTAGGCACAACTGGAGCCATTGAAAAAGATGCCTCGAAAGTGTCTTTGTGTGCTGACTCAGCTACGGTCGAGGTGACCGCGCTGGCACCCGACCTGTTTCGGGTTGGTCTGTTCGCGCACGGTCGCCCGGCATCCTACGACTCGGAGGCCGTGATTGCTCGCGAGTGGGAAAGTGGGCCAGTTACCATTGCTGAGGGGACGGGTGAGCTTACGATTGCAACTTCTGTTGCGACAGCTCATCTCTCGCTTGATCCGTTGCGTATTGGTTTTACCGATGTGCAGGGGCGGGCCTTTGCGCTCGACGATCCTGAACTGGGGATGGGAAGTCTCTCTGGGGACGGGTTGGAGTCGCTGGTGCCGCTTGCGAACGCGGTGGGGACGCTGGGGACGCCGCTCCGTGTGTATAAGCAGCACATGTCTGGTGAATGGTACTTCGGGTGTGGTGAGCGCACGGGTGGTTTAAATAAAACGGGGTCGCGTCAGATCTTCTGGAATACCGATCCCCCGCCGGGGCATACGGCGCTTTTGAATAGTCTGTACGTCTCTATCCCGTTTACGCTGGTGATAGAGAACGGCATCGCCTGGGGTCTTTTCCTTGACAACCCTGGGCGGGTAGAGTTTGATCTGGCGTATGAGCATCCGCAGCGTGCGTGGTTTGGAACAGATGTTGGTGATCTTGTCTACTACGTCTTCTGTGGTCCGACGCCTCAGGACGTTGTGGCTCGTTATACCGAGCTGACCGGGCGGACGCCGCTGGCTCCGCTCTGGTCGTTGGGCAATGGTCAGAGTCGTTTTACCTATGAGACAGCCGAGGAGGTACGCAGCATTGCCCGCACCTTCCGCGAGCGTGATATTCCCTGCGATACCTTATACTTTGACATCGAAACGCTGGACGGGTACCGTGTCTTCACCTGGGATCGTGTCAACTTTCCCGATCCCGAAGGATTGCTGGCTGAGCTGCGCGAAATGGGTTTTCACGTCGTTGCCATCGTTGATGCTGGAGTAAAGGTCGATGTCAATTTTCCAGTGTACCGTGAGGGGCGTGAGCGTGATCTCTACTGTAAATCGTCAAGAGGCAGCGACTACGAGAACGCCGTCTGGCCTGGGGTCTGTGTCTTTCCCGACTTTACCAACTCGGAGGTTCGCCGCTGGTGGGGTGACAAGCACCAGCCGTTGCTTGATGCGGGCATAAGCGGCATCTGGTCGGACATGAACGAACCGGCTCTTTTTGTGCCGGTGCATTCCACCTTACCGTCAGATGTCATTCACCCAGGCGACGGCAAGGCGCGTCTGCACGTCCAGGTTCACAACGCGTACGGCTCACTGATGGTCCAGGCGGCGCGTGAGGGTTTGCTGCGTCTGCGCCCGGAGCATCGTCCGTTTATTATCTCGCGAGCGGGGTACGCGGGTATCCAGAGCCATGCGCTGGTCTGGACCGGTGATAACGCCTCGACGTGGGAAGACCTCGCGATGAGCCTGCCGCAACTGCTCAACCTGGGTCTCTCGGGTGTTGGCTGGGCGGGTGTCGATATCGGTGGGTTTTATGGCAACGCCAATGGCGAGCTGCTGGCGCGATGGAGCGAGTTTGGCATCTTTCAGCCATTCTGTCGCAACCACTCGGAGAAACAGACGCGTCACCAGGAGCCGTGGCTCTTTGGCGAGGTGTACGAGAGCGTGTGTCGTGACATGCTCAAGATGCGCCAGCGTCTTTTGCCGTATCTCTACACACTTTTTGACGAGTGTAACCGTACTGGTACGCCGATCCTGCGTCCACTCTTCTGGATAGCGCCAGAGGATACCGAGACCTACGCGCAGGATGACGAGGTCCTGTGTGGAAACGCGCTGCTGGTCGCGCCGATTACGCGTCCGGGCATCGAGTACCGTCATGTGTACCTGCCTGCTGGCACTTGGTTCCACTTCTGGACCGGCGAGTGCTTTACGGGTCCGCTCCACATTCTGGCGCACGCCCCGCTGGGGAAGCCGGCGTTCTATGTGCGAGCCAACACCGTGCTACCGCTCTGGCCAGATATGAGCTATGTAGAGCAGACTGCGCCCGACCCGCTGACCCTGTTGCTCTATCCGTTGGCAGGCGTAGGGAGTGCGACCCTCTACGAGGACGCCGGAGACGGCTACGCCCACCTCGATGGAGTCTTCGCTCGTCGTACCATAAGCTGTGAAGTCGAGGCCGGAGATATGCGGGTCTCATTCAGCGAACGCGAAGGGACCTTTACCCCGAACCGCCAGCGCGTTCGACTGGAAGTGCGCGAGGTCTTTGCAGCCCCTGAGACAGTGCATGCGGGCGATGAGGTAGTTAGCTGGCACTATTATCCCGACAAGCATTCCATCATCGTCGATATGGATGAGACAATGCAAGCCATCGAGCTTTCTATCCAGTTTTAAATGCAGTGAGAAGCGGGCGCTTTAGCTCGTCCGCTTCTCGCGTGCCTAAACATCGCCTTTCTAACGTAGAAAAACAGTAACTACAGTGCGTCTGCTATGAGCATCTTGCTGCAAACTGGCAGGCCAGTTCAAAGAGGATTACCGGTCATGAACAACGTTGTCATACGCAGCGGCAAAATCTCCTTATGCTCGCTCCTGTGCCTGTTTTTATTGGTGCTGCTCTCCGCATGTTCACTATTTGGTGGAGACGCGCCGCCGAAACCTGCGGTCTGGACCAATTATCAGGGAGATATGTTTGCGATGAACTATTTCACCGATTGGGATCTCGCCACCAAGGACATGTACCTGGGGACCAGCTATCCGGCGCTGGAGATGTTGCAGGGCATGATCTTTTCCGACCAGGGGAGTACCACCACCTTTGTCCAGGTCGTCTATGCCAGCGACAGCACGGGCCACGCCTCCGTGAGCGACTTTCTCAGTCAGCACCTGCTGGGGACAGTCAAGCAGCCAGCTTCGGTCGCACAACTGACCACCACCACGCTTGCCGGCGAAACCTGGAGTCAGGGAGTCGTCGAGAAGCAAGTGAACATCACCGGCAATCCGGGAGGGGCGCAGGTCCAGGTTAGAGAGACAGCCCTGGGAGTGAGCTATAGCCTCAGCGCCACCCAGATCTACTTCATCGTCTACCAGGACGCAGTCAGCACCTACGCTACAACCAACCATACATTCTTTACGCGCATGTTGAATTCATTTAAATTTAGCAAAACGCAGTAGATTTGTCATCTGTTGATGAGTTGTGATAAAAAGAGCAGAAGCCGTTTCTCCTACCCATAACCGCAAGAAGGTGTCATGGGAGAAGAACTGCTATCATCTGAAAGGATTATGCTAAAAATGAGTCGCGACCATCTTCCTAAAGCAATGCAGCGTACACTGCTTCAGGATACAGAGACGAGAGTATCTGATTGGGTAAAGAATGCTATTACAAGCGCAACCAGGATTGTGGCGTTTGAACACGAAAAGCAACTTGTACATAGCCTGATTGATCACGCGTATAAATCAGCCAGTGCGAGGCAGGTGCCAGTAGGACTGAGCTTAGCCGCGGCGTTTGATTTACTTATCGCTGCCGATTATTACAAATCTATTGCTAATAAAGGCTGGTACTACTGTCCTGAGGGGGAGCCACAGCTTTTCTATCCCTACACAAATACCTGCCCGCGTTGTGTGCTTAGCGGTCACTTCCATTTTGAGAAAGCCAACAAGCCTGGATCTGGTTCGATTGGTCAGGTTACATCCAGGCTGCTGGGGATATTCTTCTTAGAATTATTTGCACGTATGCAGAGACATGTGCAGATCTATCGAGG
The DNA here is from genome assembly GCA_034437695.1 of Ktedonobacteraceae bacterium. GTDB lineage: Bacteria > Chloroflexota > Ktedonobacteria > Ktedonobacterales > Ktedonobacteraceae > Paraktedonobacter. The sequence goes on from DAOTTJ010000391.1 coordinate 10,058, forward strand.
AAGTGAGCCAGTTGACATGATCATTTTTGAAGAAAGCACAAACACCGTATTCCTCTCGGAGATCAAGGCGTCACCTTTGCAAACGATGGCGCTTGTAGTCGCAAGCGATAAATTGACCGAGGCCAGCGATGAGGGTGGATTGGTTGAGATTACCAGGCATACGCTGGCAGATAATACTTCTCTGAGATCCTCTGAAATATACATGTGTCTGCCGCTTGTCGGCGAAAGTCTTCATACGTATAAATTGATAAGTCTAGGTAAGCCGAATACTCTAGAAAAGAATAGTTCCTGTGCTTATCTAAGTATT